>CALOED010000036.1:0-34703 GCA_942492005.1 uncultured Saprospiraceae bacterium
TGGAAATAATGATGTTTAAAAATATGAAAAAGAGTTAATATTGCATAATGAAAAAGAGTTATCAAGAAGTACGGGAAAAAATTTCGATGGATGTAGAAATACAAAAGCTACAAAATCTATTCAAAGGCGTTGAAGACAATAGAGCTTCAAATAGCTGTCACAAATTGGAAGATATATTGATGAGCGGCTATGCAATGTTTAGCCTAAAATATCCCTCATTATTAAGTTTTGAGGAGCAAAATAAAATTGAAAAAATTAATTTAGAAGCGGTATATGGAATAAAAAAGACTTGCTCAGATACTAATTTACGAAAAGTCTTAGATAAAATCAACCCAAATTTTATTAGGGATTATTTTGCTACACAGTTTAATTTGCTTAAAAAAAGCGGTTTTATTTCAGAATACCAGTATAAAATTGGTTCAAAGGGTTACTTGATACTTTCTAATGATGGTGTACAACACTTCAGTTCAAAGAATTGTAGTTGTAATAAATGTTTGACAAAAGAACATTCTAACGGTAGCATAACATATCATCATAATATGTTATGCTGTGCATTAGTACATCCCGATAAACGAGAGGTTTTTGTATTAGATGGCGAACCAATAATTAATAACGATGGGACAACGAAGAATGATTGTGAGCGAAATGCCGCTAAAAGATTACTCCAGCAAATAAAAGAATCGTATGCTCAGCCTATTGAGAAGTACAATTTTTTGATGGTTGAAGATGCTTTATATGCAAATGAACCGCATATTGATGATTTAATAGATAAAGGATTTGATTACATTATTAATGTTAAACCCACCAGTCAAAAAACATTATTTAAACAGGTTGAAGGAAGACGAAAACGAAAGCAAACAAATCGATATTCTTTTACGAAAAATGGCATAAAACACAGCTTTGAATATGTTAATAATTTAGCATTAACAAATAGTGGCAAGGTCAGAGTAAACTTTTTGCACTACCAACAAACAGATAAAAAGGGTAAGACAACCACTTTTAGTTGGATTACAAGTATCAAAATTAATAAAAACAATGTAACCAATATAATGAAGGCAGGGCGATCACGTTGGAAAATTGAAAATGAAACATTTAATACGCTTAAAAATTTAGGATACCACTTTGAGCATAATTACGGACATGGTAACGATCATTTATCTACAATGTTTGCTTTTTTAATGTTGCTTGCTTTTTTGATTGACCAAATTATTCAAGCAGCTTGTCACATTTTCAAGGTGATTGAACTAAATATTAGAACTAAAGTTAAATTTTGGGAGTCGATAAAAGCGACTTTCCATAGTATTATTTGTAGCTCTATGGAGGAAATTTACCGTATCGTGGCATTTAATTTTGATATTCAACTTGAATAGTTTTTGCTAAAATAATGCCATATGGGGAATTGCTGAAGAGAAGCAACGCTTGCGCCACAAATACTTGGCGCAGAGCTAGATATGGATAAATGGATGCGAGACCCCTATGATGCGTCGTACAAGGAAGGCTTGAGAATGAACTTGGCAGAAGTTGAAAAATATGATGAAATGTTTCCTTTGCATCCGCTTTCGGTGCTGAGGATGAGATTGATACCTCAAATGAAGAAAAGTGTGGCATTGGAACAAGTTAAATAGAATTTAAATTATTAAATTGTTGCAATAATTGGAAGAAAAGGTATTTATAAAAATATAGGAAAAGAGAAAGTAAGGATAGCAAATCCAATATATGATGTGGTTTTTCGCTACTTGATGCAAGACAACAAGGTGGCGAAACTCGTTTTGTCAGCTATCACTGGTGAAAATATTGTTGATTTGGCTTTTAAACCAACAGAATATAGCTCAAAAATTGGAGCGACTAATATTACTTCATAGAATGGAAGCAAAATTACAAAAGGCAGAAACAGGACTGCAAAAGACTGAAAGGACTAATCAGAAGCTAGTTTTGCAATTACATAAAATGGGAATGTCTCCAAAAGAAAATTGCTGAGATAACAAGTATGAGTGAAGCAAAAATTCATCAAATTATCAACAGTAAGGACAAGTAGATTTAGTTATTGATGATTTATTAAACGTCTTATTTTGTCCGAAGGACACCATAAACCTACTCCATGAAACAATCATGGACAAACGATTATAAATGTTCGACAGAAGAACCATCATATTATTAGCCATCGTGGCAACGGTCATTTTAGGGCTACTGCTTTATATGAATCAGCTCAATCGAAATACCTACGATTGGTCTGAAACCTATCAAGTGAGTAGTTTAGAACCCTATGGCGCATCGGCTTTTCACGGCTTTGTCCAAAGTTATTTTGATGGCGAAACTTTTTTAGATGTTTACGATTTAAACAAAGATTTGCCCGACTACACCGAATATGTTTCCAATTATTGTTTTTTAGGCTATGGTTTGGCATTAGATTCTACTAAGGCACAACGCTTGCTCGATTTTGTAGCCGATGGCAACAATGCCTTGATAGCAGCGAGATTCATCCCTGCCGATTTTGTGGAGCAGATTATTGGGGACGAAGATTGCGAATTTGATTACGGTCTCAGTTATTCTAATATTCAAGATACCCTTGTCCGCCTCAGCACTATTCATCCTAAGCTCAAAAACAGAACGAAATTTAAATATATTCGAGACCATAAAGCCTCTTTTACCGAGTTTCAATACGTGGACTGGTACGAATACTGCCGAGATGAGGCTCGATATTTAGAATTGGGTTACATCAATGATTCTTCGGCTAATTTTGTCCGTGTTCAGCATGGCGAGGGCTATTTTTATTTTCATACTACGCCCTTTGTTTTTTCCAATTACTACGTTTTAGAAAAACGAAATCGCCAGTATGCCAATAAAATTTTAGCGCATTTGGATGAAGGTACTATTTACTACGACCGCCAAAATAATGTGCCTTATGCACCTCAACGCATTGACCAAGTAAGCAATAACAATAACTCGGGCCCTCAAATGGCTTTTGATAATAAAACGCCACTGGAATACATTCTTTCGCAACGTAGCCTTCGGTGGTCATGGTATCTTTTGCTCGCTACTGCCCTATTATATTTGCTATTTCGGGCGAAGCGCAAACAACGCATTATTCCCGTTTTGGAGCAAAACACCAATACTTCGTTGGAGTTTGTAGAAACCATCGGGATGCTTTATTGGCAGCAAAACGACCATCGACAATTGGCAGTGCAGCAAATGCGCCTATTTATAAATCACGTAAAAACACGTTACCATATATTATTAAAAAATGTAGATGAGCCGCTCGTCAAACGATTAGCCGCCGTCAGCAATGTGCCGCAAGCGCATTTGCAGAATATTTTTGATTCTTATAAAAACATTAAAAACAATAACTCCATTAGCGAAAAAGAATTGACGAAATTTTATCAGTTGATTGAGTATTATTATCAAAATTGTAAATAAAAACAGTTGGCAGTGCGCAGTTAGCAGTCATCCTATTGATTTTAGCTAATTCAATCGTGCCTAGAGTAATACTTAAATATCGCTTTTAAAAATTCTAACTAAGAAGTGATAGAAATGAGTATTTCAATAAATTTTTAAATGGAAAATCCAACTAACGAAAACGAATTGCAGGAAGTAAATGAGCCGATTTTGAATGAAAGCAATTTGCCTTTGCACAAAATCAGCGAAGCCGTTGATAAAATCACAGATGAAATTCAAAAGGTTATCATCGGTCAAGATAGAATGATAGAATTGTTGTTGGCAAGTTTATTTGCCAATGGTCACGTTTTGATTGAAGGTGTGCCAGGCATTGCGAAAACATTGACTGCTAAATTACTAGCTAAGACCCTTTCGGTGAAGTTCAATCGGATACAGTTCACACCCGACCTCATGCCTACCGACGTGATGGGGACGACGGTTTTCAATATGCAATCGTCTGAATTTGTATTCAATAAAGGGCCCGTTTTCTCAAATGTCGTTTTGATTGATGAGGTGAACCGCTCCCCTGCTAAGACGCAATCTGCCCTTTTTGAAGTCATGGAAGAGAGCCAAATTACAATTGATGGACATACTTACGCTATGGATTTTCCGTTTTTTGTCATCGCTACTCAAAACCCCATTGAGCAAGAAGGAACGTATAAGCTACCCGAAGCGCAACTTGACCGCTTTTTGTTTAAAATCAACTTGGTATATCCTACGCTCGAAGAAGAAAAAGCCATTCTTACTCGATTCAAAGATGATTTTTCGACTCGCCAAAGCAACGATGTAAAAGCCGTGATAAGTGCCGTAGAAATCAAAGAATGCCAACACATCATTGAACAAGTATTCATCAAAGAAGAATTGTTGGATTATATTGCAAAAATCGTAGTGGATACTCGCAATAATGGCGATTTATTTTTAGGCGCATCGCCTCGTGCATCGTTGGCTATTATGAAAACGTCTAAGGCAATTGCCGCTATGAATGGTAGAGATTTTGTAACGCCCGACGACGTGAGAGTAGTTGCTTATCCTGTGTTGAATCACAGAATAATACTTACTCCAGAGCGTGAGATGGAAGGTTACACGACCGAAGATGTGATAAATGATATTATTCGCAAAATTGAAATTCCGAGGTAATCCCCCGACTTATGCTGAAATTGATAAAAAATACTTATCTGAGCAATCGTTTCTTTGTGGTGCTAGGCATCATCATAGCTACTTTTGCAACGAGCTTTATTTGGGATGTGCTGTTTTCGGTAGCGCAAACGGGGCTGATAATGCTCGCTGCATTGTTCATTGTGGATGTGTTGCTGCTGCACGGCAATGGCGCACAACCCAAATGCAAACGGACTACGCCTAAGCGAATGTCGTTGGGCGATGCGAATAAAATCAGTTTGAATATAGAATCATTCTATCGTTTGCCATTGTATTGTACCTTGATTGACGAAATACCTGACCAATTTCAAAAGCGAGATTTTGCGATGCACTTTGAGCTAAAACCAAATGAAGAAAAGCGTTTGGATTATGAACTCAAACCGCTCACCCGTGGCGAATATATTTTTCATCATATCAATCTATTTACAAAAACAATCATCGGATTAGCTGAAAGGCGCATACAATACGAAGAGCAAGAAAACGTCCCTGTTTATCCTTCAATTTTGCAAATGAAGCAATTTGAACTAAAGACTTTTCAGCATCTCTCTAGCCATAAGGGCATTAAAAAAATGCGCCGAATTGGGCATAGTTACGAATTTGAACAAATCAAAAACTATGTGAGAGGCGATGATTATAGAAGCATCAATTGGAAGGCAACTAGCCGCAGAGGGCATCTGATGGTCAATCAGTTTCAGGACGAAAGGGCGCAGCAAGTCTATACTGTAATAGATAAAAGCTGCTCCATGAAAATGCCTTTTAAGGGATTGAGCTTAATGGATTATGCTATCAATACGGGCTTAGTGATAGCTAATGTAACGCTTCGCAAACATGATAGAGCGGGTTTGTTATCCTTCTCGGATAAAATAGGTACAGTCGTGAAGGCGGATAAAAAATCGAACCAACTCAATCATATCATGGACGCACTCTATCGAGAAAAGGAGCGAGACATGGAAGCGAATTATGAGTTGTTGTATAGCTGTGTGCGAAGGTTTGTGCAAGGTAGGAGTTTGCTTTTTTTATATACCAATTTTGAAAGTATGTATGCAATGGAGCGAGTTTTGCCCATTTTAAGAAAAATAAATAACCTGCATTTGCTCGTGGTTGTGTTTTTTGAAAATACCGAAATGCGAGATTATACCGAAAAGGAAGCCCAAACTACGCAAGATATTTATTATCAGACGCAAGCCCGTCAGTTCTTGACCGAAAAGCAGCAAATCGTTTATACACTACGCCAATATGGCATTCAATCTATACTCACTGCGCCCGAAGATTTATCCATCAATACGGTGAATAAGTATTTGGAGCTGAAATCGAGAGGGTTGATATAAAAGCATATTTTTACGTAGCTCGTTGTTCATACTACTAGACTTTATTCACAAAACTAAATCCTATTACATAACTAACTGATAATGAAGATAGACAAAGCGGCTTCGCCGCTTTGTGAATAATGGCTACTATACAAAATAAAAACCTGTCGGCAGACAGGTTCAAAAAAAAAATGTATCGTAGTATGCTCGTACTTTTAAACCTAAAATGCAATAACTATTCTGCTGACTTACAATGCTCCTCTCCTACGCTCAATTCCATCAATAGCCTTTTTCTACCTCTATTACATTCTCCAAGGTTTCGCCATTCCTGAAACGAATATAATTCGCTGCTATCTGTTCAGCCGCAAATTCAGGCACGGTCACGCCAGCTACATGAGGCGTAATTTGAACGTTTGGATGTTCCCAAAAAGGATGTTCCTTTGGCAGCGGCTCTTCATGGAATACATCTAGCAGCACGCCCGAAAGATGCGACTCGTCGAGGAGTTGTAAAATATCGGTCTGGTGAGCGTGCGCTCCTCTGCCAATATTGATAAGAAATGCGCCTTTGGGTAAGTGTTTTAGTTTTTTATAATTCAAAATCTGTTGAGTATCGGCAGTGAGTGGCAAAATATTGACCAAATAATCTACGCCTGATAGACATTCTGCCCAACCCGATTTGCCAACAAAACTCTCAACGCCAGCTAAATTCTTCGGAGAATTTGACCAACCTTTCACCCGAAAACCGAGTTTAGCAAACTGTTCTGCTACAAATCCGCCGATTTTTCCTAAGCCTAATATCCCGACGGTTGTATTGTGAATACTCTTATAATCATAAGATTTCCAATGCTGCTGACGTTGCTGCTCGGCATATTGAGGCAGGTTTTTCATTTGAGATAAAATACCACTCAACGCAAACTCAAACATATCTTGCGATAAGTTTTCATCAACTACACGGGCCAAAGTCATTTTTTCGGTGAGTACGTTGGCTTCCAAAATATAATTGATACCTGCTCCGAGGCAATGCACGATTTTGACATTCGGAAATGGAGTTATCTGCTCCGAAGTGATTCTAAAGCAAACCACAAAATCTACTTCCGCAGGATTTTCAACTTCCGAATAAAGACTGACGGTTACGTTTGGCAACTCTTGACGAAGGGCATTGAGCCACCGTTTTGTATTTCTTTGATGTATGAGGACGATTGACATGGGCAATTTTAGCCGGCAAGTTAAAGGTTTTTGTTAGAGATTTTTTTATTTTTTATAAAAATGCCATCCTCTTAAATCGTCAAATTTTATCATTCACATACTTAAAAAGACCATTCACATACAAAATCTAATTTTTAACATTTTTTAGAAGTACAGACCATTTCTTTACCTCTCTTTAGGCGTATATGAAGTTCACATTGACTCATTATTCATTCTAATTTGTCTATAATTAGAATGAATTCACAAAAAACTAAATATTTGTAAAGTAAAGGTTTGGAATAATCAACAAATGTTGTTATTTCGTCTTTTCATTTTTTTCAACAGTATTACTTTATTCTAAAATAGTAATCGTAACACAGTTACATTAGAATAATTTTAATACTTTTCTATTTTTTTTCAACTAAATATATTTTAAAACATGAGGAATTTTTCACTTATTTTCATCATGGTTCTTCTTTTTGGTGCAAATGCTATCGCACAGCGTACCATTACAGGAACCATCACGGGAGAAGGAGGTGACGCTCTTCCATTTGCAGGTGTGCAAGTAAAAGGAACTGCTACGGGTAGTTCGGCTGATGTACAAGGTAAATATTCAGTAATAGTACCAGAAGGTCGCACGACCTTGGTATTTACTTATACTGGATACAAAAGTCAGACAGTAGAGTTGGGGGCAAGCAATATCGTAGATGTGGTATTGAAAGAAGATGCACTTCAATTAGAAACAGCGGTAGTTGTAGGTTATGGTTCTACGAAGCGTGAAGATTTGACGGCTTCTATTACTTCTGTAAGTGGCGATGAATTAGCAAGTTTGCCAGTAGCTGGTATCGACCAAGCTCTTCAAGGTAAAGTAGCTGGTATGGATGTCACTTCAAATAACGGACAGCCCGGTGGCGGTATTTCAGTTCGTATTCGTGGTAACTCTTCTATCAACGCTGGTAATCAGCCTTTATATGTTATTGATGGTATTCCAGTTATCGCAGGCGACTTCTCTAGTGGAGCGTATGGTGGTATGGATTTCAATGCTATCTCTGACTTGAACCCGAACGATATTGCATCAGTGCAAGTATTAAAAGATGCTGCGGCATCAGCTATTTACGGTTCTCGTGCTTCTAACGGTGTTGTTTTGATTACTACTAAGCGTGGTTCTGCTGGTGGTGCAAAAATCAACTTTAACGCTAGTTATGGTTTCCAAACAGAATTGAAGCGTTACGATATGTTGAATGGCGAGCAATTTACGGAGTTATTTAATGAAGCTCGTGGACTAACTACTGCTTGGAATGGCGACAATACAGATTTCATGGACTTGGTATATCAAAATGGTGCTGATGCGCCTGTATCAAGTTATGACTTATCTATTCAAGGTGGTGATTTGAAAACCAAATATTACTTTGGTGGTTCACTTTTCGACCAAACAGGTACTATCATTGGTCAAGGATATAGCCGTGCTTCTGCTCGCTTGAACTTAGACCATCAAGCAAACGATAAATTATCTTTTGGTGTGAGCGTAAATATGACTCGTACTAATACCAATATCGTAAAGTCTGATAACAATATCTACGGTGCTTTGTCTTTGGCTATTCTTCAGCCTACTAACGTAAAAGCATTCAATGATGATGGTTCTTATGACTTTAGCGGTATGATTTTCGACCATCCTGTGGCAACTGCTATTGAGAAAGACTTAGAATTATTGACTTATCGTTCTTTGGGTAACTTCTACGTTCGTTATGAATTGATGGAAGGATTGACTGCTCAAACGAAATTCGGTATTGATATCGTGAACTTCTCTGAGCGCAACTATGTACCTTCTATCACTGCCGAAGGCGCAGGTAGCAATGGCGCAGGTGCATACAACTCGTCTCGTGCAGTACGTACCGTTAATCAAAATACATTAAACTATCAAAACACATTCGGTGAAGTGTATTTAGACGCTTTGGCTGGTGTAGATTATGAAGACTATACTGTATTTTCTTCAACTATGAACGGTACTAATTTCCCTAGTCCTGATTTCCGTTTCTTGACTTCTGCTGCTGAAATCACAGGTGCGTCAGAAACTGAAACAGCTAACCGTTTGTTATCTTACTATACTCGTTTGAAGTTCAATATTTCTAACAAGTACTTATTGACAGCTACTTTCCGTGCGGATGGTTCTTCTAAGTTTGGTACAAACAACCGCTTTGGTTACTTCCCATCAGTATCTGCTGCATGGAGAATGAGTAACGAAGACTTTATGCAAGATGTGAGCTTCATCAACGACATGAAATTGCGTGTGAGCTACGGTCTTACAGGTAATCAAGCTGGTATTGGCAACTTTGATTCTCGTGGTTTGGCATTCGGTGGTAATAACTACGGTAGCCTTTCGGGTGTAGCTTCTACTCAATTGCCTAACCCAGATTTGCGTTGGGAAAGAACGGCTGAATTCAATATTGGTTTGGATGTAGCGGTGGCTAATGAGAACGTATCTATTACTTTTGATTTTTATGACAAAAACACCAACGATTTATTATTAAATCGTCCATTGCCTCGTACTTCTGGTTTCACGTCTATCACTCAAAACGTGGGTAGAATGAACAACACAGGTGTAGAATTGGCAATCAATACTGTAAACTTCAAAGGTGATTTCAACTGGACAACTAACTTCCAAATCGCTCGTAACATCAATACTGTTGTAGAATTATATGATGGTCAAGGGTTCGATGCTGGTTTCATCAATAGAATTGACGAAGGACAGCCTTTGGGTTATTTCTATGCTTGGGCTGTTACGGATAGAATCGTTAATCCTGACAATGGTGATGTAGAATATGTGGACCAAGATGGTGATGCAGCAATTACTGCTAGTGACCGTATCAACTTAGGTAATGCGTTCCCTGATTTCTCAGGCGGATTGACTAACAGCTTGTCTTACAAAGGTGTTGATTTCTCATTCTTCTTACGCTATGTATATGGCAATGAAGTATATAACGCTACTCGTCGTTTCAACGAAGATGGTGTGAGAAGAGGTTTCAATAACACTACGGTTGTATTGAACAGATGGCAAAACCCAGGTGATGTAACTACCGTTCCTATCGTAGCAGGTGGAGGTGGTGCTAACGGCTCTAGAAACAATGCTGCTTCTCAGCGTTTCGTAGAGGATGGTTCATTCTTGAGATTACAATCTGTTTCTTTGAGCTATACATTGCCAAAAGACGTAATCAGAAAAGCGGGTATTTCTAACTTAAAAATCTATGTAGCAGGTAACTACTTGATGACATGGACTAATTATAGCGGTCTTGACCCAGAAGTAAACTATGACGGTACTAACAACTTGAGCTTAGGTACAGATTTCTTAACTCAAGGTTTGAACAGAACAGTTCGTTTCGGTCTTAATGCAACTTTCTAAATTAAAATTTACCTCTTCTGTTCGCAGAAGAGATTATTCTACGATAAGATTAGTCTAAATTTTAATTTTTCTTTTTTTTAAAAATAAGAATAATGAAAAATAACATTTTATATATATTCCTTGCGTTAAGCATTGTATTCACTTCTTGTGAAGATGTGCTGCAAGTAGCTCCTAGAGATGCCGTAGATGCGTCTCAACTCATTACGGATGCCAACTCAGCAGCCGTAGCCGTGAATGGTATGTATGACCAAATTCAAGATGATGATATTTTTGGTTTACATTACTCTATGATTCCGGATTTGTTATCTGATAATACTTTCCACAGTGGTACTTTTACTTCTTATCGTGAAATGGATGACAACGATATGTTATCTGACAACGTAGATGTAACTACTACTTGGGGCGAAATGTACGAAGCTATCTATCGTGCAAACTTGGTTATCGACTTGTTGCCGGTGTTAGCGACGCTACTCTTGAGCCACTTAAAGCTCAATATGATGGCGAAGCATAATTCATTCGTGCTACTATGTATTTCCAATTGGTTCGCTTGTTTGGTCGTGTGCCTTTAATCACTACACCAACAAAAGACCTTGCTAGTGTGGAAGTAGCTCGTGCTTCTGAAGCTGACGTATTGGCTCAAATCATCTCTGACTTAGAAGATGCTAGAGACCAAATCGGTTCTTCTGGCGACAGAACAAAGGCTTCTGCTGGTGCTGCTAACGCATACTTAGCTAAAGTTCACCTTTGGATGGGCAATTCTGCTGCGGCTCAAGCTGCGGCTGATGCTGTAATCGCTGACGCAGCAGGATATGCTTTAGAGGCCAACTACGGTGACATCTTCGGCGCTTCTTCTGATGAAGTTATTTTCCAAGCTGCATTCAACGCAGTAGATGCTAACTCTATCTCTTTCTGGTTTTGGGATAAGCCCGGAGGTCGTCATGAGTTCGCTCCTACCGATGATTTGATGGCTGCTTACGAAGCTGGCGATGTTCGTGCGGCTGCTTCATTTGCTGTTGCTGTTGGTGGTGGTGGTGGTTCGCACTACGTTACGAAGTTTTCTGACTTCGCAACGGGTACTGACCAGCCTATCGGAGTTCGTTTGGCAGACGTTATGTTGATAAAAGCAGAAGCAATGGCTCGTCAGGGCAATCTTGCGGGTGCAGAGACTATCGTGAACCAAATTCGTACAAGAGCAGGTTTGGCAGGTGTTACTTTGACTGCTGGAAACTTTGAAGATATTATTCTTCAAGAGAGAAGAGTGGAATTGGCATTTGAAGGAGACCGTTGGTTTGATTTGAGAAGAACCAACCGTGTTGAAGCATTCTTGACGGGTAAAGGTCGTCAGGCTTGCCAACAATTGATGCCTATCCCTCAAGCGGATATTGATACTAATCCTGCTATTGCTAATGACCAAAATCCTTGTTACTAGGAATTATTTGTCATTCGTGATGTAGAAATTTAGCATCTAGTTATTAGAAAGGGTGTGGTTGCTGTTATCAGCAATCACACCCTTTTTTTGCGTTCCCTCTCCCAAATACCTATCTTATCCTATAATATTCTACTTTCGTAGAAAATTTAGTGACCACTCGAACTCCCTCCCGTATCTTATCGTTATTATTATATCATTTGTTGATGAACCCCAAAATATTCAATTTCATTTTTGAATAAAAAAACGATACTGCTTGTAAATACACCTACCTACTAAAGCCAATATTACACTAAAATGATGGATTAATTTCATCTATTTATTGCTCAACAATTAAAATATATGACCATGAACTCATTTCTGCTATTTGTATTTGCAGCCTTGGGTACGATTATTATTATTGAATTAAATACAGGAAACGTACCCTCTTCTGCTAAAAATGATGAACCTATTAAAGAAACAACCGTAAAAGCTGATGCCAATAATTATATGGCTGCGGTTAGCGGTTCGGATATTTTGCTTTGGAAAAACAGCACCTCCAATAGCACAAAAAGGTTGAAATTCCACAAAGCGAAAATTGAAAGCCTTACATTCAGCACGGACAGTCGTTGGCTACTTTCTACGGACAAAGATGGTATTTCCGCACTTTGGCAAACTCGCCACGGAAAATTCGTTGTGGAAGTTGAAAAACTGAAAGACAGCGGTTTACTTCGTCGAAATTTGACGTTTACAGGCGTAGATGCCTATACTCGAAGTTTGATATTTGAAACACGAAGCAAAAGCAAGATTTTTTACAATTACAGCAAAGGCAAAATTCTAGAAGAAATTCAAAACGTTGCCATCCGATAAAAGAAAGAACGCCACTAGGAATATCAACCCCTAGTGGCGTTTTTTTTTATAAAAAGCACCTCATTTCAGCATATTCTTGTAGATAAAAGAAAGATAAAGCGTAATTTCGATTTTAAGTAAAAAATGAAAAAAGAAACATGAAACGAAAAATACTTAAAATCTTAGGCATAATACTCGGCATCCTTTTGTTGGCATTGGCAGGCATATTGATTTGGGCCTATGCGCCCGACAAATCGGTGGAAGAACTCAAAGAAAAATACGCTTATGACAATTCTCAATTCGTTGAAGTAGATGGCTTGAATGTACATTATCGCATCAATGGCGAAGGATTTCCCGTTGTTTTAATTCATGGCACGGCGGCTTCTTTGCATACTTGGGAAGGTTGGACGAAGGTACTCAAAGACAATTTCAAAGTAATCAGCTTGGATTTGCCTGCATTTGGGCTGATACATTCCAACGCCACAGGTAATTACTCTCTGGACTATTATTCTGATTTTTTGGAGGCGTTTCTAACAAAAATTGGCGTAGATACTTTTGCATTGGCTGGCAATTCGCTCGGTGGTGCTATTGCGTGGCGTTATACCACGAAGTTTCCTCAGAAAGTAAAGAAAATGATATTGATAGATGCGGCTGGTTATCCTTTCAAAAAAACACCTTCCTTACCCTTCAAACTAGCTAAAAGCCCTTTTTGGAGTAAAATAATGTTGCATTTTACGCCTAAGCCTCTTTTGAAGAAAAGCATATTAGAGGTATTTAGTCAAGATGATAAAGTTACCGACGAACTGGTTAATCGCTATTATGATTTGTCGCTACGAGAGGGCAATCGAAAGGCATTTATAGATAGGGTTCGCAACGAAAAATACACCAATCCTGAATTGATTAAAGGTATAAAAACGCCTACATTGATACTCTGGGGCGAAGGCGACGTTTGGATTCCTTTAGAAAATGCTTATCAGTTTGAGAAGGATATTGAAAACTCAAAACTCATTATCTATGAAAACGCAGGACATATTCCAATGGAAGAAATTCCAATGCCTACCGTGTTAGACGCTCGAGAGTTTTTGATAAACTGATTGGAGTAGTGAATATTGGAGTAATGAGATAATGGAATATTGGAATTAATTCGCATTAATTTATGCCAATATTCCATTAAAATCAGTCTTATAATAACTTTCTCAAATCAAAAAAACGCTCTTCCAAACTACTCTTTTTTCTTATCATCTTTATTGGTTCTGTCCTTTTTCAAAATTTCTAAATAGTCATTGACCGCATCGTTAGGAACGGCGATAGCCAAATGATAATGTTTGATTTTCCAGCCGTCATTCGTCAATTCCAATACGCCCGAACCTCTAGCGTCGCCCATCCATGTATCGAGTTTTTCATCAAACCATGCTATTTTTCCATCTTTTGAAAAACTGACATTTCGTTCCGTTGCCTTGAATTTCCATGCACTTTCACGCTCAAAATATTTTTTTGACCATTCTTTGAGTTCGTCTCTCGTCCAGCGTTCTGTAATATCAGTGCCGATATAAATTCCATCTTCCGTCATTGAGCCAAAAAAAGTATCCTCATCAGCCTCAGCAGCGGCTTTGTGCCAGTTGTCTAAAAATACATTTACTCTGGTTTCTTGCGTCATTTCACAACTTGACCGCCTTCTCGTATCGGTAATGTTCACGATTTGCCAACCTTTTTCTTTGCTTTTAAACAACTGAAAGACATTCACGCCGCAATGGCTAAATTTTCCGCCCAAAAAGAAGCTGTACTCCGTCCAGACGGAAGCCAACAGCCCGTCAATTTTGACATCGTAGCTCCAAATTTTTTCATCCCAAATTTTATCGTGAGGCGTACCAACGGCATTTAAAAACTTTTGCGGCTCATCTTGCACCATTTTATGTTCTCCTTTTTTTGTTTTAAAAACGGTAAACATCTGAATATTATCTGCAAAAACATCGCTAATCATTGTGCTATCCCCTGCCCGCATTCCATCAAACATTTTTTCGATGGTTTGAATAATCGTGTCTTTTTCGGTCTGTGCGTAAGTGCTATTCATCATGAATAAAAATGAAAATAGTATTAGTATTTTTTTCATACCGTTTGTTTTTTAAATTTCAAATAAAACTTGTCAATCATTGAGCAAGTCATGGAATTTCGGAATAATGCAATGGTTCGATTATTTTTTTCTATTAAAATAAGAATTACAATCACCACCAACTAAAAAGCGGCACTAAGACTAATCTTAGTACCGCTCTCAAAGAAAATATTAATGAATTATCTATGGTTCTTACTCGAACTATAATCCGCTAACTATCACTTTCTTAGTCATGTATTTATCATCAATTCTTACTCGTACTTGGTAAATACCTGCTGCCTTATCCATCAAGTCAATAGGATATTTTTTCGCATCAATCGCTTCTTCCTCAGAAGAGTAAATGATTTGACCAATAGAGTTAAAGATTTCAATTTGTACATCACGTGTGCCGTCCAATTCTAAATCAATCGTAAATAATCCAGAAGTTGGGTTCGGGAATATATTGAATTTCTCTACTCCAAATACATTATCTGTCCCTACTGTTCCTACTGTTACAGTTTGAATTGCTGTACAACCGCCTGCATCTGTAATCGTTACCGTGTATTGACCCGGCAATAAGTTAGTTGCAGTTGCGCCCGTTTGAACAGGAGTAGTATTCCAAGCATAAGAGTATGGAGCAGAACCTCCAGATACAATTACCGTAGCACTACCAGTACCACTACCTGCATTAGATACCGTTGCGGTAGAGTCTAATGTCATGGTATTAGGACTTACAAATGCCGTAACAGGTATTCTAGGAGAAGGACAACCTAAGTACTGAATATCAATGTCATAGAAGAAATAGTAGAAACTTCCTAAGTTGTTCTTAGGGCCAGTGATGCGCATTGCGCCCGGCTCTACGAACGGGTAAGCAGCTCCGCCTAATCCATTTCTATACATTTCAATATCATAAACATGAGTACCTTCTGCGTCAATAGTATAACCATTTCCTTTTGGCACATCAATATTTAAGTCAATTGTAGTATCACCCACAGTTCCCCAGAATGTAGTTGTTACAGAACCTACTGTATTTCCATTTAAATCTTTCACATTGATTTGAATAGGTGCGCTTGTAGCTCCATTTACCAAACGAGGGTAAATAGTCAAACGCTCAATAGTCAAATCGAAGTTTGCATTAAATTTCAATCCGTCAGGGAAATAGCTATAATAGCCACCTGCTGCGCCATTACCAACGGTATCAGGCTTACCAATAGAAGCGAAGAATGGATTTCTACCTTCTACCCAGTAAGTAGTGGTGTCAGTCAATACAGGTGTGTTGTAAACGGTACCTGTATGAATGAAATTACCGCCAGTTTGAGCATTGTACCAGAAATATTCCGTAGCATCACCTTGTACATTCAAAGTCAAAGCGCCATCGCCACATCGAGCATCGTCAGAACCTGTCACTGTACTCAATTGAGTAGAGATAATGTCTGTCGTCATGGTATCATTTGCATTCACAAAGTCAGATGCGCCATTTACACTTGTGTAAGCTTTAAAGTTAAAGTTACCGCCACCAGATGTATTGAAAGGTCCTACCGTTTCGGTGCGAGATGTTTCAGATACGAATGTCGTTGTATATGTATTGGTAATCGTAGTATTCGTTGGTCCAGTCATTTCTACGGTCAAATTGAACGTATCTTCATCATTGAAACCAGCATTATACATCGTTACATCTACATATAAACTATCGTTGCCACAACCATTATCCAAATCATTCAAAGAAGTTACTTGTAAATCGTGAGGTACAACATCTTTGATAGCAAAATCATCAAATGCCATATCAGATGTAAATGTAGTACCTGAGATACTCTTGAAACGTAATTTCGTGACTGTACCTGAATAGGCTTGTAAATTCACAGTAGCTTCAAACCATTGGTCAGTTTGGTTGCCAGACTTAGACCATACGGTATTCCAGTTATTATTACCCGTAGAATCTGCTTGTAATTCCATCGTACCCATTGCAGCACCAAACATGTGATACCAGAATGTTACTTCTGGAGCATACAAGTTAGTGAAATCGAAACAAGGCGTTTCCATCCAAAACTCTTGATTATTACAACCCGAAGTTTCTGTATAAAGGTATTGACCTGCGCCAGTAGTATGGTCAGCCGAAGGTCCTGTATTGAATGAAGAAGTACCACTATTATCAATACTCCAGTCAGCGTCGTCGCCAGAAGCGTTTTTCCAGCCCGGAGTAGTAATGAATGATAAGCCCGCACATACACCATCTTGACAGAAGCCAAGACAATCGTTCCAAGCGTCGAAGTTTTCAGTATAAGGATAAGTAGTAATTGTACCACCGCCGTCATTCAATCCATCTTCGCTCAAGAAGTCATTAACTGTAAAGGCATCACCTGTTACTGTTGTTTCAATTCCAATATTGAATGCTCCAATTGGAGACAAGTCAATAGTTTGAGAGAAGGTGTGAACATACAAAGCTCCAGAAGGAATTGGACCTGCAATAACGTCTGTTACTACGGTATTAAAATTCAAAGACAATGTAGCTGTTACGTTAGTAGCTGCTGCTGCACCACTATTCAAAATAGTAATAGTGACAGGTTCGTTTGCTGTCAATGCTGCACAACCATTTACTTGAGGTGTATTCAAACTTACTGGCTGCACGTCAAATGATGGTGCTTCTAGAACAGCAAAATCATCTACTGCAAAATCTGCTTGGAAATTACTGCCAGATAGACCAACCATTCTAAATTTAACTACCTGATTAGCATAAGCAGCTAAAGAGATGTTGGCAGGAAGCCAAGCATTACCTTGATCGCCCGATTTCGTCCAAATAGGAGTAAATCCAGTACCGTTATCTACTTCTAAGGTCAATGTACCTTGGTCAGGACCAAACATGTGATACCAAAATATTACGCTAGGCGCAGTTAATGGTGAAAGGTCAAAACATGGCGTTTGGAATGACAACTGGTTATTATTACAACCGTTGGATTCTACAAATAAATATTGACCGTTACCCGATGTATGGTCTCCGCTTGGACCAGTACCGAATGTAGGTGTATTACCTGTTCCTACACTCCAGTCATCAGCGTCGCCATTTCCTACTAAGTTCTCCCACCTATCTGCTGTAAATGCTGCGGCACACCCGCCATCATTACAGAATGAATTACATAGGTCGAAGGCATCAAACGTTTGAAGATAAGGATATGTATTAATTGGCGCACGACCAACCGCAAAGGAGGTAGTATCGTTGCCACCAAATTGGTCATTTGAGAATGCTACTGCTATTTTTACATCATGCTGAATAGCTGCAGATAAGTCTGCCGTAGCTGTAAATGTATATGGAAGAATATCGTCTGGCAACAATGTAGCTGTCCAGTTTTCGGTAGCTACTAAAGTTCCATTTACCCACATGGTCATCGTTGGATTCTCAATAGTATCCGCGCCTACGTTTTCTACATTAACTGTTATTGTTTCAGTAGCTGTCAAGGCACAACCCGTATCCAAAGGTGAAGTCAAAGCAACTGGCGTACCATCATAAGAGAATATTTCTCTTACGAGGAAATCATCAACTGCCATGTTAGAAGCATTGAAGAAACCAATTGGTATGATACCATTAAGGCGGAAACGAACTACTTTATCGTCATAAGCCGAAAGGTTTACTTTAGCACGTTGCCAAGAGTTACCTTGATCGCCTGACTTTGTCCAAATAGTAGTATAGTTACCTAGCCCTGAAGAATCTATTTGCAATTGTATCGTACCCATATTAGCACCAAACATGTGATACCAGAATGAAACTTGTGGATTGTCTATCTGATTTAAGTCATAACATGGAGATTCTGCCACTGCAGTAGCTGGGCCACCACAGAAACTAGAGTTTACTACCAAGAAATTACCCGAACCCGATGTATGGTCAGATGATGGTCCCGTTGGACCACTAAAGTTATTTATCAATGTACTTGAAACACTCCAATCAATTTGTGTTCCAGTAGCTGAATTTGTATTATTCCATCCCAATGCTGTAAATGCTGTATCACAAACATTGTTCTGACAACCGAAGTCACAAGAACTAAATCCGTCAAATGTTTCTAAAGCTGGGAAGTTTTGAATTTGCCCTTCGTTTTCTATTACTACTGTAAGCGCATCGTTGGTAAAGTCATCATCTTGCGGCAATGCAGAACCCGATACTTCAATATTGTAGAATGCTGGTGTAGATAAATCTGGCGTAATAGAGAACGTATGTGTATCTAAAACACCCGGCAACCATGAACCATTCACTACATCCGTAACTACTAAGTTACCATTGATAGTCAATGAAAGAGATACAGAAGTTAATGTATCTGCACCGGCGTTTTGAAATTCTACTTTCACTGGTTCAGCAGCACTCAAGAAATCACAAACAATAGAGTTTGGCGTTACCAAACTTACTGCTTTAACATCCAACTGAGGCAATTCACCTACTTTGAAATCATCAAATGCCATATCAGAAGTGAATGAAGTACCTGTTTGTCCTCTCATTCTAAATCTTGCTTGTGCATTTGAATATCCAAATAAAGGAACTTTTACTTCTTGCCACAAATCACCTTGACTTCCAGATAGCGACCAAATTGTAATCCAGTTACCTGCACCTGTTGTATCAACCTGTAATGACATAGTACCCATTGTAGCACCAAACATATGATACCAGAATGATACTTGTGGAACAGTCAATGGTGTAAAATCAAAACAAGGTGACTCTACATAGAAAGTCTTATTCGTACAGCCTGATGTTTCGGTATATAAGTAAGAGCCTGTACCACTAGTATGGTCAAATGAAGGTCCCGTTTGGAACGAACTTGTACCGCCTGAAAGTAAATCCCAGTCATCTGTATCGCCAAGTGGATTTTTCCAACCTGCTGTGATAGGGAACTGACAAGCTCCATCCGCACAACCTGGGAAAGCACCGCAATTACCAAATCCATCAAATGTTTCTAAGTATGGATAGGTCGTAACAGGTACACCTGGATTATCTACTGATGTACTAATCGTATCATTTAATCCATTAATGTCGCCTGCAACTTGTACATTCGCTGTTACATTATAAGACTGAACAGCACTCATATTAGAGGTAGCTATAAAGGTATAAAGTGTATCAGCACATGGTGCAAAAGGACCACCAATAACTTCGGTAGCAACCAATGAATTGTTTACAAACAAACTAACTTGCATAGATGCTAAAGTAGTAGTACCTGTATTTACAACATTTACCGTTACCGTTTGGTTAGCACTCAATGCGTCACAACCTTCTTGCGTTGGTTCTGTAATTTTAGAAATACCCGCATCAATACCACCTGCAAAGTTGTCAATTTTAATATCATCAATAGCCATATCGGAGGTGAAGGTAGTACCTGTAAAACCTACAAAACGGATTTGGATAGTAGAACCGAAGTAACAAGTTAATGGAACAGTAGCCTGCGACCATTGGTCGCCTTGATTGCCTGATAAAGACCAAGCATCTTCCCAGCCAGAACCATCATTGATTTGAACGGTCAAACTACCCATCGCTGCTCCAAACATATGGTAATAAAACGTCAATGCTGGTGTAGTTAGGTAAGGCCCTGTAAGATTGAAACAAGGCGTTTCGGCAATAATCTCATTACCATTACATCCTGATGTTTCAGTATAAAGATATTTTCCTGAACCCGTCGTATGGTCTGCTGATGGACCTGTATTCGTAGAAGAAGTACCTCCTGTATGAATTTCCCAGTCGTCATCATCTACATTCATCAAGTTAGTCCAGCCCGGAGAGCCAAATGCACAAGTGTTGTTTGCACAGAAACTATTACAAGTAGCCCATGCGTCGAAGTTTTCGATATAAGGGAAAGTATCTACCACGGTTTTGGTTACTTGTGCTATCAATGTATCATTGATAGTAGAAGCATCCGAACCAGGGAAGCTCGCAGAAACTTGAATATCGTGCGTTCCAGCTAATGCTAAGTTGGCGGTAGCCGTAAAAGTATAGCTACTGGAGGTAAAAGGTGTAATATTTGGATTTGGCAGCCAAAATTCAGTGGCTACAAAAGCACCATCTACCCACAATGATAATTCTACACTATCTGCATCTACAGAGCCATAGTTATACACATCAACCGTTACAGTCTCCGTAGAAGAAAGGAAACATCCATCTTCGGGAGCAGAAATATCAACCACACCTACATCATTAGGTGGGAAGAATACTAATGCTACATTATCCAAACCAACGTACCATGCCCAAGTATCGCCGTCATCGTAAGTGAAACGAACTTGTACACTATCACTCAAGTATTGAGAAATATCTTGTTGGAAATTTGGATAAGGCGAACATCCCCAAAAACCACAATTGTTTGTGGTTTGAGTGAGAACATTAACCCAAGATTGTGTTGCTTTATCCCAAACATCTACCAAAAATGCGCTGTTTAAGTGCAAGTAGTTGTAATCAAATGTCAAGGAAGCCGTAGCATACGCAGACATGTCATAAAAAGGAGAATACAACTCAACAGTCGAAAATGCAGCTCCAGAACCGATAGCATCATCATCGAAATAAGCCATACAAGTACCATCAAGGTTACTTGTACCGTTTGCACCAAACTGCCAATCATCCACTCCGGAAGTGATGACAGTCGTCCAACCAGTAGGGAGCGCACAACTATTAAAGTTTTCAGAGTAAACTGCCGTTTGAGCATTTGTTAGTGTAGTTCCCAACAAAGTACAAAGAGCAATTAACAGTAATTGTCTCATCATAATTTTTTTAGTTAGATTTTAAAAATAGATGATAATCTTAGTGGATTATATTTTTTAAAAATATTCATTAACCTAATAGCTAATAAAATATTCCACATTAAAAATCAAAAAAGTAATATGTTATGTTTAAGCGTTCAATATAAGGACGATTCTTAAAACGACCTAAAATTAGTTGGATTACTAAATAATAAGTGTAAAGTAATTGCTATTAACTTACTTTGAAGGGAAAGATACAACAAAACCTATAATTCTAGCAGATATGCTACATTAATTTTTGTTCGCAAAACCCTCTTTTGTCCGTAATTATTAATTTATTAAACTTATTCCCACGAAAATAAAAAGAGAATTAATTATTTTTAAGCTATTATGAATAATTTCGTGACTTTAGTGAACTAATACTACTTTTATTCTAAAATTGGACAGTTAATAACCAATTTTTCTATGGATTATCTATTTTTTTATTAAATTAACACAACACATAATCGGCTTTATTTACAATACGCTTACCTCTATATCGGCAAAGAGCTTTACAACGCTGCTGATTTTTTTGTAAATATCGCTTCATAAAACCTTTTTACACTATGGTAGAAGAAAGACCGTGGCTCAAAAATTATCCTAAAGGCGTTCCTGCCAACATTGACGCAGATGCTTATAGCAGTGTAGTAGAGATGTTGGAAGGCTGTTTTAATAAATATAAAAGCAAAGATGCCTTTTCAAATATGGGCAAGTCCATTACTTACGGGCAGTTGGATAAGTTATCAAAAGATTTTGGTGCATATTTATTGTATCGAGGTTTGCGACCAGGCGATAAGATTGCGCTAATGATGCCTAATCTTTTGCAATACCCGATTGCCTTGTTTGGTGCTTTGCGTGCGGGGATAATCGTAGTCAATACCAATCCGCTTTATACGCCTCGTGAGATGAAACATCAGTTTACGGATGCAGGCGTGAAAGCAATCGTCATAGCGGAAAATTATGCTGCCAATCTTGAGAAGATAATTGGGAGTACGGAGATTAATACGGTTATTGTTACGCCTTTGGGCGAAATGTTAGGTGCAGTAAAAGGCACAATTGTCAATTTGGTGGTCAAGCACGTCAAAAAGATGGTTCCTAAATATGACCTAAAAAACACCGTTTCTTTCAAACAGGCATTGGCGCAAGGCAAGCAACAGCAACTAGAAGTATTTCAAGGCAGACCTGACGATACCAAATTAATACAATACACTGGCGGCACTACGGGCGTGGCAAAAGGAGCAGAATTGACCAACAAAAATTTGGTAGCAAATATGCAGCAAGTGCAATCTTATATATTCCAGTTTCTGGACGAAGGCAAAGAAGTAGCACTTTCTCCGCTTCCGATGTATCATATTTTTGCCTTTACGGTACATTGTTTGGCATTATTGAGCATTGGTACTAAAAATGTACTCATAACCAATCCTCGTGATTTGCCTTCTGTAATAAAAGAATTTAACCAAAAAGAGCCTATTACTATAATGACTGGCGTGAATACGCTTTTCAATGCTTTGACTTCTCATCCCGATTTTTCAAAAGCTAATTTTGAAAGTTTCAAATTTGCAGTGGGTGGCGGAATGGCTGTCCAAAAAAGCGTGGCAGAAAGGTGGCAAGAGATTACGGGGAAGGTCTTGATTGAAGGCTACGGAATGACCGAATCTTCGCCAGTAGCGAGTTGCAATCCCATAGACGGAACGGATAAAGTAGGAAGTATCGGTATGCCTTTGCCTTCTACGGAGCTTCGCATTGTGGATGATAATTATAATGTATTGGCTCAAGGGCAGATAGGCGAAATTCAAATCAAAGGCCCACAGGTAATGAAAGGCTATTATAATCGTCCGGAAGCAACTACCGAAACGATTAAAGATGGTTGGCTTTGCACAGGCGATATTGGAAAGATGCACGAAGATGGCTTTTTTGAAATCGTGGACCGCAAGAAAGATATGATTTTGGTTTCGGGCTTTAATGTATATCCAAACGAAATTGAGGAAGTGTTGGCGAGTCATCCAAAAATTTCGGAGGCGGCGGCTATCGGTGTGCCTGACCCAAAATCGACGGAAGCCGTTAAGGTTTTTATTGTAAAATCGGACAAGTCTCTTACTATTGATGAAGTCAAAGCCTTTTGTACGGAGAATATGACTGGTTATAAAAAACCTAAACATATTGAGTTTCGGGATGAATTGCCGAAAACAAATGTCGGTAAGATTTTGAGACGCAAACTGAAAGAAGAAGAAATGGCGAAGGCGAAGTAAGCTGACGCAATAGTATTTGTAAAAAAAGAAATACCCCTCCTCCTAAATAAAGCCAGAGGGGTATTTCTTTTTTTATAAATGCCTAAAACGATTTTTTCTTCTTCTTAGGTCGGCTTCGGTTTCGCTTTGGGCGTTCTGATTTGCTACCAGAAAATGATTTTCCGCCACTTTTCCCTCTATAAGGTCTATCACCTCCTCCCTTTTCTCGTAAGATTTTGGTTTGGATAATTCGATATTCAAATCTACGCCATTAAATTCCAGACGCTTGAATCCTTGAGCCATTTTATCCGAGTAGCTTTCATCTACTTCAAAGAAAGAAAAAGACTTCATGATTTCTATCTGTCCAATTTCTACTCTGTCTCTTCGGTTCACCTGATTGATAAGCCCAATAATATCTTTAGGAGTAAGACCATGCTTTTTCCCCACATTCAGATGAAAACGAGAAAACGGCACTCTTCCATTCCGCTTTTCATTCCTATCTTTTCTATCTCTACCCTCTTTTACATTAAGGTCTGGCGCATTTTCGTAATATTTCAAAAAGCGATTAAACTCTAATGAAACGATTTTTTTGACCAACTCTTCACGAGGTAACTCTTCCAACGTTTTGTAAATATCGGGCAAAAACTCAGCGATTTGCTCCTCTTGTACATCTGCGCTTTTTACCTTGTCAATCAGGCTAAACAACTGCATACGGCAAATTTCAGTCCCCGTAGGTATCATTACCCTCGAAAACGATTTTCCTATCATGCGCTCTATCTGCTTGAGCCTCGACTGTTCACGACCGTGAATAATCGCTATCGAAATCCCTTCTTTGCCTGCTCTACCTGTTCGCCCACTTCTATGCACGTATATTTCAGGGTCGTCTGGCAAGTTGTAATTTATCACGTGTGTCAAATCATCAACATCCACGCCACGAGCCGCCACATCGGTAGCTACCAATATTTGTATTTGCTTATTGCGAAAACGGTTCATTACGTATTCTCGCTGCGCTTGCGACATATCGCCATGTATCGCATCAGCATTATACCCTTCTTGCGAAAGACTATCTGCCACGTCTTTGGTTTCGTTGCGAGTACGGCAAAAGATGATTCCGTAAATTTTCGGGTGCATATCCACGATGCGTTTCAACGCAATATAACGGTCTCTTGACTTGATTAAATAGTAATGGTGTTCTACATTTTTTGCACCTGTATTGCGTGAACCGATAGTAATCTCGGCATAGTCACTCATGTAATTTTTGGCAATACGATGAATTTCTGGCGGCATTGTAGCAGAAAACAAATAGGTTTGTTTCTCTTTAGGCGTGCCTTCCAAAATGGCATTCAAATCTTCCGTAAAGCCCATTGAGAGCATTTCATCCGCTTCGTCCAGCACTAGCCAACGAATACCTGAAAAGTCCAATCGCTTACGTCGAATTAAATCTAGCGTTCTTCCCGGAGTACCTATTACTATATGTACTCCACGCTTTATTGTGCGTATTTGATTGTCAATACTTGCACCTCCATAGACGGCTACGGACTTTATTTGCGGTAAGTGTTTGGTAAATTCTTCAATATTTTTCGCAATCTGAATACACAACTCACGGGTAGGCGATAATATTAATACTTGTGTTTTGCGAACATCTAATTCTATCTGTTGTAAAATCGGCAAGCTAAATGCTGCTGTTTTTCCTGTTCCTGTTTGTGCCAATGCTACCAAATCTTGTTGATTGTTCAAGATGTGTTGAATGGCTTTTGATTGTATCGGGGTCGGCGTTTCATAACCCATCTCTCCAATTGCTGTCAAAATCTCTTCTTGTAGCCCTAAATCTTTAAAATTTTCGTTCATAACTGCAAAGATAAGTATTTTTATTCATGCGTTTAGCCATAAGTCGGTAAGTTTCAGGTTTTTACCAAATATTAATATAGCTCAAATGCCTTTTATTCTCTAAAACCTAATAAAATTTTGGAGACCATGTTTTTTTAATAATATTGATTGGCAAATGTCTTTTTTTAAAATTTCAATACTTCATTTTTTTTTAATTTTTTTTTGCTTCTCCAATCATTTGGTATGCCCACGAATCGAAAAAGCTACCGTTTCCAGTATTGAACTGAAAACGGTAGCTTTTTAAAAAAATAGTCAAGCTACTTTATATAAATAGTTAAATACACTTATCCGCCAACTCTAGCGATGTATTTATCAATCGTTCTTCCTATATCTGTATTAAAATATTTCTCTTGTATTTTTCGGTATTGCGCCAAAGCTTCTTTGTTTTTGCCTTGCTTTTCGAGCAACAGACCCGCTTTTTGAAGGTTGTAAGGAGCCGTTACATCATCTCCACTAGCACTTGCTGCTTTTTTGTAATAGCCTACTGCGGCATCCAATTTATTCAATTCGGAATGCGCATCACCCAGCATACTTAGCTTCATCGCTTTAGTATAGTCATCCTTCGCAGAATAACTTTTTAAGTATCGGATAGCTAACTCGAAGTCGCCAATGTGCAAAAAGCTAGTTCCTGCATAGTATTTAGCTAAGTTTCCAGCCTTTGTATTGCCATAATCATCAACAATATCTACCAAACTAGGAAATCCGCCACCCGGGTCAGTCAATGCTTTTTGAAAAGAATCTTGCTCAAAAGCAAATTCAGCTTTATGCAATTGTCCTAATGCAGTTGTTTCACGGGGTCCTTGATAAAAGTTTTTATAGGCAAAGAATCCTATTACCAAAAGGGCGATACCTCCAACTATACCAATAAACAAGCGTTGATTTTCTTCAAAAAAATTGGCGGCTTGTCCTCTTACTTCCCCTAAATCCACTATTGGTTCATCCAATTCTTCCTTTTCTTTCTTTCCTAGCCATTGTGCTATCGTTTTATTTCAAGTTTTCTTTAATCGTTCGCAAAAAATCTGCGCAAAAATACAGAATTATTCACGAACAATTCAAAATTAATCTCGTTTTGTAAAAAAAAAAAAAAGGGACGAACGCTTGACCAGCATTCGACCCTTTTTATATCATTATACTTCTAGCTATTACGTCAAAAACGGATAATCATCCTGAACGTAATTGTATTTGTACAATTCCGAACCATCAGGGAAATTAGACTCTTCTGCAAACTTTACAGCTTCCGCAACTTCCGCCTTGATTTTGTCCTCAATTGCCTTTATCTCGTCAGGAGTAGCCATACCCTCTTCCAAGATTTTAGTCTTTGTCACCTTCACAGGGTCCACGTCTTTGTATTCCTTCACTTCATCTTTCGAGCGATATTTAGCTGGGTCAGATACCGAGTGACCTTTATATCTATACGTCTTGATTTCTAAGAAGTAAGGCCCATTTCCTTCTCGGCAATGCTCCAAAGCATCCGCCATAGCTTCGTGTACGCTCTCTGGGCTCATGCCATTTACCGCTTTGCTCGGCATATCAAATGCAGCACCTATTTTGTAAATGTCGTGAACGTTAGAAGTACGCTCCACCGATGTTCCCATCGCATAACCGTTATTCTCACAAATAAAAATAACAGGCAATTTCCACGTCATCGCCATATTGAAGGTCTCGTACAATGCGCCCTGACGAGCAGCACCGTCACCGAACATACAAACCGTTACGTTGTCCGTGCCTTTATATTTTTCAGCAAAAGCAATACCCGCACCATTCGGAATTTGACCACCTACGATACCATCGCCGCCAAATAAACACAACTCCTTAGAGTAGTAGTGCATCGAACCGCCTCTGCCTTTTACGTTTCCTGTCTCTTTTCCGTAAAGTTCTGCCATTACCGCATTAGGCGTTACGCCTTTTGCCAACGCAATACCATGAACTCGGTAAGCTGAAATCCACGGGTCAGTCTGACGAGTAGATGACATCAAACCTGCCGCTACCGCTTCCTGACCGATATAAACGTGGCAAAAGCCTCTAATCTTGCGCTGGCTATAAGCCATCAATGCACGCTCCTCGAAACGACGAATTCTCAACATCATTTCATACCAAGCCAAGTAAGTCTCCTTTGAATATGTGGCAGTCTCTTGCCTTTCCATAACTTGTTCCATATCAAGAATTTATTTTTTTTATTTGAAACCTTTTTAATAGACAAAACTACTCAAAATCAATAAGTTGCATTTTGCACCTTTCATTTTTTTCAGCATAAAGTCTAATGAAGTAATTATGAATATAAATAACCTTCAAAAAAACATTGTTTCAATTAAAAACTTATTTTTTATTCTTACTAAAATGCGAAATTTCGCACCTTTTACCCTTTTCGCTCTGTAAATATACGTTATAAATTTTAATAATCACAACCTCTATTTTAGAGTTATTTTGACAAATATCTAATATTATCCTTTTATTTTGATAAAATGCTAATAATAGGGCGAATATTCGCAATAGTCAAACTATTGCAGTAGCAACAAATGTAAGACAATTCCCTACAACACAAGCCCTCTCCATCCTTTGGCTTTCCTAGGCAAAAAGCCTTAGCCTTAGCTTTTTTGGCTTGCTCAGAAAAAACCTCTCATAGCCTAGATTGAAATCTTCTGGTAAGCCCAAAACCTCATCGGCTATGTTTTTTTCAAAAAAAAAGTTGAAATAAAAAAGCCCCTAATAAATAGACTTTATTCACAAAACTAAATCCTATTACATAACTAACTGATAATGAAGATTGACAAAGCGGCTTCGCCGCTTTGTCAATAATGGCTAATAGGTGGAATTATTTTCACCTGACAAAAAATTTAAGTCATAATTATTTGAACAAATTAGCAGCATCGTCTCCTTGAGTTGGCATTTTCTACCGTTACGCCTCTAATAAGGATCTACATCAATATTCTCTTTGATACCCGAAAAGCCCTTTTCTTTGTGCAAATTCACGACTGTATCCTGCAAGAAAAGTTTAATATCTTTTATCAATTTCCCGTTTCTTTCCATTTTAATCAAAATATCGAGCAAGTAATAATTGCGGATGCGAGGCACGCCCGGCACGGCAGGCCCAATGGCTCGGCTGCCCAATTTTGCTTTGACAATATCGCCAAAGAACTTGCCACCTTTGAAAAGTGTCTCTTGTTTTTTGTGTTTCAACGTGATTTTGATAAGGCGATAAAATGGCGGATAGAAAAACTCTCGACGCTCTTTTATCTCTCGCTCATAACACTTTTTATAATTATTGGCAATCACTTCCGACAATACAGGATGCGCCACATTATACGCCTGAACGATAACTTTTCCTTGTTTTTCTCTGCGCCCCGCCCGTCCGCTCACCTGCGTCATTAGGTGAAAGGCTCGCTCGGTAGCCCTAAAATCGGGGAAATACAAAAGGTGGTCTGCGCTCAAAACACCCACTACGCCCACATTATCAAAATCCAAGCCCTTCGTCACCATTTGCGTGCCTACTAGAATGTCTATTTTACTTTCTTCAAATTTTTTGATGATATTAAAATGAGCATTTTTGGTGCGAACGGTATCAAAATCCATTCGGGCAATTTTCGCCTTTGGCAGGTATATTTTGAGTTCGTCTTCGATGCGCTCCGTCCCAAATCCCTTAATTACCAAATGCGGACTGCCGCAAGCGGGGCAAGCAGGCGGCTGTTTGGTATGGTAGCCGCAAAGGTGGCAATTGAGTTCGTTTACAAACTTGTGATAGGTCAGGCTAATATCACAATTCGTGCATTGCGCATTCCAGCCACAGGTCTCGCAAGTCAATCGAGGTGCGTAGCCTCGTCGGTTCTGAAACAAAATAGCTTGCTCTCCCCTGCCGAGTGCCGCCTCCAGTTCTTCGATGAGCTTGGAGGTAAAATGTGCTTGCATTTTCTTTTGCTGTTTGTCCGCTTTTGCATCCGCTATAATGATTTCGGGCATTTTCAAACCACCAAAGCGTTCCATCATTTCCACCAAACCATATTTGCCCACTTTGGCATTATGATAAGTTTCTATGGAAGGCGTAGCCGTGCCTAACACAACTTTTGCACCATGCAAACTCGCCAAAAACACCGCCATATCTCGGGCATTGTAACGAGGATTGGGGTCGGTTTGCTTAAATGACGGGTCGTGTTCTTCGTCCACAATGATGAGTTTGAGGTTGCTAAAAGGCAAAAACATACCGCTTCTCGCCCCCATCACTACGGGTCTGCCGTTCAGCACTTCATGCCACACTTCTACTCGTTCGCCATCGCTGATTTTGGAATGATAAACCGAAATATCATTGCCAAAGATGCGTTGCAAGCGGTTGGTCAATTGAGCCGTCAAAGCGATTTCGGGGAGTAGATAAAGGACTTGTTCTTTGCGATTGATGGCTTCCTGAATGAGTTCGATATAAACCCTAGTCTTGCCCGAACCCGTCACTCCATGCAGCAAGACGGTGCTTTTTTCTCTAAAAATAGATTTGACTTCCTCAATGGCTTGCACCTGTTGCGCTGCCAAAGGAAAGGAAGTGATAAGGTCTTCGTCGTACATTCCTAGTCGGCTGACTTCCAGTTCGTAGAGTTTGAAAACGCCCTTTTCTTCCAGTTTTTTGACAATGCCTGTGTTCACGTCGGCTAGTTCGCAGAGTTCTTTGCGAGTAATTTCGCTTTTGCTTTGGTGCAATTGCAAAAACGCCATTAAGGTTTCCATTTGGCGGTTAGCGTTTTTGCTTATTTTACTAAATACACTTTTAAGCTGCTCATTATCAGAATGATACGGCTCTGCAAGTTTTACACATACTACTTTTTTGCTTTTGTATTTTTGTTTTAATTCTTCTTGAAGATAAATAATGCGTTTTTCGAGCAAGGAATTTATGATATTATAAACCGTTTTTTGGTTCAATAATTTTCGGATTTCTTCTATTTTCAATTCCGTCTGAATGGTCAGGGCTTCCGCTATCAAATATTCTTTATCGGTCAGTTCGGCATAATTTCCATCAAACATCGGACTGATAATGACCTTCGTTTCGCTTGCCAATTTCAAGCCGCTCGGCAATGCCGCATTCATGACTTCGCCTTGTGCGCAGCAGTAATATTCTGCCATAAATTCCCACAGGGCGAATTGTTGGTCGGTGATGATGGGAAAATTATCCAGTACTGAAATGATGGGTTTTGGCGTGTAATCCTTTGGGGCTTCGGTGTGTACTTCCTTCACAATTGCAGAATACAACTTGTTTTTTCCAAACTGAACCTCTACCCGAACGCCTTTTTTGACCAGATGCGAAATATCAACAGGAACGGAATAAGTATATAATTTGGGCAAAGCCAAAGGCAAGATAACCGTAGCAAAAGCCACTGCTTTAGCCGTATTCACACCAAATAAGTCTTCAAATAGCTGAGTGTCATTCGTTGGTTCGTCAGAGATATGATGGTTCATTTATTTGAAAATTCAATCGTTTTTTGTCAAAATGTTCCTACAATATTTACAATTACCAAAAATATAAATTATTTGTTTAAAAAACAATAGCAAAATAAGGATTAACTAGTTTTGAAAATTTAAATGCTAAAAACACAGAAGCGTTTTTTTTAATGCTTTGTCTGCCGATACAGACAGTTTAAGTACCTCCTTATCTCTTTATGGGTCGAGTGGGAATTTTATAATTGATTTCCTGTGCAACCTGTGAAGATGTGGCGCAATTGATTTTTTATAAAAAACGTAAACATTACTGCTCTTATCCTATTTTCGGATGTATTTGATTATTTCATAGACCAATACATAAACACCTCACTGCCTTTAAGAGTTATATTTACATCATCAAAAAAAATCACTCAATGAGAGTTTGCATAAAATGAAAAAAAGAACAAGCAAAAAAGGGAAAAGAAGGCGATTTTTAAAAAAACGGTATTTATTTCTGTATTTTTTATTAGCGATTATGATAACTGCACATGGCTGTTTGTCGTTCCGAATGAGCGATGCAAAATGGGAAAAAACGCTGACGAAAAAAGGACAAGTTGCGCCTACTTTTCATAATTACCAGGTAGGCGACCGCAACATTCATTACGTTCATGTAGGCGCAGATACGTTGCCTTTAGTAATTTTCGTACACGGCACGCCGGGGTCTTCGAGTGCTTTTAGCGATTATTTGGCGGATACGAGTTTGAGCAATCACGTTCAGATGATTTCGGTGGATAGGCCGGGATTTGGCTATTCGGATTACGGGCGAGCCGTCAGATCTCTAGAGGAACAATCTGCGCTCCTCAAGCCGATGCTCGAACGCCACAAAAAAGCACCTAAGATTATTTTAGTCGGGCATTCGCTCGGTGGGCCCATCATTGCTCGAATGGCAATGGATTATGAAGAATTGATGGGCGGTTTGGTGATGATTGCGCCTTCGATAGCTCCCGAACTCGAACCTTATGAATGGTATCGAGAGCCGATGGACTGGTGGGGCGTTCGCTGGGCTATTCCTACGGTCATGCGGGTTTCTAACCAAGAAATACTGCCTGTAAAAGGCGATTTGACGGAAATGCTGCCGCTTTGGAAAGACATTACCATTCCCGTAGTGGTGATTCAGGGCGAAAAAGATATACTAGTGCCGAAAGAAAATGCGGCTTTTGCTCAAAAAATGCTCGTAAACAGCAAACGAGTCGATATATATATGTATCCGAAAGAAAACCATTTTTTGGTCTGGACGCAGTATGCCGATTGTGTGAAATACCTTATTCGAGAGGCAGAGCGGAAGGATTAGTATTTTTTTTGCCCCCCTCTGACCGCAGCTAGTGCGCCCTAACAGCGGAGTTACTTCTGCGGTCTTGCCTGTCGGCAGGCAGGTTCTCCCCTCAACTTATCATTCCAATACCATTTCAAAAAAATCCTCTTTGGGAATGCTACTAATTGCCAAACCTGCATTGGCTAAAAGCCAGTGCCATGTAGCTCTTTCGGGCGTTGGGCGAAACCAATTATAGGTCCAAAATCGCCAATTCGACATCATAGTAGCGGCGTATTCGGCAAATATTTGGAGGTTGTCAATTTCTGATGGTTCGAGTTTTCGGATGGTTTGATAGCCTTTTAGGAATGCTTTTGCCCGTGTAGCATTGAACTGATAATCATCCAAACACATTCCCAAAAACGACATTCCAATATCAAAGACTAAAAAATGGTAGCATCCGCATTCAAAATCAATAATGGTAGCACCATTTTGATTAAAAATCACATTGTCGTGGAATAAGTCGCCATGAATAATGCCTTTTGGCAAATTTTGACGCAAGATAGGTTTGAATTTTTCGATTTGCTGTGCGAGCCAGTTTTCATACTTTTCATCGAAGCCCATGCCGATAACTGCTCGAAATTTAGGATGTTCTGTATTATAAATAATAGGCAAACTGTCCAGCAATGGCACTTGATGCAGTTTGGCTAATGCCTGCCCTGCTTGTTCCATATTTTCAAGCGTCAAATCCTCAATAATCGCACCTTCGATGTAGTTTTTCAAAAAATAAGGCTTGCCATTTAGCGTATTAATCGCATTTTGGAGGATATCCAAAATAATTTTATTGGTCTCAAAATTATGCTTTTGAAAATGCAATAATATGGCTACAAGCAATTTTACTTTGTTTTCAGCATCTTCTTCAACTACGGTTAAAATATATTTTTGATTGGCGGTTTCTACTAAGAAATTAGAATTACTAAAGCCATTGACCATAAGCGGTTTACAACTCGTGATGGTCAATGCGTAGCGTTGTTCGATAGCTAAAACATCTTCGGATGTTAATTTTGTAAAAACCGCCATTTTTTTCTTTCGTTTAGTCTTTCAATCCTCTTCCTTCCTTGTTGATTTTTTTCTTCTTTTACCAATTTTTTCAAGAGTCGGTCAAGAATACCATTTATAAAATCCTTGCTTTTCGGCGTGCTATACATTTTTGAGACATCAATATACTCATTAATCGTCACCTTAGTAGGGATGGTCGGAAAATACAAAAATTCGCAAATTGCCATTTTCAATAGAATCATATCCAAAATAGCTACCCTTTCAGCATCCCAATTTTGCAAAGCAGGTTCTATGATTTCGAGTAAGTCTTTGTCGAGGTGTGTGATTTTATACAACAAATCAGTACCGTATTCTTCTACCGTTTCGGCATCGGGTATAAATTCTTCGTAGAAATTGAAAGGAGTAGGTAGTTTTTTGAGCGTTTTTTTCATCGCTCCTATGATAAGAGAATCGTCGTCGATATAATTAGGAAAAACATCCTCAATTGCATCAACAAACAGTTCGTGTTTGGAACAAAACTTATATAACGACAAGATAATCTCTTGATGGTCGGCTAATTCGTAGTCAAGTTTGTAAACATATTTTTTGTATTCGTCCGTTGCTGCAAAGTCCGAATATAGCTTTCGAACCATATCTTGATTGACACTTGACAGGAGTTTGTATTTTTTCAATTCCGCATAGAAGCCTTCGTGTGCCGAAAAACTTTCCATTAACGGATTGGTTGCCAAATCGCCTTAAACGTATTGTCTTCCTTCGGCTGCAAAAGCTTCGATTTTCGATTGTCTTCATCTTGTTTGGCGTGATTTGCTATTTTTTGTATAAAATACAAATTAAACAAATACGTCTGGTAAGACACACTCACTCGCTTCAACAAGCCTTTCGGCTTTTTCGTAAGTTAAAGCACTATCCCGATTGGCAGCAACGGTATGACTCAATTCGGATATTTCGACGGCTCAACATAAAAATAGTAGTTTTATGGTTTGAGGGCAAATTGTCCACCTCTCCCGCAAGTTCAAAGAGCATTTTGAGTATGAAACATATTATACACGAACACTATTATAACTTTCACGTTTATAGAAATAGTCTATTCAATTATTAAAAGTACACAAGATAACACTATTATCGCTTTAAATTATGTTTGATGCTCTTTCATATTCTTGTCCGAATGAGTAAATATTCATATCGTGCCATAAGAAAGTGCAAAAAGGAATTTTTTTTAATAAGTTCGCAAAATAAAAAGATAAAGCATATAAAATTTCAAGTCTTCTTGAA
>CALOED010000037.1:0-13775 GCA_942492005.1 uncultured Saprospiraceae bacterium
AAGCCCTAGCTTCCCGAAAATATGCCAGCCCGTATCTCTATCAAAATCGCAGTCATAATTCTTCGAACTTTTCTTAGGATAGCAAAACCAAACCATTGCATCGCCTTCCAATTTGGCAACGATAGCAGGCGCAAGCGCATCTATTTCAGCTTGTTGCGTAACGAATGCCATTGCATAAGTCAAAGCATCTAGGTCGTCTATTTTATGATAAAAAGTAGTGAAACCGAGCATGGCATCCATATTTTCCTGAAAACTATCAGGTGCATTCAAGACCAAAATTTGTTCGTGATTCTTAAAGTTCAATTTTTTAAATACTGCATCCATATTTTAATGTTTTCAATAGACTTTATTCACAAAATTAAATCCTATTAAGTACCTGGACAGATTTATATATCCAATGGGTTTCAACCCATTGTGAACTAATTGATTGAAAAACAATGGGTTAAAACCCATTGGAGAGGGCCAGTTATTTACAAAATAATTATGTCCGACTACTTACATAACTAACTGATAATGAAGATTCACAAAGCGGCGAAGCCGCTTTTGTGAATCTTGGCTAATTGATAAAACTCCTTGCTCACTTCTTTTCTATAATTTTGTAATATAAAATAACAGAAGCCAAACTAAGCGTTACAAAATTAGCTAGAATAATAGGTAAATCATTTTTTAAAATACCATAAACCAGCCAAAGAAATACACCGACTACGAAAATGGCATACATTTTTAAAGAAATACTCTCCGTGTTTCTCGTTTTGATAACCATTAGGGCTTGCGGCAAAAAGCTAAGAGAGGTCAAAACAGCAGCAATATTGCCGATTATGAGCGTAAAATCCATTTATCGCATTTTAGTTTTGGTGTAAACGAGGCAAGTTATCAATATTTACTTGCACATCGGTATATTCAAATCGAAAAGTATCTTTTTCGGCTTGAATAATTTCAACGACTTTTGGAATTTCGCCCAGTTTAGAATCCATCCATTCCAAATAATCAATGATAATTTCCTCTTGGGAGTTGAATGGATTTTTAAAAATTACTTTTTTAATTTGATGTTTTGCTGATAAATCTTTGCCCCCTTTCCGAATATCAACAGGCAATCCAAAACGGTCTTTACCACTAAAAAACGCAATCCCATCATCGGGAATAACTTTATCAAATGTCAAATCAGAAAAATATAGACTCGGTGCTAAAGCTATCAAATGAAGCTCATGCCCTCGCACCATTTCGATAGCCATAACATCCAAAGTATCAACGATAGAATGGTCTTTATTCAGCACATAGCCCGTCAGACTATCCAACACAATAGCGATAAAAGGCGTGTCTCGATATTCGTAATCTTGACGAAAATAAACATAACCATCTGCCGTAGAATGCACCGTAGTTGTGTAATTTCCCATTGGAGAAGTACAATTGGCTATGGCCGCCAAATTTTCAAATGCAATTGGCAAGTCTTTCAAAACCGGCAAATAATCATCCCCTCGTTTCTCAATGCCACAAGCAGAAATCAGCAAAACCAACCCAAAAATCCATAATTTATTATTCATCTGTTATTTCCTTTAGTTCATCAGGCAAATTAGTAGAAGCGACGGCATCTATTTTCCAATCTTCGCCATATTTTTTATAAATCGCCACCCACGAAAAGATGGTGGTACTTTCATATTTTTTGCCTTTCGCCTCGTAAGTTACGACTACTTCCTTTTCCACTACGGTATAAGCCATTGAGCCATCATCCGAAAATCGAATCACAGGCGGCTTAATATCGTCCCATTTTACAAATTCTACGGAATTGAAATAAGCCGAAAAACGCTTAACATTATCTTCTTTTGATGGCATTTCTATTTCTCCTCGATTGACCGAGATGAAATTTTCTGACATCATTTCTGTAAACTCTTCGGCTAGTTTTTCAAAATGCACCCGACGTTGCTCGTTATGAATTTGTAATATCTTTTCAGTCTCAGCAGCTTCATCAAAGCCATTCGGAGGCGTTTGGCACGAAACTAAAAATACGCCAATTAAAAAAAAGTATAGGTATTTCATATTTTATAAAATATGGTTTTAAAAATTTTTATAAATCTACTTTGGTTCTTTGACAATTTAGTGGGGAAACTAGAAAGTCAATGTCCAATGTGAGTATGCTCCATTGTTTGAGGTCTTTCTAAAGCAATGGAGTATGCTCACATTGGACAAATCCACCAAATTGTCAGAGAACCTCTATTTTTTAAAGCAAAAAAAGAAGAAGCAAAAGCATCCAAAATTTTTAACTTCGCTACTTCATTTAAAACATCCATCCATGAGCCAATCAAACTATCAAAATATCATCATTTCCACAGAAGAAGCCGCAGCACTTGCCGCTCAATATTATCATTTAAAAATAAACCAAATCGAGCCACTTCAAGGCGAAGTAGATTTTAATTTCTATATAAAATCGGCAGACAACCAAAAATTTACGCTCAAAGTAAGCCGAAGCAATCCGAATGTCGAAGAACTTGATTTTCAAACCGCTATACTCCAGCATTTACACCAAAAATCATTTGCATTACAAATTCCTCAAGCCATAGCGAATGAGAATGGCGAATTTTATACAAAACATGATGATGGAAAAACCATCCGATACATACGATTGCAAAGCTGGATAGCAGGCAAAACGGTGGAAAAAGTAATGCCTCGTAGCCCAATGATTTTAGAAAGTTGGGGAAAGGCTTGCGGCCAATTGTCCAAAGCATTGCAAGGTTTCGACCACAAGGTAGCGCATCGTTTTTATAAATGGAATCCTAGCGAAACATTGGCTGCTCGACCACTAGCGGAATATTTTAAGACAGAAGAAGAACGAGAAATTGCAGCGTATTTTTGGGATATTTTTGAAAAAGAAACGCTACCCAAACTAGGAAATTTTCGAAAAAGCATCAACCACAACGATGCGCACGAACTGAATTTATTGGCTCAGTCAGATTTTGAAAATCAAAAAATAACAGGGATTATTGACTTTGGAGATGCCCTTTATTGCGAAACTATCAATGAATTAGCTATCGCCTGCGCTTATGCTTGTATGCCGTTTCCAGACCCGCTCGAAGCGGCTACCCATGTCATCAGTGGTTATCATTCCGTTTTTCCGCTGGAAGAAAGCGAGGTAGAAGTTTTGTTTTCGATGATAACTGCTCGTTTGATGATTACAGTGGCTAATGCAGCTTACAATAAGCACCTCGAACCCGACAACGAATACTTGTTCATTAGCGAAAAGCCAGCATGGGAATTGCTCCGAAAACTCAAAAATATATCGCCAGCATTGGCGCATTATACCTTTAGAAATGCCTGCGGATGGGATGCGCATCCCAATTTGCAACGTTTCAAAAACTGGCTAGAGTGGGAAGATGATATTGCGCCAGTAGCTAATTTTCAGCATCAAAAGATAGCTACTTTAGATTTGAGTGTAGGCAGTTTGGAGCTAGGGAATAATTCAAATTTCAATACCGTTGTTGCTTTTCAAAAACAAATTAACCGATTACTTGAAGACAAAAACGCAGATATTGGCGTAGGCGGTTATGGCGAAATTCGCCCTGTTTACGCCACGGATGCCTTTCAGGTGCTAGGAAATCATGGGCCTCAATGGCGGACGGTGCATTTAGGTTTTGATATTTGGCAAGCGGCAGGAACGCCCGTTTATGCTCCGCTTGATGGCAAAATCCATAGTTTTAAAAACAACCATCAGGTAGGAAATTATGGCGCAACCATTATTTTAGAACATTCTCCAACGCCTCATTTGACCTTTTATACCCTTTACGGGCATTTGAGTTTGGCTTCGTTGGAAGGTTTGGAAACGGGGCAACGCATCACGAAAGGACAGCCAATTGCGACTTTTGGGATGCCTGCCGAAAATGGAAATTGGGCTCCGCATCTGCATTTTCAAATCATGTTGGATATGCTAGGCAATGTAGGGGATTTCCCTGGCGTGGCATTTCCAACGGCTGCCAATGTTTGGTTGGATATTTGCCCAAACCCTGTTTTGTTGTTGCCCGATGTATTATCCGATGTATTATCCGATGCAGAGACGTTGCAGTGCAACGTCTCTACGTCCAAAACGAACGAAATTCTACAAAAACGAAAAAAATATCTAGGCCGTAGCCTTAGTGTTTCATACCAAAAACCACTGCACATCGTTAGAGGTTTCGGTCAGTATTTGTACGATGCGACGGGCAGAAGGTATTTAGATACCGTCAATAATGTGGCGCACGTTGGGCATGAGCATCCAAAAGTTGTGCGAGCAGCACAGCGTCAAATTGGCGTTTTGAATACCAATACTCGTTATTTGCATGAGAATGTCGTTAGATATGCCGAAAAACTGACTGGAACTCTGCCGTCAGCGTTAAGCGTGGTTCATTTTGTAAATTCGGGGAGCGAAGCCAACGAACTGGCTTTGAGAATGGCGGAAACCTATTCGGGGCAAAAAGATATGATTGCTGTTGAGGTGGGTTATCATGGCAATACGAGCCGAGTAATTGATGTGAGCAGTTATAAATTTGACGGCAAAGGCGGCAAAGGCGCACCCGATACGACGCATATCGTCCCCATTCCAGATGTGTATCGTGGCAAATTTAAAAATCCCGAAACGGCAGGAGAGGCGTATGCCGCTTCAATTGAGGAAGCAATTGCAAAAATTCAAAGCGATGGCAGAAATGTAGCAGGTTTTATTTGCGAGAGTATTTTGAGTTGTGGCGGACAAATAGAATTGCCGTCTAATTATTTGAAATACGCTTATAAAGCGGTGCGAGCGGCAGGCGGCGTATGTATTGCGGACGAGGTGCAAGTAGGATTTGGAAGAGTGGGCGTGCATTTTTGGGGTTTTGAACTCTCAGGCGTAGTGCCAGATATTGTGACAATGGGCAAGCCTATTGGCAATGGACATCCTTTGGCGGCAGTAGTTTGTACGCCCGAAGTGGCAGCAGCTTTCGCAAATGGGATGGAATATTTTAATACTTTTGGCGGGAATCCGGTGTCGTGTGCTATTGGTGAAGCGGTTTTGGATGTAATAGAAACCGAAAAATTGCAAGAAAATGCCCTTGAAGTAGGGAACTATTTGCTCAAAGGATTGAAGGCTTTGCAAGCGAAACATCCGATAATAGGCGACGTAAGAGGCAAGGGTTTCTTTTTGGGTTTTGAATTGGTTAGAAACCGAGAAACGCTTGAACCTGCTGATAAGGAAACGGCCTATTTGGCCAGTAGAATGCGTGAATTGGGCTTTTTGATGAGTACCGACGGGTTGTATCATAATGTTATAAAAATAAAACCGCCGATATGTTTCAATAAAGAAAACGCAGATTTGTTATTAAAATATTTAGATAAAACGCTCGTAGAGACGTTGCACTGCAACGTCTAAATCGTGGATATGGAGAACGTCTAAAAATCGGCAAAATTAGCAAAATCGGCAATGTTCGGACATTCAGACAATATTCATCATCGTTATAAATGTATCAAAAAGGACAAGTCATCGAATTTAATACCACCTTTCGTTGAAAATCCGTTTATTTAATCATTCATATTTATGAAAAGAAAAGATGAAAAACCATTTTACTCAAATCATTTTTTCTCACAAGATTTTGTAAATATGACCAATTTTGAAAATTTAAAAAATGAAGTTTAAAAACATTTTCTTAGTCTTATTGAGTAGCTTATCTTTAAGTGCATTTGCGCAAGATTCCGTGAGTATTAGCCAAGATGTAGATAAATACTTTACATCATTAGAGAATAATGATTTTGAAACATTTTTGGATTACCTTTATCCAGAATTTTTTAAAATAATGCCCCGAAATACGCTTAAAGAGCAGCTAGTATCTTCGATGAAAGGCGATGAGACGATGAAAATGTCGCTCAAAAACAACAAAGTAACAGCCATCGGAGCAACTAAAGTAGTTAAAGAAAATAAATATACGATTGTAGATTATTCGTTTATGATGGTGTATCAGTTTGCCCAATCGGATGAAGATTCGGGAGGAGAAAGCGACGAAGAGTCGAGCGTGGAGGATTTTACTTATGAATCGCTAAAATTAGCTTATGGCGAACAAAATGTAATATTCGACAGGGTAAGTAATAAAATAGAAGTGAAAGTAAGCAACCAGATGATGGCAATTTTTGAGAATGGGTTTGATACTTGGAAATTCATTGGGTATGATGAAAATATCAAACCTGCGTTGAAGAAAATTTTGCCGAAAGAGTTGTTTGAAGAATGATAAAGCAGGTAGGTTTTCAGCCGGAAAAGTGCTGAGAATTATTTTATCAAAATAATAATGGAATTTGATTTTTTATAAATACGTTAATGAACGTAGATAATTACGTTTTTATTAACTAAATACAACACGATATAATTATGAAACATTTATTAACGTTTGCGCTGGCGTTGTTATTCAGTGCATCGGTTTTTGCAGACGGTATTCAGTTTGAGCATAGTTCATGGAGCGATATATTGGCAAAAGCTAAAAAAGAAAATAAGATTGTATTTGTAGATGCCTACACAACATGGTGCGGTCCGTGTAAATGGATGGCGGCGAATGCTTTTCCAGATAAAGCCGTTGGCGACTTTTTCAACTCAACATTTATCAATGCAAAAATTGATATGGAAAAAGGAGAAGGCATCGAGATGGCAAAAAAATATGCAGTACGAGCTTATCCAACTTTATTGTTTGTAAATGGCGATGGCGATTTGGTACACCGTGCGATAGGCGCAAGAGACGCTGCGGGCTTATTGGATTTGGGCAAAACGGCTAACGACCCCGACAAGCAAATCATTACCTTGAGCAAAAAATACGAAAATGGCGACCGTGACCCTGCATTTTTGTTGAAATATGCAGCAATTGCAAAAGACGCAGGTATGTCGAATGCAAAGGAAATCGGAGATGCTTATTTGGCTACTCAAAAAGACCTTTTGACGGCGGATAATATCAAATTTATCTATGCCAATACGGCTACTTCTGCGGACAAGTATTTTAGCTTTATGGTAAAAAATAAAGCCAAATTTGCAGAAGTAATCGGAGAAGATAAGTTTGAAGAACACCTCAAAGGAGCTATCCTTCGCCCAATTTATAGAGAAAGTGATATTAAATTTGAAGATGTAAATAAAGCATTGGCAGAGGTTTTTCCAAAAGATAAATCGGTAAAATATACAGCTGAATTTAAAATGAATTACTACGGATATCGTTTGAGGTCTGCGGAATTTAAGCCAAAATACTTGGAAGCAGCAGCAGCTTATTTGGATACTTATGGTTCTGAAGATGCGCAATTGTTGAATGGTATTGCATGGACATTCTACGAAAACACAACGGATAAAGCATTGCTTAAAAAGGCGTGTGGTTGGGCAAAAAAATCTGTAAAATTGGACAGCGGTTATTACAATAATGACACAGTAGCAGCTATTTATTATCAGTTGGGCAAGAAGCGCAAAGCGAAAAAATACGCTAAACGTGCCATCAAATTAGGTAAAGCAAACGGAGATGATGTGAGTTCTACCGAAGATTTATTGGCTAAAATTAAGGCGTTGTAATGCCTTTTGTAAAACGCTGAAACCAAAATGGAAAGATAAAAAAGAACCGTAGAAGCTCATTCTATGGTTCTTTTTTGTGTTAATAAGGCTATGAAAAATAGTAATTTCTTAAATTTGACTAACTTAGCTTCATTTAGAAAAACATTCAAAACAAGGATATGAAACATCTTTTTCTTTTGTTGTGCATCGGCAGTTTATTGTCGTGCCACAGTTCCAAAAAAAGCCAATTCAGTGATAGAATCCGAAACTTGCCAAGCGATTACACAAACCAACGAACCGCCTTCCGCACTTTATGGAGCGAATTTTAAAAGCGTAAAAACGGAAGGAAATTGTTTGATTATTGATATTGAAATGGCTTATCCTAAAGCTAAAGCAGAAGATTTTGAGTTGAGATGGAATGGCAAAATGAAAAAATCTATGCCGCCACAGGTTACTTTGGCATTGCATAAAAATAGCGGTGACGAAGGATTTGAAATGAAAAATTTCAGATTGAAATATGATTTGTCGAGCCTAAAAATGGGCAGAACGATGATTACCTTGAAAGATTACGCAGAACGAATTGACTATACACCAATTACAGATTGATGAAAATCAAGGAGTTAGAGCTATTGACGTATGATGTAGAATCCGCCAAAATATTTTATCATGAATTGATGGGATTTGAAATTGTTCATCAATCAACGGAAGCTATTTCGTTTAAAGCTGGAGCAAGTACGCTAACGTTCAAGCATTTGGATTTATATCCGAAACCAACGTATCATTTTGCGTTTAATATTCCTAAAAATCAGATGGAAGCTGCTCAAAATTGGCTAAAAGCAAGGGTTACTTTGCAAAAGGATGAGAAAGGAAATACCATAGTAGATTTTAAAAATTGGAATGCGCAAGCCGTATATTTCTACGATAGTCTTGGAAATATCGTGGAATTGATAGCTCGCCACGGTTTAGAAAATGCTTCGAATGTTCCTTTTTCAGCACAAAGCATGCTTAGCGTCAGCGAGATAGGTGTGCCTTCCGACGATGTAAATACAGTGGCGGCGACTATCCAAAAGCATTTTAAAATTCCAACGTATAAATCGGGCAGCGACAAATTTCATCCGCTAGGCGATGAAGAAGGCTTGTTGATAAATGTGCCAACGGGGCGAGTTTGGTACATGACGGAAGATTTGGTGTCGGCTAAATTTCCAATAAAAGTAACCGTTGAAACGGATAAAAAAGAAACAATTTTATTTGATGAAGGACTAGTTGCTCCTTTGGATAGGTTGGCTAAACTGTCGTTGCTCCGTTGTTGATATAATGTTTGCGGCTCGGGCAGCCACACTGCGTAATGTAACTCAGGCAGGCGTCGAACCTACACCACGAAAGTCAAAGTTTCGTATCCTTCCATTTAGACGACTGAGCTAAAAATGTAAAATGGGATTATAAGTCAAGCGTGCCTTGAGCAAGACTCGAACTTGCAACATCGTGATTCTAAGTCACGCACCTCTTCCAGTTGGGTTATCAAGGCATTTTATGAAAAAAAAGTGGACGCAGTAGGCATCGAACCTACACCACACGACTTAAAAGGTCGTTGCTCTGCCAGTTAAGCTATACATCCAGTTATTATAATGACTCACATTACGTACTTTCTACGAAAATATGATTCATCTACTCAAAAAAAAACGCTGCTCCTCTGTTATCCTGCGAGAATCTTGCGTGACATGAGTTAATGAGTAATGATTTTAGGAATAAAAAAAAATTGCGCCAACGACACCTAATCCCCATTCCGCCGTTGCTCGTAAATGTAAAAGTCATAATATTTTATTTGTAGAATAGCCGATTAGTAGGCGTGTACGGTCGCTCTGATGGTTTTTTTTTTAAAAATAAAATAACCTAAAAGCGAAAATATACTTGCAAGCAGCACCAACAAGCAGCCCCCAAAAGACTAAATGATGAAATAGCGAACGCCCAATTGAAAACGCAAAATTGGCTTTAAGACCTGATTTTGGTTTGATACAGGAGTCCTATGAAATGTTTAGAATGATGTAGATGGAAAAAATGTCTAACAATAGACGGGAGGCGTATTACTCCATGTTACCCCAATTATCCAATATACATCAACTTCAGCTACGTCCAGTAGTTGTTGGCCCGATTTGCAGAACGCAAATGCAGGAGCAGAACCGTTGAAACGAGAGCCATTCAAATTGATATGTTGATTATTGAGAAACATGATAACAAAATTGATATAGGTTGAAATTTTGTGATACGCTAAATAAAACTACACAGGGATTAAAGTAGTTCCCAGATGGTGAAATAAATTTTATTATTTTCAAAATAGTTGGAAGAATGGTTCAGATTTTAGTTTATTTGCAATAATGTTTGTATTTATTTTTGAAATTTATAATTGCAATGGAAAATACATTTTATAACACTCATTTAAATCATAAGAAAATGGTAAAAAAAACAGGTCTTAGTTTTTTAATATTTTTATTGGCATTGCCAGCATTTGGGCAAGAGGATGAAAATATGTGGCAACTCAAAGACGAAGCGACCGAGTTGATTAATAAAGGGGAGCTTTCAAAAGCCATAAAAATATATGACAAAATCATAAAAAAATCGCCCAAAAATCCCAACTCTTACAACACTCGAAGTGTGTTAAAGGCAAGGTTAGGGCAATATACTTCGGCTTTGGTAGATGTGAATATCGCTATAAAGCTAGATGGAGAAGTGCCTGATTATTATAATAACAGAGGCATAATTCGACGCAAACAAGGCAAACTGAATGCCGCTCTTTCGGATTACAATAAGGCGATTTCGCTCAATGCAGATTATCAGGAGGCGTATCTCAACCGTGGCGCAGTCAAAACAAAACTCAAACAACTGAATAGTGCTATTAAGGATTTTGATAAAGCGATAGAACTAGGCGAAGGAAGTGCGAAGGTGTATTACAATAGGGGAGTGGTTTACAAAAAATTGGATAATCATTCCAAAGCAGTGAAGGATTTTACAAAAGCCATCAGCATAGATAAAAAACACAAATTTGCTTATTATAATCGAGGAATCGTTTATCAGAATGCTGGATTCCATGACCAGGCTTGCGATGATTTTAGAATGGCGTGTAAGTTGGGCTATAAAAAAGGATGCGAAAAAACGCAGAAATGTGGCAAATAAACAAGTCTATGTTTTATCCTATTATGACTATGTGTTTTTAATTTTGCTTCTTTGACAATTTCTGCATTTTCGTCCAATGTAGGCTTGCACCATTGTTCTAAGTCATTGATAAACAATGGGACGAGTCCATATTGGAAGAGAGAGAGAGTATCTTCTTTTTGTAGAAATTATCAAAGAGCTTTAATTTTTTACACAGCGCAATATGTTTTTTATACTGAATAGTAACAGTCAAATAATCAAATGTAATTAAGATAGTATGAAGCAATTAATGATGATAGGGTTTGTGGTATTTTTGGCGGCTTGCAATGGCGGAAAACAGCAAGAAGAGATAAATAACTCGGAGGTGACGTTTTTCGATATGAAGGCTTTTTTTGAAAAAGAAGCCAACAATTTTGAATATAAAAGCCTAAAAAAAACGGCAACGCTAAATGGCAAAGTGGAAACAAAAACCATTTCCGATTTTGATATAAAAGAGGAACTGAGTATGTTTTCTAAATCGAATATCAATCGACCTGCCTGGAAGGATAAATATAAAGTAACGGAAACACCGAACAAAATTACCTACAAAGCGGCTGACGAAGAATTGAATATAAAAAGTGTGGTAGTGGAGAAAAAAGAGGGAACGGTTTCTAAAATTACAATTATCTCGTCGTCGGAAAATTCGCTTTTAGAAACGAATAGAACGATGATTTATGAACCGAATAAAGGTTTTTTAATAGACAAAAGCCAATCTGTGGCACTAGGTGGAAAGGATTCTATGAAGATTAAGGTGGAGTTTTTGTGATTTTTTATTTGCGTAGATAGGTTTTTTTTTAGAAAAGGCGAGCTGAAAAAAATGATAGCCCCAAACTTGCAACTAATATTCGGATGTCAAATTTACTCTCTACCGAAGCAACCGACTCAAAATCTGAGTGAAAAATTCAAAAAAAACAGGCTTTCTTCTTTTTTGAAGAGAGCCTGTTTTTTAATATTAAATCGCCTCACAAGGCATTTTTCTATCCACTTTACGGATTAATCCACGGATTACTTTTCCGTTGCCGCCCACTTCCACAAAACCATCTGCACCGTCAGCAATCATATTTTGAATGGTCTGGGTCCAGCGGACAGGAGCAGTCAATTGAGCGTTTAAGTTTGCCTTGATTACCGCAGGGTCGGTAGTAGGTAGAGCATCTACGTTTTGGTAAATCGGGCAAGTAGGCGTATTGAAAGTGGTGTTTTCGATGGCTTGCGCCAATTCTTCACGGGCAGGCTCCATCAAAGGCGAGTGAAATGCGCCGCCTACTTTCAAGACGATAGCACGCTTTGCGCCTGCTGCGGTGAATTTCTCTACCGCTATATCAATGCCTTTCACCGTTCCCGAAATCACCAGTTGCCCCGGACAATTATAATTTGCCGCTACCACTACTTCATCTTCGATACTAGCGCATATTTCTTCCACTTGCTCATCGCTCATGCCCAAAATAGCCGCCATTGTACTTTCTTGCAGTTCGCACGCCTTTTGCATCGCCAATGCTCGCTGCTGTACCAGTTTCAAAGCACTCTCAAAGTCTAAAACACCTGCTGCCACTAAGGCAGAAAACTCGCCCAATGAATGTCCCGCTACCGCATCGGGCTGAAAACCATCTGCGTTCATTTTTGCACGAACGATAGAATGCAAAAAGATAGCAGGTTGTGTGATTTTCGTTTCTTTGAGGTCATCCTCAGTGCCTTCAAACATCACATCGGTCAAACTATAACCCAATATCTCATTGGCTTTATCCATCAATTCTTTTGCGATTTCAGAATTTTCGTATTCTTCTTTTCCCATTCCTACAAACTGAGAACCCTGTCCCGGAAAAACGTATGCTTTCATATTTTAGTGATTGATTTTATACTAATTGATAATTCATTTTTGTTAAACTGCCAACTGCTACTTTATTAAATTCAAAAACTCATTTCTGGTTTCAATCTGCTTAAATTCGCCCGTGAAGGCAGAAGTCGTGGTCATAGAATTTTGTTTCTGCACGCCTCGCATCATCATACACATATGAACGGCTTCTATGACTACGGCTACCCCGTGCGGCTTGAGTGTGTCTTGAATGCTTGTCAATATTTGGTGCGTCAATCGCTCTTGCACTTGCAATCTGCGAGCAAAAACATCCACTACTCTAGGCAATTTGCTCAACCCTACGATATAGCCATTGGGAATATAAGCAATATGAACCTTTCCAAAAAACGGCAATACATGATGCTCGCAGAGAGAATACAATTCAATGTCTTTGACAATGACCATTTCGCTATAATCTTCTGCAAATTTAGCAGAATTTAGAATATCTTCTGCGCTTTGGTCATAGCCCTGCGTTAAGAACTGCATGGCTTTTGCCGCCCGTTCTGGCGTTTTTAGAAGCCCTTCTCGCTCCACATCTTCTCCAAGACCTTTGATGATGCTGTTGTAATTTTTCTTTAATTTTTGTGTTACTTTAGAGTCGTAATGTTCTTCTTTTTTATAAGACATAGTTTTGGTTTCGTTATTCTTCGCCGTAAAATTCGGCATAAATATTTTCTGTTTCCGTTACTTTTACGCAATGTAGTTCGCACCCTTCAATATGAGGTTCGAGTTGCTGCCAAATTACAATTGCCAAATTTTCAGTAGTTGGCTGCCAGCCTTTCGGAAAAAAAGGAACATCCAAATTGAGATTAGAATGATCAAGTTTGTCCGTTATTTCTTCCTTAATGATGTCTTTTAGCTTTTTTGCATCCATCACAAATCCCGTGTAAGGGTCGGGTGTACCTTTTACAGTTACGAAAAGTTGGTAATTATGACCATGCCAATTTTTATTGGAACATTTGCCAAACGTTGCCACGTTTTCTTCCTCTGTCCACTCATCCACCCACAATTTGTGAGCCGCATTAAATGTCATCCGTCTTGTCAAATATGCTTTCATCTTTCCTTTAATTCGTTTTTCTTGAATGATTTTATTTGGCAAAAAGTGTAAGTCTTCCTTTTTTTTTAGAATTTCGATGCAAAAATAAGCAATTGCCTGTAAAGGTTTTGAAAAGTATTACCATACATTACAATTTTTACCCCAAAAATGTTAGACCTTCGTTTACAATATTTAAACAT
>CALOED010000038.1:0-3803 GCA_942492005.1 uncultured Saprospiraceae bacterium
GAGACTGTGTAAGAGAAGAGCAAAGGAGTTGTCAAAAGATTTCACGGATTACAAAATTGAATTAGTAGCAGTATATAACGCACCTTTAGCATTGACTGACGAATTGTTCCAAACTTATGGCAATATCACTTTCCGAGAAGCGTTCGGGCAATAGCTATACTTACTTATTGGGTGGCAATTTTGATGATAAAAAAGCAGTAGAAACATATTTGAACCAAATCGTAAAAGCAAAGTATCCTAACGCTCAAGGCGTAAAATACAACAAAGGGGAAGTTGTAAAATTCAAATAATAAAAGAATTAGTCATTGATTTAAAGTATTTTAAAATTTTGGTGTAAAGTAGAGCAATCCATTCGGGTTGCTCTTTTTTTTTGTTTGATTTTAAATTATTACGTTAATAGTGCAGAAATCGCTATACAAGCTGAATGCATCAATAAAAAACCAAAAAGGCTTCTCCAGATAACGGGGAAGCCTTTTTGGTTTTAAAATATATTTTATTCCTCTGCGTCTTTTGTGCTGGGGTGCGAAATTTTAAGTATGGTGAATTTTTGAAAACAGATACAACTATTTCTTCGCACCACAATACTCATATACATTTGATACGCCCTTAATCGTCACATTTGATTGTGCTTTTATCACAAATTCACTCAATCCAACGTGGTCTTTCGGGTTGCCCCAATCGTAAGTATATCCCAATTGCGTCCAAGGATAGCCATTTTCGCCATAAGAATCGCCTCGCAGCTTTTCAATCCACTGAATATGTTCGTCGGCAATAGTGATATAAGACGAAGACGGGAATTTTAAATCACAAGTTCCGTCAATCACTTCGGGGTCGGGGCAAGGGCGAAACAAATCATCAGGACTAACCCACATTTCAATAAATCTATTTTTTGCCTGTGTGCGGCGGCAGTCCCAAGAGTTGCTCTAGGCGAAGCACCATTTTAGCAGAATCCAAATTGAGGTTGGCACTAAAATTACTCAACTGTGGCGCAGTAGTTACCCAAACTTCTCTCGATAAGGTCATATCTTTACCCACCATTTTATCATAGCCGTTCCAGTTTGTCCACGTTACCACCAGTATTTGCCCTTTGCTATTGCGTTGAAGCGTTCGGTTGTAAGCCGTAACGGGTACGAGTTCGGTGCTGATTTCGTTGGGCAAAGGCTTACTTGCATCTACTACGGCAGCTTTATAAGCCTGTTCTAAGTCTTTTTTGACCACTAAGGTTCGGTAAGGCGAGCAGCCTACCATTAATATTAAAGCAAAAAATAATAGTAATCCATTTTTCATAATAATTCGGTTTTGAGTTTTAATAATGAATGGGAAAGTACGAATTATTTGAGTGACAGGAGCAGAATTGAGTAAAGAAATTTAATTTCTTTACTCCCCCAAATATCTATATATCCATATTTGGTTTTCTGTTTTTAAAAAAATCAAACTACCGCTTTTTCGAGCGTTCAAAGTGGGCGTTGAGAGCGTAGGAAGGGCAATAAAAGCCTGTTGGTCGAGGCTGAGATGCAAAAAGTTTAAGCGATTTTGAGCGGCATCAAAACTGATTATCCAATCTTGCGAAACCTGTATTTCGTTGAGTGCAGCGTAGGGGCTTTTGCCCAAAAATTGACCAAACCTATCAAAAGTATAAATGCTGCCATCGGCTTGTCGCAAAATGATTTTATCTTCTTTTACCACTATCTGAATGGGCTGAATGGCATCGCCTGTGATTTGGCTCAAATCGTTGGATTCGTAAAGTAAAGTACCCTGTTGGTTGAATTTTTCAATTTGAATTGTGTCTCCTCAAAGAGCCAAATTCCATTGTCGGGCGAAGGTGCAGCCACCGAAATCAGCGAGTTTACATCAAAAATACTCAAATCGTATTCGTATAATTCGGTCAGCGTGCGGTCAAGTACAATGCCTTTCGAGAAATCTTTAAAATACAAAAACGGGCGTAGCGGATTGCTAACATCTATGGAGGAAGGCATTCCGTATATTTCGTTGTTGTAAGTAAAAAGCCTTTTGCCTTTTTCGTTGTATTTGGTCAGTTGGTTGTTGGCGGTGAGGGCGTAGATGTTTTGGAGGTTGTCCGTAGTGACGTATTCCGCATCAATATGAAGGCTATCCACAAAGACTAAAGAGGTGTCTTGCGCTTGAAGGCAGCCATTAGTGATTAGCCAAACGACTATTATCATTTTCAAAAAATCGAATTTCCATTTGTTCTCCATCAAATATTGCATAAGAATTGGTTGAGAGCCATTCGCCCAAATTGATATAACGTGAAATACCATTGGATAATGTGTGGTCAATGGTTAAATGACGATGCCCAAACACAAAATAATCAAAATGTTGGTCTTTCAGTTTTTCTTCTGCAAATCGGATAAGCCATTCGTTTTCTTGGTTGATGAAAGTTGGTTCATGTTGGCTGGCTCGGCTTTTTTTTGACCAAACTTCTGCAATCTTGAAGGTGAAATTGGGATGAAAACGAGCGAAAAGCCATTGAAACCAACGGCTATGAAATACTTTTTTTAGCCGCCGAACACTTTTTTCTTCTTTGGGTAAACCGTCGCCATGTCCTAAAAAGAAGCGTTTCCCTTTGAGTTCTACCGTTTGGGGTTTGTGCAATATTTCAACGCCTATTTCCTCTTTTAAATAAGAAAATAACCACATATCGTGATTGCCCGTAAAGATATAAATGGGAATACCTGCTTCTTGAAAAGCCATCAATTTTGCCAAAAAACGGATATAACCTTTGGGAACTACATATTTATACTCAAACCAAAAATCAAAAACATCGCCCATCAAATACAAAGCCTCTGCATCGGATTGTATGCTATCCAGCCATCTCACAATACGCAATTCTCGTGCTTTGCTGGCTACTGACGTTGGTGTGCCAAGATGGAAATCAGATGCAAAATATATTTTCTTCATGTATGGTTTTGGTTTTTTTGTTAATGATTTACAGCATAGAAAATATAAGGGTTTTCTCCATACTACTATACATTTTTTTAATCTGTCGGCCGACAGGTTTTAAAAAAAACTACGGCTTATTTTTAACAAATTCCGACACTCGCAATTGAGCATTTTCTCGAATATTCAAATAAAATAAATTGTATTCCGCATAGTGCCAACGTTTGGTAGTCAGCCAAAAACTCCCAAACACATTGGGCTTACCAATCCAGACCATTCCATCTTTGACTTGTGCATCCGAAAGGTTTTCTTTTATATTAAATTTGGAAAGCACACCGCCAATATTTTCTGAATAATCAGCGTAAGTTTCGTCTGTTTTCCAATTAATCGGGTTAGTCGCTATTGAATATTTCAAATCAAATTCCCATCCTTTCGGATAATGATTGCGAGCGTAAGCGTTCCAAGTGCAAAAACAACCCGTTTGACTAGGTTCGGTACAAGGTTTTATGGTTTTGAAGCTATCCGCAACGATAGGCATTCCGACCAAATAAGCCGCTACTAACTGCTTTTGTAATGCCTTTCCATCAAAAAAATCTTTTAGCAATCGCTCCGTATGATTTGTGCCTTGACTATGGGCTGCCATGATAATAGGACGACCCTTATTGTAATATTTTAGATAATATTCAAAAGCCGTTTTTACGTCTTTGTAAGCTAATTCCATCGCTTTTTCGCCGTCGGCTTTTCTTACCTCATCATAATAAATATTGATGTGTGCTTGCCGGTAGCGAGGCGCATACACCTTAGCAGCACCATTGAAAACACTGGCTTGATTGAGAATAGCAAGATTGTCAATATCCTTATTGAGTGCCTCGTCATTCACGTCAGCGTTCCATGAAGTTTGATAT
>CALOED010000039.1:0-16270 GCA_942492005.1 uncultured Saprospiraceae bacterium
ATCTATAAATGGTGCTAATGGCTGATTGATGGTAAGAATAGAATCTATATTGCCTTTGAAATGAGGATTTCCGATAGCCGGCCAAGTCAAAATATCATGTGGAATAGGTCGAGACATAGAGCCATCTGCTATATCATTTTGAAAATCTCGCAATTCGTTTCTTTTGATTTTCCAAACTTTATTGACCCAATTATTCGGTCTGCCACCATCGCTTGAATAGCCTGCGGAATAATCACTTTTTATGGTAAGATGGTCAGTAGTGCCTGCTGTTTTAATCATGCCATTATCCATTCCACCTAGCCAAATTCCACCGCCACCAATAGTTGAAGTATTCGCATTTCGAGGAAATTTATACGGTGTGTCGCTGTAATCTCGCCAAAAATTTCCATCGCTCGTGAACATCGTTCTGATGTTATTTACCGCTATGCTTCGATAGAATGGCGCAAAATCTTCTTTATCCGTCGTGTAATTTCCCTCATTATCTGTTTTAAAAAAACCGCCTGATGCAAAACATATAAACCCATTAAATGGCGAAACTTCTACATTCCGAATAGCGTCATAGCTATAATTTTTCCGCCAAATTTCATTGCCATTCACGTCTATTTTTAATAAAAAAGCCTGTGTGCCATCGCCACCTCCAATAATAAAACCATCATAAGTTGACTTGACATCATATAAAGTGCCGTTTCCAAAAGTAAAGGTAGAAGTAGAATAATTCGATGTATTGATAGAAATGATAGTGGCGATGCCATTATTTTCGCCAACTACGATATACTTATTAGCAGTACTATATATTTTCTTTGGTGAAATATTTAATGCGATAGTATTCGTTACATTTCCATTATAATCCATCGTAATAAAATCACCTCCAAGCGTTGTCAACGCCAGTTCATTTGAGGTTACAGCCGCACCAGTAAATACTCTTCCTGCTCCTGCGACATATTTTCGCCATATCATTTGACCATCATTTTCAATCAAATACACAGAATCGACACCGCCAAGCAAGATTTGTTCATTAAGCGTAGCTGCCGCTGCTGGCGATTGTTTACCAATAGTACTGAAAAGCGGTGTAGGCAATGCCAATTCCCAATCTACGCCTCCCGTTTTTCGGATTTTGCCCACTTGAAGCATTCCAACACTCACACCTTCTATGCCAGCAAATAAATACCCATCGGTTATTTTTTTAACAAAAGAATTTCCATGAAAAATATCGCTCGGAAGACTATGAAAATAAGCTGGTTCTCCATACTCGCTGAATTCAATCAGTTTGCCTTTATTCAGAAAAACATAATAGCCATTACCCGTAGCATCCGAGCCAGCGGTCGGTCGATAAAATGAATATTCCTCTGCTTCGTAATGCCAAAGTTGGGCGTTAGCCGTAAAATTCATGCTCAATAGAAGTAGTATTATGATTTGTAATATTTTCATTGGAATTAGTTATTGTATTTTCTCGATTATCTAAAATTACCATGAATTATTAACAATGGGAAGAAGAACTGTGTAAAAAGGGTGTTTTTGCTTTTGAGAATATCTTTATTGTTGGTTTTTGTCTTTATGCAAAAAAACCTCGCAGCACTCAAAAAAAGCACCACGAGGTTTTTCAAAAATCAAAAAATCAGTAAATTCTATCGTCCAACAACAAACTTCCTAACCACAACAACCCCATCATCATTGACCATTCGCAACAAATACAAACCTGCTCCAACCTCTTTCAATGAGATTGGCAAGTATCGGATACCTTGAAGGTATCTGATACTTTCACGCTGAATCAGTTGTCCTGTAATACTATAAATTTCCATATTCCAATCACCAATTGGCAAATCTTCCACTTCTAGGCGGAACTGACCGTTGTTTGGATTTGGAACGATCGTCGCTTTGATGTTATCAGCATATATCGTTTTTACAGCACTACGTATGATTTCTATATCAACAATAGAAGTATCGCTTCCGCAACTATTACTTACAATCAAAGTAATTGTATAGAAGCCCGAAGTATCATAAATCATCAATGGATTTTCCAATGTTGAAGTACTATCATTTCCAAAATCCCAAAAATAACTTGTCGCATTTTGAGCATTTGAATAAAACTGAGCATTCCCATCTGTTACCAAAGAAGTAATATCAGCACTTGGAAAGTTGCCATTCAAGAATATATCACTAGCACTTTCTTCTTCACAACCATTGTCATCAGTAACCGTCACCGTATAATAACCTTGTGGTAAATTATTAATAACATTAGTTGTATCTCCATTGCTCCATAAGTAAGTATAAGGCGCAATACCTCCCGATACTAATGCCGTCAATGAACCATCTGACGCATTACAGTTAGGATCTATTGAGGAGTAATTCAATAAAATTGGAGAAGGTGAATGTAATGTATCTGTAAACACCGTATAACAGCCATTTGCGTCGGTAATTGTTGCCGAATAATACCCTGAGTATAAACCAGTCCGTATAGGAGTCGTGTCCCCATTGTCCCACAAATAAGTAAATGGAGGAGTTCCAGAAATCATCACGATTTCAATCGACCCTGTGTTTCCATTATAGCACATTGGATGGTCAGTAATGGAAGTAGCTACTGGTCTATTTATTTCAAGTATCATTTCAGAAAACGACTGAACACAGCCATTCGCATCTGTTACAAATACGGTTTGTAAACCTGCGCTCAAACTATCTGCCGTTTGAGTGTCATCTCCATTTGTCCAACTATAACTGTATGGCAAAGTACCACCTGTTGGATAAACGGTTAACATTCCATTTGTCAAATTACACGTTGCGCCGACTGATACAAAAGAATCTAATTGCAAAACGTCTGGCTCTTGCAATTGATAAGTTACCGAATCTATACAACCCAAAGCATCTGTTACTGTTATCGTATAATTTCCAGCGCCTAAATTGCTAATTACATTTGTTGTACTCGTTGTATTCCAATCATAATTAAATGGTGCTGTACCATTTGTTGCAGTTGCTGTCAAACTACCATTATTATCATTAAAACAAGTAATACTAGCCGTTTCGTTAATACTAACACTTGGCGAACTATTGACCGAAATAGTTACAGAAGCTGTATCTGCACAGCCTTCGATACTTGTTCCAATTACAGTATAAATCGTCGTCAAACTAGGTGAAGCGATTGGATTAGCAATAGTTGAATCGCTCAAATCTGTCGAAGGTTGCCAATTATAATTCAAGCCTCCTGACACCAACAACTGAACTGAATCGCCAGCACAGATTATTGTATCTGATGATATAATTAATATTGGACTTGTCAGCAAGGTCACTGTTCGGATAATGGTGCTATCGCAACCATTAAAATTCTGCACAACCGTTGCAAATACACCTGCTTCCAATGGATTACAAGTGCTGTCTGCTAAATGCGTGGTATCGCTCGGCAACAGTATTGTATTGGTAATAATAATACTATCGCAACTGTGCTGATTTGGTAACGTATCTATTACTTGTCCGACTAGATTCGCATCGCAAGAATAAACCGTTAATTGCGTTAAATCGCTCGGCAATAGCGTTGTATTCGTAATAATAATACTATCGCAATTGTGTTGATTTGGCAACGTATCTATTACTTGACCGACTAGATTTGTATCGCAAGTCGTCAAATTTAGCGTTGTAATTGGCGATGTGCCATCCAAATAGTTTGTAATGATTACGCTATCGCAAGTATTGATATTCGGTAAAATATTAACAACTTGTCCAATTTGACTCGCATCGCAAGTATAAATGGTTAATTGTGTCGTATCGCTCGGCAATAGTGTTGTATTTCTAATAATAATACTATCACAATTGTATTGATTTGGCAAAGTATCTATTACTTGTCCGACTAGATTCGCATCGCAAGTTGTCAAATCTAACGTTGTAATTGGCGACCTTCCATCTAAATAATCAGTAATGACAATACTATCACAGTCGTTTATATTCGTTAGAATATTAATGACTTGACCGCCTATTTGTGTTGGATTACAAGTATGAAAAATCAGGTTTGTTGTGTCGCTTGGTAATAACGTTGTATTTCTAATAATAATACTATCACAATTGTATTGATTGGATAATGTATCAATGGTTTGCCCGACTTCATTTGAATTACAAGTTGTTAAATTCAATTGTATAATTGGCGAAGTGCCGTCCAAATAATTCGTAACAATTACGCTATCGCAATTATTGATATTTGGCAAAACCGTAACGACTTGCCCGACTTGTGAAATATCACAAGTGTAAATATTTAAAACCGTGGTATCGCTCGGCAATAGTGTTGTATTTCTAATAATAATACTATCGCAATTGTATTGATTGAATAATGTATCAATCGTTTGTCCGACTTCATTTGAATTACAAGTTGTCAAATTCAATTGTGTAATTGACGAAGTGCCGTCCAAATAATTCGTAACAATTACGCTATCACAATTATTGATATTTGGTAAAACCGTAACGACTTGCCCGACTTGTGAAATATCACAAGTATAAATATTTAAAACCGTGGTATCGCTCGGCAATAGTGTTGTGGTTCTAATAATAATACTATCACAATTGTATTGATTTGGTAATGTATCAATGGTTTGTCCGACTTCATTTGAATTACAAGTTGTTAAATTCAATTGTGTAATTGGCGAAGTGCCGTCCAAATAATTCGTAACAATTACGCTATCGCAATTATTATGATTTGGCAAAACCGTAACGACTTGCCCGACTTGTGAAATATCGCAAGTATAAATATTTAAAACCGTGGTGTCGCTCGGCAATAGCGTTGTTGTTCTAATAATTATACTATCGCAATTGTATTGATTGAATAATGTATCAATCGTTTGTCCGACTTCATTTGAATTACAAGTTGTTAAATTCAGTTGTGTAATTGGCGAAGTGCCGTCCAAATAAGTGGTAACAATTACGCTATCGCAATTATTATGATTTTGCAAAACCGTAACAACTTGCCCGACTTGTGAAATATCACAAGTATAAATATTTAAAACCGTGGTATCGCTTGCATTATTGATAAAATGAATAATTGCCGTATCAGAACAACCCGTTATTGTATCTAAAATGGTAATATAACTATTCGTATTATTGATTGAAATACTTGTTCCATTTGCTATTAATACATGATTAAAACCAACAAGCGAAGGCGAATTAGTTGGTATATGCTCCAATTGAAGCGTTCCATAAGTATTCGAGGTGTTACCGCCTGTTATTGTGTTTAGAGAAGCATCATATACCCAATTGCCTTGCGTATCCCAAGTATTCATTTGGTTGACTAATCCGTTGAAATCTTGAATCGTTGTATTTAAAATATTGCCATTCACCGACCAAGTAAAATCATAAGGGCCAGCACCGCCATTAAATACTAAACCTAGGAAATAAACCAAAGCTGTATCATAATCACAGCCAATAGATGAACCATTATAAAGGTTGCCATCTAATCGAATTTCATAATCATTGATGCTATTGAATGGAATATTTAAACAATAATCTGTTATTAAATCGCAAGTATTGAGCTGCAAAGTATCGGACAAAATGCCGCAAGAGGAGGTATTACAATTAACATCAAGTATTGTATTCGTAATAATTACACTATCACAGCCCGTTGCATTGGTTAGCGTATCAATCGTTTGTCCGACTTGTGAAATATCGCAAGTCGTAATATCTATAATCGTTGTATCTGTAATGCCATAATTTGCCATCAAAGCCGTGACAATACTTACTCCATCATTCGTGTAATCATTGGTATTCGACACAAAAACATTATCCGGCATTTTGAAAGTCGCAATGACATTATCTGTTACAACTCCATTTGGCAATTGTATTTTCAAATAATATATTTCATTGGCATTAAAACCTGCGCCACTTCCATCATTTCCATAAACGGTAATAGAAAAACTCTGCCCCGTTTGGTATGTGCCTACGCCCCAAAGTGTGTCTTGATTATCAAAAATCCCAACTTGACTGCCGTTTGGCAAGTCTAAGCCATTGACTTTTAGCGCAATCGAATTTGGAAAAATTACGGTTGCATTTTCGCCTGTTGCGATTGGCGCAGTCCACGTTGGCAATACGGAACTATTACACGGATTATTTAATGTAATATTTCTACAAAAAGTGCTATCGCTACACGCATTCGATGCCGTTAAGCAGATAGTAAAATTGCCTGTGTTTGCATAAGTATAAGTGACAATCGTATCATTGCTATTCAAAATAGTACCATCGCCCATATCCCATTCAATCGTATCGAATTGGCTAGAATAGTTTTCTAAAATAATGCTCAATCCCGTTTGGGTAAAATCAAAATCAGCAACGGGCGGTGTTCCAGTATTGGCAGATAACGTAATCAGCGTATCAATTGGGCAAGTGCCATCAGAATTATTAATCGTAATGGTATAATTAGCTGCATTTAAATTATTAAATACATTACTTAACTGCCCTTGTCCATTGATAGCGTAATCAATAAATCCATTACCAGATGCGAAAACCATAATCGAACCATCGTTTACATTACAATTAGAAGGCGATTGTAAGTTTAAACTATCAATAGTTAATAAATTCGGTTTGGTCAAAACAATATCAAAATCCGCAATGACGCAAGTATCCGAGACATTCTTGACTCTCGGAAAATAATTACCTGCATCTAATAACTTAAATGTATCGCCCGCTTGCCAAGTTGTTCCGCCGTCGATACTATATTCAAAAGGAGGATTTCCGCTACTCGCTTCAATAGTAATTTCTCCATCTAAACTTAAACAAGTGGTTGGATTATAAGCCAAAACATTGTTAATCACAGGTGGCGTTCCACACGGATTGGGCAGTGTAACTTGTATATTTTGACAGAAAGTGTCTGTCGTTCCGCAAATACTGGTGGCATATAAACACACCATATAATTTCCTGCCGTAGTGAAAATATAAGTCGGGTTTGTGGCAGTAGAAGCACTTCCTGTTCCAAAATTCCAAAGATAACTGACGGCATCCGTTGAAGTATTATTGAAATTATACGTCAATCCAGTATTAGAAAACGTAAATCCTGCCGTCGCTGTGATTGGGCTAAATGGTGTATAAGTTGCGTTTAAAGTCGCTAAACCTAATATTTTTCCATCGCTATAAGTATGCGTGTGGTCAATAATGCTCGTTCCCGCAGGCACAAAGGTAAACTGTGTGCTGGTGCTAATTTCGCCCGTTGGCAATTGGACTTTAACAAAAATCGTATCGCCAGTATAAAAACCATTTTTAACACTCAAACCTTCATCGCCTTTCGCCGAAATACTCAACGTCGTTCCTTGCCAAGTTCCCAATCCCCAAAGACTATCCAAATTATCAAAAAGTCCAATTCGTGTGCCTATTGGCAAAGGATCTCCGTTGGCGGTTGGCAATGCCGTAGGACTAATAAATAAAGTGGCATCATTGCCCGTAGTCGCTGGTGACTGCCAAAATGCTACGGTTGGATTACATGGATTTGTACTGCTGGTGATGGTAATTGGATTACAAAATGAATCTATTCCACCGCATACACTAGTGGCAAATAGGCATACATTATAAACTCCTCCACTAGTGTAAGTAATACTAGGATCAGAAGCAGTTGAAGTCGTCCCATTTCCAAAATCCCATTGATAATTAGTTGCATGAGATGACAAATTCGTAAAATTGACCGTAGTATTATTGCTAGTAAAACTAAAATCAGCATTACTTGATGGTACTACATTTACTAAATAAGAATAAATATTTTGTCCCGTTAAGTCGCAAGCATTATCCTCTACCTCTATTGAAAATAAATGATTACCTATATCACTATTGCTAGGCGTCCAAGTAAAAGTTCCTACGGGTAAAGCAGCATTAGATGTTACAAAATTTGCCTGTGTAATGCTAGCATCCCAAGTCATCGTTACTTGTTGGGTCGGGGCATCAGCGTCGTTTGAAATAACAGTAAAATTCAATGGTTCTCCAACGCAAGCAGTAACTTGATAATTTGAAGTACCATTAATTCCTGATGCCGTAGGTAAGTTATTTGACGTATTTAAAACCGTAAATTGTATATCTCTAACTACTTCTCCTATTTTTATGCCATTGCGATATTCTTCTATTAAAACTGCTAAAACACCTACTTGTTGGGATAAAGGAACAAAAGAAATATTGCCTGTACTAGAATCTAGTGAAAAGTTATTTGCATCAAGGGGAGCTTGGCTAGAATATGGCGGTATATAACTCACATTTGTATAACGACCTTCTTTACAGTCAGTCAAACTAAAAACCAAAGAGTCGTTGTCAGGGTCAGAGACACCTTGACTAAAAGAAACATTTTGCCCGATATAAACAAAAGGAATAGGGCGATTTAGAAATTGAGGCGAATTGTTACATAAAGACGAAATATAGGGCAAACGCACCAAAATTTATATTGAACAAATCTTTGTAAAGTGTTAACAATCAAGGTTTAATAATTGAATAAAATTCTGTTAAGTTCATGAAAGTTCTAAATCTTATTAACTTATTTAAGTTAATAAGATTAGGTTTTAGAATTTTATTCTGTAAAAGATTGACTTTTAGTTTTAAAAAAAATCTTTATTCGTTTTTAAATAAATTACCAAATAATTTGGTGCGTTTGCCCTAGATAATTACTCACACAGTTATTATTAGAAAAACTAAATCCTGAATAACTCCATGTATTAATAAGGGTATCTATGGTAGTGGTCGTCCCAGTGACAAATGTGGTATCTGCATCGGGTGAGTTTGTTACAATTAAAGTAATTCCCATGTCGTTCCATGTGTTATTTCCACTCATTACAACTGTATAAGTATAAACCCCCGGAGTATTCGGAGCTTTGAAACTAAAACCCACGGGTACAATATCTGTACAACTAGACGATGAAAAAGTACTCGGAGAAACCCCTGTCAGCCACGAAGGTGTACTAGATGTTAAAAAATTACCTGTTTGGGTACTCGTTCCAGTTGCCCAATAATACCAATGCCCTGTAAATTCTTGCCCCGGCAAAAGCGTCAGTTCATAATTTGAAACGCCCATTCTTGACGTATTTATCACTCGACTTCCATCGGGCATTAGAGGTTCGGCTACTCCTTGCGCCCAAGTCATCTGACTGACTAGGAGCATAAATAATAATAAATAAGTCCTTTGATTTTTCATAAGCATGATATTTTGATGTTGAGATGAAAAAATACCCATTCGTTTGTTTTTTTCAGTTAGGTATGTTTGGTTTTTGAAATCGTTACAGTTTTTTGAAAAAAGACTATCCTCTAGCAGTGTCTTGTTATATTATGAACTGCATTTAACAATTCTTCTACGTCAGGACATAGCGATTTACTGTTCTATATCCGCTGAGCAGACCATAGAAACCAGAATACGCAACTTGTGTGCAGCATATTTTTATAATAGAAAGGACATTTGCTTCATTTACAGTAAGTAAGAGGAGGCAATCTGTTATTATGTATAGATTTTATGATAGAAGGAAGTATGGTGTAATCACTTCATTATAGCTAACACCAATCATTAGATTTTATAGCATATCAAAACGGAACAATATGATTGAAACCCCGAGTCAATAAGCTATTCTCTTTTGTAATCAAACAAAAAATATTTGAAAAATTTATTATTACTATGTATAGGAAAGATGTGGATTAAGGTTCTTTATTTTTCCACAAGTCAAATATAGACTATTTAAAATAGAACTTCAAGGATATAGGAGAGAAATGTTGAAAACAACTAAATTCCCTAATTCTAACAAATCAAAGCCTTTTGCGCCAAAAGCCAGCCCCAGTTTATCTAACCAACGCTCCATCAAGTTCAAAAAAAAAGTATCGAACTTATTTTAAAAAAATAATAAAACCCCAAGCAACCTTTCTCAACCTTCTTGCACTACCCTAATATCAGCAGGAGAAACGAAACGTATTTTAAGCATTTTCTTAAAATCATAAATCATAAAAAAAATAAATGAAGCACATCTTACACTTATAGTTTTATAGGAAATCGATAAATCATATTACCAAATTTTAAAAAAAGAAAAGAATGAAAAAGCTAAGTGTTTTATTTCTCGGACTGGTATTTTTAAGCTCATGCGAATTGATTAACTCTCTAGGCGGCGAAACGCTTATAGATGACATTATGAGTGCCGAGCGTATAGAAATTTCTCCTGACAATTTGCCTTCTAATGCGCAAAGCATTTTGAATGAAAACTATTTTGATACTTATATCGAAACAGCGAGCCTCGCCGACGGACTGGGTTATGAAGTAGTGTCAGTAGCGATAGAAGTGTATATTTTGACCTAGAGGGCGAAGAATTGAAAGCTAAAAGACGCAGAGGTGAAAAAGGAAATTGTGCGTCAATTGACACAACAGAACTTCCTGCTACTATTGGACTTTATATAGCTGAAAACTACCCAGATGCTTCTATTCGTAGAGCAAAACTGGACAGAGATGGAAATTATATCGTAGGTATCACGGGACATATTTTCCTTTTGTTTGATGAAAATGGGACGTTTATAGAAGAGCATGACATCGTTCGTCATGGTGGCAATAGAGGCGGAACGCCTGTTGAAATAGCAGATTTACCAACGCTAATAACAGATTACATCAGCACTAATTATCCAGACGCTGAAATCAAAAAAGCATTTACTAAAGATACGAATTATGGTGTAGGAATTATTACCAGCGAGAACGAACGCAGAATGTTGATTTTTGATAGCGAAGGCGTATTCATAGAAGAAAAAACGTGTAACGGACATTAATTAATAAAGCAAGAAGCAAATAAAAAGCGAAGGCTATAATAATCCATTTTTTAAGAAAAAGAACGAAAATAGATTGTTGGAGTTAGTAGTAGATTTCTTTGAAAATTGCCCTTGATAGATTTATCAAGGGCTTTTTTGATTCTATAAAATGAGACGTTTCCTTATTTTTCTTTCACTAAACTGATGTTTGTTCCGCTTTTATTCTTGCTCGATTTAAAATCTCCCATGGCTTCCACTCCTTTTAGGTTGCCAATACACTCTGGGCCCATTTCAGTTTCCTTTTCGTCTTCATATCCTACGAATTTAACGGTAAACACGCCGTCCCAGTCGTCGTTACCTGTTTCATTTAAAGTAGCCTGATATGCCTTAGTGCAAGGTTGGTCCCAGTCGCCGTCAGTGAATGTGCCTTTTAAGTTGCGTTTGTCTGAACCAAGAAGGCTATATCCTTCCAACTCCAAACCATTTATTTTTTCAATGACTATTGTAAGCTTTCCTTTATCCATATCACCCGTCCACGTTCCTAAGATAACCGTAGAAGGAGCATAGTCTTTTTCTGACTTTAAGTCATTATTTGATGCTTGCTGAGTAGTGTCCTGTTCAGCATTGTTGGTGTTTTGTTTTTCAGCACTGTTGCAAGCAGTCAATGTAGCAAAAACTACTAGCGATAAGATTAATTTTTTCATATTTTTTTTAAATTCAAAAAAACGATTTTGAAATATTTAAAATGAGGACAACCATTATAAAAAGGCTTTTTTAAAAAAGTCCTCGTGACTGACCAATGAAATTGACTCAATCCCGCACAATTTAGTGAAAAACAAAACAGTTAGGCTATCACACCAAAAGAATTATCCTGTTTATTGAAAATAAAAACAAATCAAATAGCCTTCAATACTCTAATTTGACTTTTCTAAAATGCACATCAGAATATCATTTTGACGAACCATCATTTTTGATTTGTTTGCCAATTTTTTCAAAATAAACACTTCAATATTTACCAAGAATCAATTCTTGTTTTTTTTTCAATAAGAAATAATTATCCTTATTTTTTTAATTTTTTTATAACTATTTATCCTTCAATACATTAAGTTATTAGTAAATTTACAGACCATTTTATTACATAATTAACAAAACATTTAAATATTACCAACCATGGGAAATCAGTATATCAGCATGGAAACCTTACGTTTCTTGCTTTATAATGTGCATAATGTTGAAGAAATATTCAAAACAGAGCGTTATCAGGATTACGATAGAGAGGCAATAGATATGTATCTCGACTCCATCAAGGACTTTTCTGACCAAGAACTCTTCCCTTACATCAAAGAAATGGACGAAAAACCTGCCTACTGGGAAGATGGTAAAATTATCGTGCATCCACAATTTGAAAACATCATCAAAAAAGCTGGCGAACTGGGACTCGTCGGAGCAGGATTCGACTACGAAGACGGCGGAATGCAGTTGCCCACTTCTATTTTTAATGCTGCCAATTTGATAATGGAAGCGGCTAATAATCATGTACCGGGCTATTTTGGCTTAACGGCTGGCGCAGCACACCTGCTGATTTCTTATGGTAGCGATGCACTCAAAGAGACTTACGTTCCCAAAATGGTAGAGATGAAATGGGGCGGCACAATGTGCCTCACCGAGCCGCAAGCGGGCAGTTCTATTTCGGATGTAAAAACTTCGGCTACGCCAAATGGGGATGGCAGTTACAGCATCAAAGGGCAAAAAATATTTATTTCGTCGGGTGATTACGAATACGTGGACAACATTGTGCATTTGGTATTGGCTCGCCTCGATGGCGCACCTGCTGGCACTAAGGGCGTTTCGTTGTTTTGTGTGCCGAAGCGACTGCCGCAAGAAAATGGCGAATTAGTATATAATAATGTATATACGGCTGGCGAATTTGACAAACTAGGTCAGCGAGGTTATTGTACTACGCATTTGGTATTTGGCGAACATGGCGAAGCAAAAGGGTGGCTAGTTGGCGAAGAGAATAAAGGCTTGCAATGTATGTTCCAGATGATGAATGAGGCAAGAATCGGAACAGGTAGAATGGGGGCGGCTATTTCTTCCGCAGCATACTATGCGAGTTTTGCAATACGCCAAAGAACGCCCACAGGGTAGAAAACTCAACGCTACGGGCAAGAAAAATGCAGAAACCGACCAAATTTTAATTATCGAACACGCTGATGTGCGCCGAATGTTGCTGTTGCAAAAAGCAATAGTAGAAGGCTCGATGAGTCTTATCACAGAGGCGGCTCACTTGATGGATAAAATGATGACGACCGAAGGCGAAGAGAGACAAAATAATTACCTTTTGTTGGAATTGCTTACGCCAATGGTCAAAACTTATCCTGCCGAAAAAGGGCGAGAAGCGGTAGATAACGGGCTGCAAGTATTGGGCGGATACGGATATTGCCGTGATTTTATCTTACAACAATACCTCAGAGATATTCGCATTATTGCTATTTATGAAGGCACTACGGGCATTCAGTCGCAAGACTTATTGGGCCGAAAAATACTGATGGAAAATGGTCGGGCATTGAAATCATTGGCAAATATTGTAGCTCAAGACATCGTAGCAGCAATAACTTTTGATGATTTGAAACCTTATGCGGAGCAGCTAGGAGCTAATTTGCAATTGGTAGAAAAAGTACTAGGCGCACTTATGCCTCATGCCATGAAGGGCGATTTTGAGCGTTATTTGTGCGATGCTACTATTTTTATGGATATGTTCAGCACAATTACGGTAGGGTGGCAGTGGCTCAAAATGGCAACCAAAGCCAAACAAGCACTCGTGACGGAAAACATGGAACAGCCAGCAGAATTTTACGAAAGTAAAATCCACACTATGCGTTTTTATTATAAATATGAAATGTCAAAAACTCGTGGATTGGCGAATACTATTCTCGATGAAAATGAACTAACCATTCCGAAAATTAAGGAAGTTGTTTTTGAATAAATTTGACAAAATAACTCATTTGAAAGCCTCGCTAGTGAAAATTAGTGAGGCTTTTTTATGCAAAATCATTCGTTTACTTTCCATATCAATGTCCTACTTATTCACCTGCAAAGTATATTTTTCTTTAGTATCCAACTCCTCGGAGGTAAATGCAGACCAGTCATCAATGGCGTTTACTGCGCCTTGCACACTTAGGTGAAAATGATTTACGCCTATTTTTTGAATTAAATCAGACTTCGCCAAAACATCTCGTACAGGACCAATTACGCCAGAAAAATGAAGCGCAATTCCTTTCGTTTGACAATCCGAAACCAAGTCTTCAATGGCTTGTATCGCACTGCTATCTATACTATTGATACTATCAGCTACTATGATAATGTGTTGTAAGGCATCGCCTTTTCGGGCTATTTCTTCCGCCATTTTTTCTTTAAAAAAATTGACATTTGCAAAATACAATTGAGCATCGAATCGAATAATTAACAATTCTGCTCGCTCCTGAACTTCCTCAAAACGGTTAATATTTCGATACAAACGAGTATTAGGTACTTGCCCCAAAACAGCCGTATGCGGCTTGACACTCCTAAAAATGACCATTGCTAATGATAAAATCACGCCTATCCCGATGCCTTCTTCAATACCTAGTCCGAGTGTAGCCACGAAAGTAGTCAAGAGCATCCAGAAATCAGAACGGTCGCTTTTCCAAAGGTGCAATGCTGCTTTGAAATCTATCAAATTCAAGACCGCCATCATAATAATAGAAGCCAAAACGGCATTGGGCAAATAATAAAAAAGGTCGGTGAGAAAGAGTAAAGTCAATATTACAAATGAGGCACTAATAATAGAGGTAAGTCCCGTTTTTGCGCCAGCTTGATCGCTCACTGCCGTTCGGGCAAAACCGCCCGTAGTCGGGTAGCTTTGAAAAAACGAACCACCAATATTTGCCAATCCTAAGGCAATGAGTTCTTGATTTGGGCGAATGGTGTAGTTTTTATGTTTCGCTTGAATGGCTTTGGCGATGGCAATACTTTGGGTAAAACCAACTAAAGCTATGGTTAAGCCGATAGGCAATAAGGCTTGAAAATTGCTGACATCAACGCTCGGAACGGCAAATTGTGGCAAACCTTTTGGAATCTCGCCTACTATTTCTACGCCATGTTGAGTCAAGTCGCCTGCCCAAACCACCAAAATGCCCAACACCACTACTGCCAATTGTGCAGGAATGATTTTAACCCATTTTTTGATGCCTTTCATCACGAGTATGCCGCCTATGCCGATGGCAAAAGTTATCCAATTGATGTATTCAAATTGTGAAATTATCTTTGAAATGACCTCATAGAAATACCGAGTTTTAGAAATATCCAAACCGAATAAATGTTTCAATTGACTCAATCCAATAATAATAGCGGCTGCCGAAGTGAAACCATTCAACACCGGATGCGATAAAAAATTGACTAAAAATCCTAATCGAAAAACGCCTAATAATAGCTGTAACACCCCCACGAACAACGCCAAAGTAATAGCCAATAAAATATAAGTTTCGGCATCTCCGTTTGCGATTGCGCCAATTCCGGCTGCGGTGAGTAATGAAATCATGGCAACTGGACCAACAGATAATTGCCTCGAAGTACCAAAAAGAGCATAAATAATGAGAGGAATAGTGGCTGCATACAACCCATAAATAGCCGGCAAACCAGCAATCATCGCAAGACCCATACCTTGAGGGATGAGCATAATGCCAATGGTCAAACCTGCGTTCAAATCACTTTTGAAAGTTTTTTTATTATAATTCTGTATCCAATCGGCTGCGGGTAGCCATTTTTTGATATTCATATTTTGTTACTATTTAAGTTTTCTGTGATTTTTTTCAGAACCAAAAAAGTTAGTAAATTATTTGAGGGTACAAAATTTTAAACAAAAACAAAGTTCCATTATTCCGATACTTCATTCTGCTAACGAAAGACAATGCAAAACTAAGATTGTTAGAAAGAAGATTGATGTGATATTTATCACAATGTAGTTAGGTTTAAAAATCAGAATAAAGTTTTGAAATATCATTTATTGTTTTGATTTTCGCAATCGAAATTTTTAAAATTGAAATTTTCTTTTGGTTTTTTAATCAATAAACATCTTAATGATATTAAAAGAGATACAACTGCTAGAGACCAAATCGGAATTAGGAGCAGGCAAACGAGGAGCAAGTTTGGGGATGGATGCGGTCAAAATTGCTTCATTAAACGCAGGGAGTGACTATTTTTACCAATTTCCTATCCAAGAAATTCCAAATCAAAATCATTTGCTTTTTGATAAAAAAGCCATTCCTAATACGCCTCATGCCAAGCGAATAGCAGGCATCGCCCAAGTTTATACAGATGTTAGCCATGCGGTGAGTGATACTCTTTTGGCAGAGAAGTTTCCTATCGTTTTGGCGGCTGACCATTCGAGCGCAGGCGCAACCATAGCGGGCATCAAAAAAGCATTTCCCCATCAGCGTTTGGGCGTAGTTTGGATAGATGCACACGCTGATTTGCATACGCCTTGGACTACGCCTTCGGGCAATGTAGTCATAATGCCGCTCGCTTTATC
>CALOED010000040.1:0-23621 GCA_942492005.1 uncultured Saprospiraceae bacterium
ACATAGAAGCTATAAAAACACAAACCGAAGAAGCTAACAATAACTGCCCAGTTCACAATTTGTCGAGTACGTGTAGAAAATAAGGTGTGCATTCTACCCATAAACAAGAAAAACAAAATACCTGGTAAAAGCAAGGAAAGGTCTTTGAGGAAAGATGTGCGAGGCTCCCAGCTTCAAGAAATCACCAAAACAACCGCAATCCGTCACTTTCATATTGGTTTCTACATAAGGACCCCAAGTCGAAAATTTGAAAAAATTAGGCTTCGTCGTGTCCGCTGCCGTCCAGCCAGAATACAAGCTATCTGCCGCTACTCCTTCTAGAAGTGTCAGATTCTCCTGCCCTTCTTTAGCAATTTCTACAATATTTTCCGTCGGAACATAACCCGTCAAATAAGTATATCCTGTAAGGAATGTAAAGAAAATAATCAATAGCAAAAATGCCCAAGCCGTGAATTTCTTCGCCATACCTGTAACCAACATAATGCCCAAAGCTATTTCAAATACAATCACAAATATAGAAAGTGCCAGTGCGTATTCTGACATCACAGGAAATAATCCGCTCATAAACGAAAACCACGTATCATCAAAGGTTTTTTCAAATTCTGCGAAGTATTGTTCCATTTTGTAAGCTGTCCCTAACGGGTCTACTGCTTTTACAAAGCCTGAAAAAAGATACAACGAACCAACGAAATTCTGAACAAAACTCATGGGTACATTCTTAAAATCAACCCATTTCTTGTTCCTAAACATATATATCAGCCCCGTCAAAATGGCTGCAACCGTGCCTACTCCTAATATTAATGTACTTAGTGTCATTTTTTATTGTTTTATTGATTGTTGAGATTGTTTGATTGTTGAGATTGTTTGATTGTTTGATTGTTGAGATTGTTTGATTGTTTGATTGTTTGATTGTTGAGATTGTTTTGATTGTTGAGATTGTTGAGATTGTTTGTTTGATTGTTTGTTTGATTGTTTGTTTGATTGTTTTGATTGTTTGATTGTTTGTTTGTTTGTTTGTGTGATTGTTACGTTAGAAGCAACAATCGCAACAATCATAACAATAAGCGACGAAGGAGCAGCAATCATAGCAATCATAACAATAAGCGACGAAGGAGCAACAATCATAGCAATCCTTAAATCTTCAATCTTGTATTTGTAAATTTTATCCATCTATTCAGTGCCGGTGAAATTTCATCCAACTTATCAAAGGTGTATTTATATTCATTTTCCGTCAATAATTTTCTTACTCTAGCCTTTTCATTCCAATCGTAACATTCTTTAATTGAGCCTTGACTATATCTATAAAATTTAATTTTATCCTTCTTATGATACCTTCCAAAACCTTCAGCAATATTTGCAGAAATACTATCAACAGCATTCACGAATTGCATTCCAATCGTTTTTTTAGCAAAATAATCCCAGTCAAGAACTATATCCCAAATGTAATTGGAAAGATGAAATGCCAACTTATAAGCATCAATATCATTCAGTTTTAGGTATTTCTTATTTTCCATATTGTTGAGATTGTTTGTTTGATTGTTTGTTTGATTGTTTGTTTGATTGTTTGTTTGTTTGTTTGTTTGATTGTTTGTTTGATTGTTTTTGTTTGATTGTTTGTTTGTTACGTTAGAAGCAACAATCATAGCAATCATAACAATAAGCGACGAAGGAGCAACAATCGCAACAATCATAACAATAAGCGACGAAGAAGCAACAATCGCAACAATCATAGCAATAAGCGACGAAGGAGCAACAATCGCAACAATCATAACAATAAGCGACGAAGGAGCAACAATCGCAACAATCATAACAATAAGCGACGAAGGAGCAGCAATCATAGCAATCATAACAATAAGCGACGAAGGAGCAACAATCGCAACAATCATAACAATAAGCGACGAAGGAGCAACAATCATAGCAATCTCAACAATCACTCATTTAACTTTATCAATGCAAATATAGAGTAATTTATAATATCTTGATAATTAGCATCTAAGCCCTCCGAAATTAAAGTTTTGCCTTCATTATCTTCTATTTGTTTGATTCTTAAAATTTTCATTAAAATCAAATCTGTAATAGAAGTTACTCGCATTTCTCGCCACACTTCGCCATAGTCATGGTTTTTCGCCATCATCAAATCACGAGTTTTAGAGATATGCGTATCATAAAGTGCCGTAACTACTTCTAGAGGCAATTCTAACCCCTCGCTCTGCGGCATATCCAATTGTATTAATGCCATCACGCAATAATTCACCAAACCAATATACTCCGTTTCTACGCCTTCATTTATCTTTTGAGTGCCTAACTCTTCAATACTCCGAATGCGTCTTGCCTTTATAAAAATTTGGTCGGTCAGCGAAGAAGTGCGCAAAATACGCCATGCTGTGCCGTAATCCTTTGTTTTTTTTATAAAAATATCCTTGCACGTCACTATTGCGTTATTGAACTGTTCTAATGTTTTCGATGCCAATGTCTTTATTTTTTACATATCCCCACGCTTTTATTTGGTAGGTTCTAAATCATTATTCAATTTTGACTTTTCAGAATTTAAAAGTACTTACATTTAATGCACTTCGATTCTGCTTAGGCAAAGATAATTATTAGGTTGAAATATTTCAACTAATTTCTTAGTTAAACACATTTTATTTTGAATATTCCGACTACAATCAACTGCAAAGGGCGATTACTGGACCTCTCAAATCCCCTCATAATGGGCATTCTGAACGTTACGCCCGATTCTTTTTATGATGGCGGACGTTATAAAACGGACAAAATAATTTTGAGCCAATGCGAAAAAATGCTCAAAGATGGCGCAAGTATTATAGATATTGGCGGAATGTCGTCTCGCCCTGGTGCTGAAATCGTTACGCTCGAAGAAGAACTAAAACGAGTTGTACCGATTGTAGAGCGAGTTGCCCAAACATTTCCCGATGCTTTTATTTCAATTGACACCATTCGAGCAAAAGTAGCTCGGCAGACCGTTGAGCGAGGTGCAAATATTATCAATGATATTTCGGCAGGTAGCTTGGACGAAAACCTCTTTCAAACCGTTGCTGATTTGGGCGTTCCTTATGTTTTGATGCACATCAAAAAGGCACTCAAAAACATGCAACAACAGCCTTTATACCAATGTAGTGTTGAAGTCACTGATTTTTTAATCGAAAAAATCGGACAACTTCGTCAAGTTGGCGTGAAAGATATAATTATTGATGTCGGTTTTGGTTTTGGTAAAACCGTAGCACACAATTATCAATTACTAAAATATATGCACCAATTTAAGATTTTGGGCTTGCCCATACTAGCGGGCATTTCTCGTAAATCCAAGATTTGTAAGGTGTTAAATACTCGTGCCTGATGCCCGCTCTAAATGGGGCTTCAACTACGGCACTTCATAGTGTAGCTTTGCAGCAAGGCGCAAAAATATTAAGGGTGCATGATGTAAAAGAAGCCGCAGAAGTTGTTAAATTGTGGGAAGAGTTGCAATGAGAAAATGAGTAATTGAATAAATGATAAAATAAACAAAATGAAAAGCCATCTAAAGTCCATTCATATTCTGAGTAATTGCCTTTTTCTTTGTGTTTTAATAATAATGGGTTGTCAGAATGCAGGAGAGGAAAGCACAAAAAGTAATGTACGAAGCAACCTTTATGCTAAAAATTTTAGTATCGAAGCCTTTTCTGACTACAAAGTGCTAACGGTAAGCAACGGCTGGGAAGGCTCAACGGAAAATTTTCAGTACATTTTATATAAAAATGAAAAGCCGAAAGGATTTCCGAAGGCTACTTTTATAAAATTGCCTGTTCAGCGAGTAGCCTGTATGTCTTCTACGCATACTGTTTTTTTAAAAAATATATTGGCCGAAAAGGCAATCGTTGCGGTATCGAGTGGTTTGTATGATAAAGATTTGCAAAATAAAGTCACCGAAGGTACTATCAAAAGTTTGGGCGACGGCATCAATATCAACTATGAATTGCTGATTGACGCTGAACCTGATGTGGTATTTACCTTTGGCGTAAGTGATGGCAGTTCTGTTCGCAAAATAAAATCGCTGGGGCTAACGCCTGTTATCATTTCGGAATTTCGAGAAACACATCCTTTGGCAAAGGCGGAATGGGAGAAGTTTTTTGCTGCTTTTTTTGAGGCCGATTTTTTGGCAGATAGAGATTTTAGCATACTCGTTAAGCAATACGATTACGTCAAAGATATAGCTGCGAAAGCTAAAAAACGGCCAACAGTCTTTACAGGCGTGCCTTTTCAAGGTATCTGGTATGTGCCGAGCGGTAGCAGCACCGTAGCTCAATATATTGAAGACGCAGGCGGTGATTACCTTTGGAAAGATAAAAAAGGTACGATGTCGTTGGAACTGGGTTTTGAAGTGGTATTTGATAAGGCAGAAAATGCCGGAAAATGGCTGGATGTGGGTTATGTGTTTTCCAAAAAAGAAGTGGCGGCTCAAGATAGCCGTTTCCAAAACTTCAAAGCCTTTCAATCTGGCGAAATGTATAATTATACCAAGCGAGTAAGTGAGCAAGGTATTTTTGATTATTATGAGTCGGCTACTTCTCGCCCCGATATTATTTTAAAGGACTTCGTGAAGGCACTGCATCCCGATTTAATGCCCAATCACGATTTTTATTATTATGAAAAAATGGAGTAAACTCAAAATAGGATTGGAAAACGGATTAGGCAGATTTTAACGGATTTTTAGTTATATCGTTGTTTTATTCTTAGTAAGTAGTCGGACAAAATTATTTTGTAAATAACTAGCCCTCTCCAATGGGTTTTAACCCATTGTTTTTCAATCAATTAGTTCACAATGGGTTGAAACCCATTGGATATATAAATCTGTCCAGGTACTTATATCCATCAATCTTGAAATTTGAAAATCCATGTTTCCCGTTTTATCCGTGTTTCAATCCCATCTTATTATTTTTTCTTATTCAAAAACACCTCCGCCATCATACATCTAGCACTTCCACCGCCATATTTTTCGATAGTGTAAATCGGTGCGTACAAAATATTGGTGTAACGTTCAATCAATTCTATTTGGTCTTTGCGCAATGACTGATACGCCTGTTCAGACATTACAAGGAAGCGTTCACCCTTTTTGTTTTGCACTTGAAGCATATTGCCCGCAAAGGCATACATTTGGTCAAAAGTAATATCTATCAAGGTTTTGTTTGTAGCTTTGAAATGGCGAAGCAGCATTTCTTTTTCTGCTTTGTCGGCTATACTCTCCATGCAAATCACCACAAAATCTTCTCCGAGTGCCATCATCACGTTGGTGTGATAAATTTCAATACCTTCTCGGTCGGTTGCGGTAAACATCACTTTCCTACATTCGAATTTTTCGCAAAAAATATTAATTGCTTTTTCCGAAGACCGAGGACTCAAACAAGCATAAACCAACTGATTTGGGCGGTCAAGAATGAGACTTCCCGTGCCTTCTAAATACAAATCTTCTTGCTCTAATTTCACTAAGTCACAATCAATTCCGATATGTTCTCTGGTCTCAAAAACAGTTTTTAACACCTCCGTAGAACGCTCCAAACGTCTATTAGGCGCAAACACAGGATATAAAATAACACGCCCATTCTCATGGAACGTCACCCAATTATTCGGAAAAACAGCATCCCATTTTATAGGCTCGTCGCTATCTTCTGCCACTATAACTTCCACCCCTTTTGCCCTCAAACGAGCTACAAAACCATCAAATTCTTGGATGGCTAATTCAGAGATTTCCGTTTTAGGAATAGATTTATCGTTCTCTTGAAAGGCATTACTCTCCGCTGTTTGCGGATTGAATCCAAAATGTTTTGGACGCACCATTAATATGGTATCAGTGATTTGCTTCTGCTTCTGCATTTTACTACATTATGATTTAGCCCTCAAAAATGGTAAAAATCATTGTAAGTTTGCAAAGTTTCAGTTAGAATAATTCGAGTTTTAATTTTTGGATGAAGTTCGGACATTTCCCTTGTCGAGGGTAAAGCCAAAAGTAGAGCCTTCATTTACTCTACTGCGCACATTAATGGTCTGATGATGTGCTTCTATGATGTGTTTTACGATGGAAAGCCCGAGTCCTGTGCCGCCCGATTCCTCTCGAACGCCCTTTGTCCACACGATAAAATCGCTCAAATAAATGTGGAATGTGTTCGGCTGCTACGCCTATCCCGTCATCGGATAATTCTATCAGGATTTGGTTGCCCATATCGTAGAATCCCGTGCGGGTATAACCGCCTTTTTTGCCGTATTTTATAGAATTGGAAATCAAATTGGTCAATACCTGTCGGATGTTTTCTCTATCGGCATATACATGAAAAGGGCGATTGCTACCTTCTTTGAACATCAATCGAATGCCTTTTTCTTTGGCTTTTATATCCAAATCGTCATAGACTTCATTCGATAAAGAATGTATATCAAACCGTTGATAATCCAACATTAACCTGCCCGATTCGAGTCTAGAAATCCGTTCTAAATCTTGTACAATGGTATTCAAACGTTCGACGTTATTAACTGCTCGATTGAGGTATTTTTCCGTGATTTGCTCATTTCCCAATCCGCCATCGATGAGCGTATAAAGATAACCTTGAATATTAAAAATAGGCGTTTTGAGTTCGTGAGAGATGTTTCCTAAGAAGTTTCGGCGGTATTCCTCCATTTCTTTGAGGTCATCAATTTCTTTCTTTTGGCTTCTCGCCCAATTGACTACTTCTCGCTCTACTTCGTCAATAATATGATTACGCAAATCCAAATTAGGGTTAGAAATATCGCCTTTTGCCCGTTTTAGTCGGTGAATGGATTTGTAAATGACTTTTATTTTTCGATAAATAAACCGACGCAATGCGTACAGAAAAACAGAATAAGTAATCGTAAAAATGGTCAAACTAATCACTAAGATGCTCCAAAGTTGAGTTATTTTCAAAAAGTACAACAATATCAATACCGCAAAGCACCCAGCAGTCACTACAAGTGAAGCATACAATGCCAAATCACGAGGCGTTGGATTTTTTGCTTTTAACGTTGTTCTTTTGAACATAGAATTTATAAATTGAAGCTAATTGGCTTAAAACTCAAATTTATAGCCAATTCCTTTGATGGTTTTGATGTATTCCATACCTATTTTTTCACGCAATTTGCGAATATGAACGTCAATAGTTCTATTTCCCACTATCACATCTGCGCCCCAAACTTTACTGAAAATTTCTTCTCTTGTAAAAACTTTACCTGGCTTTGAGACCAATAAACAAAGCAATTCAAATTCTTTTTTAGCCAATACAATAGCGTTTTCGTCTTTATACACCATTATCTTTTCTTTGTCGATGACCAAATCGCCTACTTTTACGATTTTTCCGCCATCTTCGTCGCTGCTTTGTCTTTTTCTGCGCAAAAGTGCATTGATGCGACTCACCAATACTCTAGGGCGAATAGGCTTCGTGATATAATCATCGCCGCCTACGTCAAGTCCTGCAATTTGTGTATAATCTTCGTTACGAGCCGTCAAAAATGCAATGATGGTGGTATTAAATTCGGGCATTGAACGCAATTCTCGGCAGACCTCTACCCCGTCCAATTCTGGCATCATTACATCCAAAATTATCAAATCGGGCTTTACTGATTTCGCTTTTTTGATGGCATCCGCACCGTCTTTAGCGGTACTTACCTCGAAGCCTTCTCGCTCCAAATTGAATTGAATAAACTCCAAAATATCTGGTTCATCGTCTGCTATTAGTATTTTTACCGCTTTGTTTTCCATATCATTTTCTCTTCTGACGACGATTCTTTTTCGTCTTAATTTATCTAAGATTACCATTGTCTTGCCCATTTTTTTTATTTTTAAATCAATAAAAATTTTGGCAAAAGTAGGACAACAACGTATTTAGGCTTAAAACTAATCGTTAAATCATTATTAATTAAATCAGACTATATTATTTATCTGTAAAGTATCTGTTAATAATTATATTTTCTCTGTTGGTTGAGTTTTTTTAATGACGCTATTGCTAGAATCACAATTTTAGATTAGTCAGTCGAACAATAACCGTATCATACATTTGTTCCATTTTTTTTGGTTGAGCCATATATAAGTCATAATTTTTATAAAACTCCTTTTCTGATACTCCATGCGTTTTGAAAATATGATAATAATATATTTGAGCTAAACTATCTTTATCTACTTGCTGATGCGCTTGCAACTCACCTTCCATAATATGAATATCGGAAAGAATAGCAATCATTTTTTCGGGTTCGATAGTAGCGTTTTTCATATTTCCGCCATCGTCACATCCTGCTGCTAAGATAAGAATAAAGATAAGACTTGGAATGTAAAGCCATTTTATAACAGGGAGGTGAAGCCATTGAGCTGCTGCCAATTTCATGATATGAAATGTATTCTTGTGCATTTTTTTAGAGTTCAATCTATCTACCATAGATATTCGATGTTATTAGACTAGGATGAACAACAAATATAAGCATTTTTAACGTTTGCCTTCTTGTATGGGCTTCCAATCTTGAATGCTTAAAATTTCTTCTAAATAACGCTCAAACTTATGCAAACGTGCAGGGCTTCCATGTACATTCGAAACCATATTCTCTTTGAATATAAAACTCACGAAAGTCACCGTAGTAGGCAAATCATCAATGACTTCTCCATAGGTTGGATAAAATTCGGCTAGGCTAAAATATCCTATTCGGTCTGCCATTAGCCTTATTTTATCAATAGTTGGCGTATCAATCATGGCTTCATAGCTGCCTATTTTATCTACATTTTCGCTACCTTTAAATATAATATACCCATTAGAATAAAACGCTGCTGAGTATTCGGGGCAATCCCCATAACATTCCTGTCTTTCTATTTTTGCCAACAAAAAGATAGGATCTATCGTATCCGTCACATCAAATACGAAAGTTTCAAAAGTCATAGTGTCTTCTATCTCAATGACTTCTACATAGTCTGGCTCTTCTGGTAATGGTGGTGCTTTTCGAGTAGAAAAACAGGATGATAATATAACCATACTTGCCAAACAAAGATAAATTAGCTGCTGTGTCCTCATGCTTCCAAAAGTAAAAAAATGGTATTTGATTCCGCAAAAAAAGGCGATATAATTCAAAAAATAGCATACTTCTGAAAACTAAATCCTAGTTTGAGTATCTTTACACTCATTCTTTAACCACCGAACTAATTATGCTATTTTCCGGCTTTAATTTTTCTATCTTTTTATAATCAATTTTAGTCTATCTAAATACACATTTTTTTTAAAGCAGTCTTCAAATCATTTATATATACCAAAAAATTAATATATTTTTGTTATTAGTCTATCCTAGAATTCATTTGAACAAAGACTTAACTTTACCAGCAATTCTCACTTTAGATTTTTTAATCAAGTTGTTTCAAAAACTTGATTGTAAGTAGGAAGAAAAAAAATATACCCCTTATTAATTGCACAGAGCGGTTTTAAAACTTTTTTTGTAAAATAAATAGGTCTCAACGGGGACAGGTTTGTTCATTTAATCACGACTGCTTACAAAGAGAAAAATTCAGAATATGAATAAGTATTTACTATTTTTTGTAATTGTTTTTTACGCTGCCTCTTGTGTAGATACCCGAAGCGTTAATTCCGCTAATGGTACTACCAAAAAAGGCAAGCATCCATACACGAATCAACTCATCAATGAGAGTAGTCCATACTTACTTCAACACGCTCATAATCCCGTAAACTGGTATCCGTGGGGCGAAGCTGCGCTCAAAAAAGCGAAGCAAGAAAACAAAATGATATTGATAAGCGTCGGCTATTCGGCTTGTCATTGGTGTCATGTGATGGAACACGAGTCGTTTGAAGATACTGTCGTAGCTCGATTGATGAATGAGCATTTTGTCAGCAACAAAGTAGATAGAGAGGAACGTCCTGATGTAGATAATATTTATATGTCGTCGTGTCATTTGTCTTCTGGTGGCAATTGCGGTTGATCGCTGAATGCGATGGCTTTGCCCGATGGCAGGCCTATTTTTGGGCAGGTACTTATTATCCAAAAAAAGATTGGCTGAGTGTCTTGAATTATTTCATCAAAATGAAAAGCAATGAGCCTAAAAAAATAGAGGAATTTGCCCAACGCTTGACTGAAGGCATACAAGTAAATGATGAATTGCAACCTATTCAAAAGAAAGTTGAATTTAGTTCGGATAAGTTGGATGATATTTACGCTCTTTTTGATGAGGCAATGGACTATAAGGAGGGTGGAAGAAAGTCAAATATCAAGTTTCCGCTGCCTAGCAATTGGCAGTATTTATTAGAATATTACTTTCATTCTAATAATAAAAAATCCTTAAATGCCGTCACCGTTACGCTTGATAAAATGGCGAATGGAGGTATTTATGACCAACTTGGCGGTGGGTTTGCTCGATACTCTACCGATAAGGAGTGGAAAGTTCCACATTTTGAGAAGATGTTGTACGATAATGCTCAGCTCGTGAGCCTCTATTCGCAGGCTTATCAGGTAACAAAAAAGCAATCTTATAAAAAGATAGTAGAGGAAACTTTGGCATTCATTGAACGAGAAATGACTTCTAAGGATGGCGGATTTTATTCATCTTATGATGCAGATAGCGAAGGCGAGGAAGGCAAATTTTACGTTTGGTCTTATGATAAAATAGCCCGAACGCTCCAAAATGATGAACATACCGAAATATTCACTACCTATTATAATGTAACTAAAAATGGCAATTGGGAACATAAAAACAACATATTGATTGTAAATGCTGATGTGAGTTCCATTGCGGAGAAATATAATACTTCTGATAAGAAAATCGAAGAAATATTGGCTGCTGCCAAAACCAAACTCATGGCAGAACGAGAAAAACGTGTTCGCCCAAATTTGGATGATAAAATCTTAACTTCTTGGAATGCCTTGATGCTCAAGGGCTATGCTGATGCTTATCGAGTGTTTGGCGAAGAGCGATATAAAGATGCTGCGATTAAAAATGCAAAGTTTTTACTCAAAAAAATGGCGCAAAAAGATAACCGACTGAATCGAAATTTTAAGGATAAAAAATCGGTTATTAATGGTTTTTTGGATGATTATGCTTTGCTTACGCAAGGTTTCATTGCACTTTATCAGGCTACTTTCGATGAAAAATGGCTGCTCAAAGCCAAAGATTTTCAAGATTATGCCATTCAGCATTTTTATGACGAAAAGAGTGGTTTGTTCTTTTATACTTCTGATTTGGATGCACCACTGATAGCTCGAAAAAAGGAAATTTCCGATAATGTAATTCCTGCATCTAACTCCGTTATGGCTAAAAATCTTCATATACTTGGGGCTTATTTCTTTGAGCGTTCGTACCTTTCTAAATCAAAAGGTATGATGAGTGCTGTTTCTGATTTGGTTCTGAAAAGTCAGCAACCTTATTTTTATTCCAATTGGCTGAGCCATTATTTGATGCTCTCAAAGCCACCTTACGAAGTGGCGATAGTAGGCAAAGATTTTCAAGTTATTCGCAGAGAAATGGATAGATACTTCTTACCAAATGCCCTCCTATTGGGCGGAGACAAAGAAGGCACATTACAACTGCTAGAGAGTAAACTCATTGAAGGCGAGACGATTATATATGTCTGTAAAGACAAAATGTGTAAATCTCCCGTTTCGACAGTCGATGAAGCGTTGGAATTAATGAAGTAAAAAACGGGGCAAGTCCCGTTGGATAGAATCCTCAAAAATTGCAAAGAACCTTATTAAAATCCTGTTTTGTGAATGTTTAAACGTTGCACAAAACAGGATTTTTTTACTTTTGCAATATGAAAACAACCTTTTACCTAGTTTTACTTCTTCTAATTTGGAGTTGTGATGCATCAGAAAACAATAACGGAGGCGACACTACCGAAGACGATAGCATCCCGCCTATTTCTGATAGTTTGAAACATAAAAATCAGCAACTCCCCAAAGGCGTTTCCTTTAGAGGCAAAAGAGTAGATGCCTATAAATGGCAAGATGCAAATGGCGAAAACTTCATTATCGTATCTGAATACAAATCATTGAAAGGCAAAGAGATAGACATGGAAGATGAAAATTGGACGATTGACCAATTTCCAGATTATTCGGAAATGTGTATGCAGTCGTATCGAAAAACAGCTTCGGGCGTTAGCCAAATTTTAAATATTTGCGATACTTCTACCCTACCCTCACCCTGATTGAATACCTCACGCCTTCGCTTGAGGTAACGGATATTGACAAAGACGGTACTTTTGAAACTTTATATATGCACCATTTTGTGCCGGATGGCATCGACCCTTCTAAATTGTTTCTCACCATTTATTATAAAAATAAAAAATACTGGCTCACGGGCGACCTTCCTATCGAACTACACGCTATCAATGAGGTTTCTTATATCAAAAATCCAAGTCCTGCGTTTTCGGATTTACCGAATGTAGTGCAAGATTATTGTTATAAAAAATGGGATAAGTTCGTGGATAATTTCAAAACAGAAATGGTCGTACAGTAAATGCTGCGACCAAATATGGTTAAAGGTTTTAACCCAACATTACCCCAGTTTTGGGGTTTAAACCCCCATTTTTGGCTTTTCGCCTACCCCGCACTGAAGATGCGGGGCAATTGATAAAGCCAAATAAGAAACTGCTGACTTAATTACTGCCTACTACATAATTTGGCTATTACCAAATCTTAGACGGTGCCTCTACCAAACGTTTTACAACGGCTTTTCCATCCAACAAACACTCTAAAGTGCAGCTATTCGGATGATAAATTTGCTGCCAATATTTATGAGCATTCTTCTTAATCTGCGTATAACGCAAGCCGTCGCAATGCAATAAATCCATTTCGGTCATAAAAGGCACGCCATTTTTGATTTCTACTTCATACAAATAGGCTTGATACAAATATTCTTTTGCCCAAAAGAAGCGAGCGATATTAATGTCGGGATACAAAAAGACACAATTGAGGCGAGACGGTGTGTCTTGATAGTCTTGCGAGCGAATATCTTCAAAAATTTTCTCCTTGATGTACAAATTATAGTCTTTATCTACGGTTTGTTGGTCAATGATACGTTCGCCATAAATGCTCTGCGTTAGCGTTTTTCCTTTATTAATTTCACGGCGTGAGATGTGGTAATACTTACCTTCCATTTTATTTTATTTTAGCAGACAATATTCTGTTTTATGTACAGTACACACAAAAAGCTACTCAAAATCAGTAAGTTGTGTTTTTTACGGTACATTTTTTTTAGAATAAAATCTAGTTTTAATATAAATTTTATTTGACAACAACCTTTGTCGGGTATTGCAAATCATCGGCATTATTGATTAAACTATTGATATAGCCAATGAAATCTTTTACCGCTCTGCTTGTCGTTTCTATATTTTTCAATAACTCTCCTTTCAAATCAGCGGGTAAACTGGCAGACTTTACGGATATTACCAATTCGTCGTTTAGCCAATGAAACAAAGCTATATTTTCACCAACTGCTGCTTTTCCCTTTTCTATATGAATAGCATTCAAGTTGCGTTTGGCTGCTAAGAAAAAAGTATCTGATTGAAGTAAAACATTATTAATTTCTTTAAAATCAGCTTCGCTTGTTAGTGCTTCATGGTAGTATTTTTTTAAAAACTTACCTAAATCATATTGAGACGCATCCCAACTAAAAACGCTATCTTTTTCAATAGCAGCTAATTCTTTTTCCGTTTTGCGCTTCAAATCTTTCAAAATTTGACTCGATGAAGCCGAAAGTTTTTCTGCATTCACTTGATTTAAATGCTGTTTATGCTGCTTCAAATCATGCAACCTCTCATTGAAAAACGCTTCGTTCAGCACTGCAAAGTTATTTAAATTTACAGTTGCTTCAATTTTTTTTTGGTTTTCTAAGAGCCATTCTTCCGATTTTTGAGGCGTGCAAGCCCATAAGAGTGCCATGCTCAAAAACATCATCATCCAATAGATAAAATTTAAACTTTTCATATCAGGCTTTAAATGATTAGGGATTAGATTTTTAAAATAAAAAAACCGCTGAACTAACTAAGTTAATCCAACGGTTCGTAAAAATACTCAAATAAATCGAAGTATCCTTAATAGAGTTAGTGTAAGAAAGCGGTCTAGTAAAAACGCCCGATTTTTGTTGAGCGCAATATTTATATCGCTTTCATGCTATGATTGTTAGTCTTCTACTTTGAAAATCTTCGTGGTAAAAGCAACTTTTTTATTTTTAATAATTCGCAAAGTATAAAGCCCGTCTTGCAAGGTTCTAATGCTTACCGAAATCGCCTGATTGTAGGTATTTTCAGAAATTCTACCCGAAAGTACAACTCGCTCATCGGAGTCGATTAATTCATATTTATGACCTTTTCCGATGGCATGATTGACAGAAAGAATAAAATAATCTTTCGCCAAATCAGGAGCAGCCACAAACTTTGGCATTCCTTCTACATTTGAGTCCATAATGGTAGTGACGGAATATTTAAATTCATCGGAGCAATTAACTTGTCGCAGCCTGTAAAAAACATTCAAACTAGCTGCGGCTTCATCCTTTGCCATCAGCATATAGCCATTTTTGGTTTCTTTTATAATGGGTTCAATATCCATTTCTATCCACGTATGGTTATTAAAACTTTTTTCAACTACAAAATCCAAACTATTTACATCGAGCGGTGCTTCCCATTGCAATAAAATGGTGTTTTTATCGGAAGTTCGTATGGCTGCCAAATTAATATTCTTCAATGTTGCTTCTATTGGGCATTCGTCATCAATTGCACCAAAGGTTTCAGGTATTTCAAAATTATTTGCGCTTGCGTTATCATCCGCTTTTGCGCCTTTTGTAACTCCTTTAGTCACATTTCTATCAGCATTAATCACCAAACCTTTTTCTATCAATTGCTCATTGATGGGTTCGTATTTATTCTCAATCGCTGCTATGTTCGGTACTTTATTATTCAAAGCGGTCAAAGCGATTGGCAAATCTGACTTGACTTGAAAAACCTTCAAAGCGGTGTTGCTGCTCAAATCCTCTCCTATTCCTAGCTGATAATTGCTATTAGAACCCCAAGTTTTAACGCTTCCATCTCCCAATATCGCCACACTGTGCATATCGCCAGCTACAATGCTTATCACGTTTTTGAGCGAAAACACCTTTACTGGTTTTGAATAATTGCGATTAGTAGATTTGCCTAACTGCCCAAAAGTATTTGCGCCCCAAGAATAAACCTCGCCTTTGGTCGTGAGTGCTACGGTATGTAGTCCGCCTGCCGAAATTTTTACAACATCCTGAATAGCCAACTGTAAAGGAATATTTGAAGACTGAAAGTTGCCATTTCCAAGCTGTCCATAATCATTCCAACCCCATGACCACACCGTACCGTCGCCTTTCAAAGCCGTGCCGTGCGCTGCTCCTGAGCTAATAAAAACGACGTTTTCGAGTCCCTTGACTTGAGTTGGAATAGAAGTAGCATCGAAGTCGGCACTTCCTAGCTGCCCGTTCAGGTTTTTGCCCCATGCCCACACTGTACCATCTTTTTTGAGTGCTAAAGTATGGTGATAACCAGCCGAAACGGCTACTATATCCGACAACTGAGAGATTTGTTTTGGAGCTAAACTTAGCTTTTGCCCTGCCAATCCAAGCTGCCCAAAAGTATTATCGCCCCACGTCCATACGGTGCCGTCGTCTTTGAGTGCTACGCTATGATTGCGCCCTGCCGCCAAAGCAACTACTCCAAAAATGCCATCTACCATTTTGGGTTTCGCCAATTTTGAAATATCTGCGTTGGCAATTCCCAACTGACCAAAGGTATTAGCTCCCCATGCCCAAACGGTACCATTTTCTTGTAAGGCTAAAGAATGATTAGCAGCACTGCCTTGTGCCAACGCAATCACGTTTTCCAGTTCTGGAATAAGTGTCGGAATTGATAAATGAGAAGATGTAGAAGCGCCAACTTGATTATGCAAATTACTTCCCCAAGAATAAACATAACCGCCATCAATAACCATAGAATGTTCAAATCCAGCAGTTATTCTAGCGTTTACTCTTGGGTTATAAGGTTGAAAATTATAGTTAATAGTTAGTGCTATACATGCAACCCAACTTGAGATGCTGTAAAATTTCATTGTTTTGTGAATTAAAGATTAATTAAAAGTGCTGTCTGTTTTCAAATTGACGTGGGATGCTTAGAATTGTTTTTGTTCTTTTAGTTTCTTTTCTTACTTCGTTTAATGATAAAATGTACTAATTCTTAGTATTTTTGCTACGCCTTATTACAAACGGCTTATTTTTTATTGTTGTGACATAGTAAAAACACAAATAATAATTTTATCATCGTTTTTAATTGTTAATTAGCTGATGCAATTATAACTAAAACTATATTGAATGACACAATTTTTTTGTCACTTTATAAGTAATACAATAAGGATGCCATCAATAATGACATAGCTATTACAATACATATATATTATTCAAATATTATTAAATTAATAATAATGAAACTTTACTCAGACTCGATAGTCAGAACTCATTTTACCTTTCCGAAACAGGTAAATATTTATCATGGAAAGGTTAGAGATGTGTATAACATTGACAATAAGTACCTTGTGATGGTAGCATCCGATAGAATTTCAGCATTCGACCATATTTTGCCACGTCCAATACCATTTAAAGGGCAAGTGCTTAATCAAATAGCTGTAAAATTTCTCACTGCTACTAGAGATATTGTCCCAAATTGGCTGATAACTTCTCCAGATGCTAACGTATCTATTGGGAAGATTTGCGAACCCTTTAAGATAGAAATGGTCATAAGAGGCTATTTGACTGGTCACGCATGGCGTGTTTATAAGGCTGGCGGCAGAGTCCTTTGTGGTGTGACATTGCCAGAAGGGATGAAAGAGAATGATAAGTTTCCTAATCCCATCATCACGCCAGCTACGAAAGCAGAGGAAGGACACGATGAAGATATTTCTAAAGAAGAGATATTGGCTAATGAATTTGCTACGCCCGAGCAGTACGAATTATTAGAAAAATATACCCATGCATTGTTTCAGCGAGGCACCGAGATAGCTGCTGAACGTGGACTTATCCTAGTGGATACCAAATATGAATTTGGATTAAATAGTGGTGTAATCCATTTGATTGACGAAATTCATACGCCTGATAGTTCAAGGTATTTTTACGCAGATGGCTATCAGCAACGTCAAGCAAAAGGCGAGCCGCAAAAGCAATTGTCAAAGGAATTTGTTCGTCAATGGCTAATTGAAAACGGGTTTCAGGGTTTAGAAGGGCAAGTCATGCCCGAAATGCCCGATAGCTTTGTAGAACTCGTGACGCAACGATATATTGAACTTTATGAACAAATAACGGGGACTTCGTTCGTCAAATCGGAAACTTCTAATGTCATGGAACGCATCGAGAACAACGTAGTAAAAGCTCTTGAAGCGTTGGGTTAGTTTGTTTTGTAGCATCTTCGATGCTTTTTTTTAAACCTGCTTGTCTGCCGACAGGCAGTCACAATAGGCACATAGAAAAACAAAGGAGAATTATTTTTTTAAAAAAATATAACCTTAAAACCCACTGAGTAATTGGGCTTAAATATTTAGGCGATAAAGAATTATAAATTACTGATTAACAACCCATTGGAAATAATTATATCTAACTACTTATGTGCCTATTGTGTTGATATATTTTCCGTTTCGTCTGGTTTCAAATCATTACTACTCGTTCATTTCTAAAACCATACCTTCTCTCGCCAATTGATAACCTGCCTTTATCACCGTTTCGCTCTCTGGTGTATTTCGCAATAGCGGATTGGTATGATTGAAATGTATAAACATCACCTTTTGCTTTTCCTCTTTGCTCATTTTATGGAATAATGCCATACTTTCTTCCACAAAAGGATGAGGAATTTGGCTCATGTCACGGTTGGGGAGTTCTCCATTTTTATAAAAAGTAGCATCCAACAATGCCAAATCCGCCGATTTTATTTCTTCAATAATATCTCTATCCCATGAGTTCCATTTATTAATATCTGGAATAAAAAGAATCGTCTTTTCTTTGATTACAATCTTATAACCTACCGTTTCGCTGTATTCGTCTCGGTGCGGAACGATAAAAGGAATAACTCGAAGTTCCGCATTAAGCTGGATAGCACTATCTGCTTGCAGTGTTTTTAGGTTGATATTTCCGAACTTCACCAACTGACTCCAAGGGCCATTTTCGCTCAGGAAAGTTGCCATACGTGTCATCGCAAACACAGGCAAACTATCCGTTCCCATTACTTCATGTCCGAAGTGCATCAGTCCCGTATAATGCCCAATATGAGCGTGCGTTAAAAATACGCCATTCGGCAACACGCTCCCTTTTTCGGTTATTTTTTGAAGCTGATACAATTGATGCTTAATATCGGGTGTAGCTTCAAATAGCCATTTTTCGCTTGTTTCAAAGTTGATAATAGCAATACTCGTAGCGTGTCTAGCGGATTCTTTGCCTTCCAAATACGGCTGGCAGCAGTCTTTAAAGCAGCCTGCTTGCGGATAACCTGCATCTTGCGCTATGCCTAAAATAGCAATGCCATATCCTTTTGGAGAAATTATTGGCAATTTATTATCAGGTGTTTGGCAAGCTATGATTAATGATAATAACAGAAAAGTAAAGGTGTATTTCACGGTATTAGGTTTTAGAATTAAAAACTCAAAAAGTAGGTTAAAGTAAATATTTAGAGGTTAAATTTTTACAATTACTTACAAATCAGCAAATAAATAACGAGTAAGTAATAACTTCCAGTAGCTTCTTATTTAGCTTTTATTCTTTTATCCAACGGTGGCTTGCCCCGTTGTTTTCCAATGACAATATGTTTTTGCACATCTAAGAAGTGAGAAATAAAGAATTTCAGAGTCGCTGCGCTTAACTCTGAAACTAGCGGATGAATTAAAAAGCTCTTAAAATTTCGATATAAGAAACTGTTGTATTTATTAATTGCTGTTACGCAAAAACGGTGTCCTGTAAACACAAACTGTTTATAGCTCAAAGTTTAAGCGCATTTTAGGCGTTCCGCTAGGAACAGCCTTTTCATTATTAAGGTGTTCCTAGCGGAACGCTTATAAACGTCATTTCACTATTCTATAAACAGCTTGTCCCAAAAGGGACATCGAAGTGCGTAACATGAGTTTCTTATGTATTTCGATATTAACTATTTATAAATCAATAATTGAGCGATTTACCAAGTCGAATAAATCTGTCTGCCCTGCCTACCGCAGTTTCCATTGCGTAACGTGAGTGAATAAAAGGTATTTTGAGATGCCTCCATAAATTCAAAAGGATGAATATAAGTGATAAAATTTATATTTTTTCTGTCTTTCTTTCCCTCAAATGCTTAGAATAACTACATTTGCAGTTCACAGATGAAATTATTAAAGTGAAGGAAACAGAAACATTTCGATTAGTTGCTACAACAGCACACGGACTAGAGGATGTTCTAGTAGAAGAACTCAAAACTATTGGTGCAATAGATATTGAAAAACAAACTCGTGCGGTGACTTTTACCGCAGATAAGGCTTTAATGTATAAGGCGAACTTAACTTTGAGGACCGCCATTCGCATACTCAAACCCTTTACCTCCTTTAGGGCTGGCAATGAAGATATTTACTATAAAAAATTACAAGAAACCGATTGGTCTGAGCTAATGGGTGTCCATGATACTTTGGCGGTGAATACCGTAGTTCATTCTAGTATTTTTACGCATTCTAAGTTTATGGCACTCAAGGCAAAAGATGCCATAGTGGACCAGTTTCGGTTGAAATTTGGGAAACGTCCTAATGTAAAAATAGATGAACCAACGTTGAGGATACACATTCTTATCAATCAGGATTTGTGTGAAGTATTTTTAGATAGCTCTGGCGAGTCGTTGCACAAGCGAGGTTATAGGTTTGAATATTTTAAAGCTCCGATTAGCGAAGTGTTGGCGGCAGGTATGGTATTAATATCAGGCTGGAAAGGCGATACCGTATTTATGGACCCAATGTGTGGTTCTGGAACTATCCTGGCAGAAGCGGCGATGATAGCGGCTAATATTGCGCCTCAAAAACATCGAGAATATTTTGGTTTTAAAAACTGGACGGATTACGACGAAGCCCTTTGGACGGCTATCCGACAAGAAGCTATTGCCAATGAGGTACAACCCAAACACGATATTTTGGGTTTTGATATTGCTTTTCAGGCTATTAGAATAGCTCAACGCAATCTTGAGCGTGCTGGCGTTTTGGATTTTGTAAAAATCAAAAGAAAAGATTTTGAGCGACATAATCCGCCAACAGTAGAAACTGGAACGGTTATCATGAACCCGCCTTATGGTGAAAGAATAGAAGCAGAGGACTATGAAACCAATGCTTTTTATGCCATGATGGGCGATCATTTGAAGGCAGAATACACCAATTATGATGTTTGGATGATTTCCTCAAATATGGAAGCACTCAAATGCGTTGGGCTTCGAGCATCTAATAAGCATACCTTATTTAATGGTGCTTTGGAGTGTAAATTCCAATGCTATCAGATGTATAAAGGCAGCAAAAAAACTAAAAATCAAGAAACGGGTGAAGATGAATAAAATATCCTCATAACGAGGTATTTACTTTTTCCAAAAGAGGTCAGCTAATTGCTAACCTCTTTTTTTATGATTTTATTATTAAAAAAAAAGTTAATCGTACTTTCTATTCTATATATATTTATAGAATATTTGTAAATTGCATAATGTAAATAAGTATGAAAATGAGTAAGTGTATACCAAACTCATTTTATACCATTTTTTCATTTAAAAAATAAGTAGTCGAATACACACCTAAATCGGGTTTCAAGTAATTGATAATTAGGAATGTTATTAACTTTGTTAATGTATTCTGACGACTTACTTACCTTTTTTTTAACAAAATAAAAACGCTAATTTATGAGATTTCAGAAACTTACCTTTTTATTTTTATTCTTCACTGCCACTTTATTTGCTCAAAGCTATCAGTCTAATCAGAGCATAGGTACTACTGCTCCTTTTGATTATACAACTACTGGTACTACTGTTTTAAGTGTTCCATCTAGTAATGTATTATCTGCTTGGCAAACTTTACCTTTTGCTTTTAATTTCTACGGGCAGGCAGTAACAGGCTATTATGTCAGTGATAACGGATACATCACTTTTGACCAAAATGCGACGACGAGCGTTGCAGCTAATACGGCAATTCCTAATGTTGGCGGACCAAATAATGCTATTTACGCATTTTGGGACGACTTAAATGTAGTTTCGGGTGCTGGCTCTCCAGACAATGTAAGAGCATATACTTATGGTGTTGCTCCTTACCGAGTACACGTTATTCAGTATTTTTCGGTAACACCTGCCAGCGGTTCTGGTTTTGTGTATGCAGCGATTAGAATATATGAATGCGGCGATTTCGATATTGTATTAAATTATGGTAATGCCACTGGTATGACTGCAACGGTTGGTGCAGAAAACAATGACGGTACTGTTGGGGTACAATTGGGTAACTCTCCTAACTTTAGCTACCCTGCAGTAGGCGCAGCAGGCGCAGACGACATCGTTTATACTTTTAGCTGGGACCAAATCCAGTATGATATGGCTATAACTTCATTGGACTTAGAGAATAATGTAGTTATTGGCAATCAAAGTATTACTGGTACTGTTTCTAATAATGGTTCAGTAGCTATCAATAGTTTTGATTTGCATTATACCGTAGATGGTGGTGCTACTCAAACGATGAATGTATCAGGTGTAAATATTCCAGCATTTAGTGGCACATATAACTTTACGCATAGCGCAGTTTGGAATGTAGCTACTGGTGGTGTAAATCACAATTTATGTGTTTGGACGGATAATTACAATAACGGTAATCCAGATGAACGCACTTGTAATGACCAAGTTTGTGAAGATTTGTATTCTTTCTTAGGTATTTCTGGTACTAAGAAAATCTTAATTGAAGAGTTTACAGGCGCATGGTGTGGCTGGTGTCCTGACGGAGAAGTGGTAGTAGATGGTATTTTAGCTACTTATCCTGACGATGTGATTTCCGTTTCGGTACACGATAACGACGGGATGGCATTTAATGATGGCATTAGAACAGCATTCAGTGTATCTGCTTACCCTAATGGCATGGTAGATAGAAAAGTATTCCCAGGCGAATCTGATGAGCCTCACAGTAGAGGTCAGTGGTTAGCAAATACTTTATTGCAAAGAGGTGCTTACACGCCAGCAGATTTGAATATTACCACTTCTTTTGACCCAGGTACTAGAGTTTTGGATATTACATTCACTGCCAACTTTGTGGATTATGCTTCTGGCGATATTCGTTTTGTACCGATGATAGTAGAAGATAGCGTAGTAGGAAGTGGTAGCCAATACAATCAAGTCAATTATTTGAATGCAACTGTTGGACATCACTATTACTTAGCAGGCGACCCAATTGTTGGTTATGTGCATAAGAGAGTATTGAGAGCTTTACCGGGCGGTGCATTTGGTAACGCTGGTATTATTCCAGCACAAGTTTCTCAGGGTGCTTCTTATACCGAAAACTTCCAATATACTATCCCTGCTAGTTATGACGAAAGTAAAATCACCGTAGTGGGAGCTTTGGCTTTTTATAGTACTACTGTTGGGCAGCGTGAAGTAATCAATGCTAAAAAAGCAGAATTAGTAAGCGTTAATACCAATAAAGTAGCTCAGAGCGTAGGCCAAATCAAAGTTTTCCCTAATCCTACTAGCACTCAATTCAATATTGACTTTAATGTAACGGAAGCGGTTAATGCAGAAATAGTATTGTTTGACGTATATGGTCGTAGAGTAGAAGTAGTTAAAAACACTAACTTCGCCGAAGGTCAGCACAATGTGTCTCACAATATTTCTCACTTAGCTAGTGGCAATTATTTCGTTTCTATCATCACGGATAAAGGTCAGACTTTTCTCTCGTAGATTGGTCATAATGAAATAAGAATGTTGAATTGTTGAATTGTTCCGATTGATAGTATTTTTTATTAAACAATCGAATTTTTACAGTTCACTTTACAAACTTCTAAAAATTAAAAAACCTTACCACGCTAGCGTGGTAAGGTTTTTTTAATTTCCAATAATTCCCTTTTCGATTTTTTATATGACATCAATATTTTTACAAAAAATCATACTACTGCACAAAATTACTTCATCACCACAAACTTATCTCTAACTATTCCTTCCTGGGTGCGAATCAACATCACATAAATGCCTGCGGCTAAATTAGAAGTTTGCATTTGATATTGATTGAAACCATTCACTAACGACAACTGCTCCTTTTTAATCATCTGGCCATTTGTTCCTATGATTATCATTTCTGCGTTCATTGCTTTTGCAAGCTCCAATTCTACGTTTATCTGCTGCCCTTCATTCACAATATTCGGGTAAATACGGTAACTTTCTATGCTTTTTACATCTTGAATAGCTGTCAGGTCAGACGTTACAAAAGTCTCTACCACGGATGTTGGCGCATTCAAGTATAAGTATGATTGTAAGGTCGCACACGCCAATAGTAGGTTCTATTATTTATCAAATTATCTACAATCGCAGTAGTGAGGTCAGCCGTTACAATCTCCGTAGTACGTAACTGAACCAGCTATT
>CALOED010000041.1:0-6022 GCA_942492005.1 uncultured Saprospiraceae bacterium
CAAGAGGATACACCTTTTTTATTCTAGCTAGAATAAAGAAAGCGGAACATTTCAAAAATGCTCCGCTTTCTTAGTTTGCTAAAAATGGCAGTGCTTATAAATAAAGATTGTAAACCAAGCCAAATTTCAAACCCCAAAGTACATTAAAAGAAGGACGATAGCCTTTTGTAGAGCTAGGAAAACGATAGTTCAGTGAGTTTTGGTCCACCACACTCACCTCCAAACGACTCTCCGCCGAAAACATCAAATTGCCAGCCAAAGGATATTCCAAACCCCAACCGATGATAGAACCAAAATCTACTGGAATGTATAAATCCTCCATATCAAGTGGCGCAGAAACATCAAAATTATTATCAATGCTTACCGCTTCCTCAAAAGAGCGTTCTTGCCCATCTATGGCATAAGTCAGGCTTGCACCTTTGAGACTAGCCACAAATATACCTCCAATGAAATAATGATTAGGAGAGTAAGGGTCGTAAGCATCAAAAGGCATCTTATACTTATAAATAATAGGAAACTTTAAGTATTGCAAACGTACCTTTTTGGTCAATACCGCAGGGTCAGACCCATGCACATCCGACCAGTTTTGACCCTGTAAGCTATATACAGCCTCTAACTGAAATTCGTGAACGTCGTTAAGAGAAAGACTGACATTCAATCCGCCCGAAAATGCCCCTGTAAACCTATGGTTATACAAATCTGAACTACCATAGTTATGTTCATTAAAAATACCAGAACTAAACACACTGCTGTTCAATCCAAAGTGAATACCTGAAATATAGTTTTGTTGCGCAAAAGTAGAAGCGTAGCACAACACAGAAAAAACTAAAAGCGTCGCTATTTTTTTCATAAAGTATTTAAAATTTTTGATGTCTTAGAAGGCGCAAAAATATGATAACTTTGAAATGATAAAAGCATTATATTTCACACATTTTCTATTTTATTAGTGACGGTATTTATTTTATTTTGATGAATAAAGGCTAAACTAACCAATATTTTAAGTTTGACAAATAAATGTTTTAAGGATAAGATTTTTTGTAGGCTACATTGCTATAAATAAGAACGTATTTGCTTCTTATTATAAAGTCTAATCTATAATGTGCTTAGAATTGAGAATATTGTATGAAGTGCTTTTTCATTACAAAAAATCTAAAAATAAATGGTTTTACTTTGCATTTGGCGTTTCCCAAACGTTATCAGAGAGAGTTTGGAAATTTAATTTAGTAATGGATTTTTTTGAAAACAGTGAATATGAAATTGCAATTCGTTTTTTTAGTCATGTTAAGTAGATTAATGATGCAAAGCTGCATGAATGATGTAGTAGATAATAGTTTTTATTGTGAAGAAAAAGGACAATTTTTTGGAAATATAGAGCTTAAAGAAGATTCCGATGCGTTTTGGAGCTACTCCAAAGGACAACGCCTTTATTTTCAAGATGCTTCGGGCAATGAGTTAGAATTTATAGAAGGAGATTATGATAGCTTGATGCAGTTTTCAATGGTCAGAATTCTTTGCGGCAGAGAAGGACTGCCAGATTATCAATTTGACTACATCAATGCAGAGCGTAGAGCCGTATTTTACGAAACGGCAGACCACACACATAGTATATATATGTCATTAGCCGTTCAGCCATGGGATATAGAAAATAACAACCTCGCTAACTTAGAGGTTTTCAACCTTACTTCTAATTCGTCTTATTTTTATTTCGCTACTGCTAAAACGGGCAACGTAAATATTCCCAATTATATGCTGATGAGTAGTTATCAGCAGGCAGACACAACACTTTTGGGGCGTTTTTTTGAAAATGCCTATTATCGAGAGGATTTTAATAACTCAGGATTTTATACCAAAGCGCAAGGCTTAGTCGCCTTCTATGACAATAATTCAACCCTATACGTGCTAGATAGAATAGAGTAATAAAAAGTACTATCTTTATGAACCATTCTAAATTATTCTTATTTACCTAGCATGGAATCACAAAACGAGTCAATATTCGCAAAAGAGCATCATCCTTTCAGGCAAGCAGGCATTGCATTAGGCGGTGCAGCCGCATTTATGATTATCGGATTGATACTCAAAGCCTTCGGTATGGAGTTAGGCATGAAATACCCTTGGACAACAGCAGGCGCATTTATATTAATGTATGGCATTTTTAATAGCGTGAATAGCTTTTCTACTAAAAATATGCTCAACTATTATCGAAACTCCATCTTCGGATATATCGGTCTAGTTGTAGCTGCATCGCTTTTAGCTTACCTATTTTCGGGTACTCCCATACAAGAAGCCGGTTCATTCAAGTATATTTTCGTCATTTTATGCCTCGCCTACATGGGATTCATTGGCATTACTACTTTCATCCGATTTATATTTTCGATACTTCGCACCGAAGAAGAAAAACTCAGCCAAAGAGTGGATGATTCTTTATAAAAATAAATTGGAAGATTCTTTGTAGCCTTTTTTAAAAAAAAACGCTAAAGAATCTTCTAAGCATTCCATCACAACCTTCCAATGTTTTGCACTTCACCTCCTTTCTCTTCTCACAAGTTTCAACTGCCTTTTTGTCATTTTTTAATGTAACAATTCTCACACTCTGTCAGTCAAACGAATGTATTTTAGCATATTTGTCAGATTAGAAATGCTAAAAAAGTATTGGCACATCCATTGATTATTCATAGTTGTTACTTTATCAAAACATAATTTTGATTAGAATTTTCAAACTTAAAATATAGAAAAACCAAAACAAGCATGGGTAAGATTATCGGTATAGATTTAGGAACTACAAACTCTTGTGTGGCAGTATTAGAAGGAAACGAGCCAGTAGTGATTCCTAATGAAGAGGGTAGAAGAACTACGCCGTCAATTGTAGCATTCTTGGACAATGGAGAACGTAAAATTGGTGATTCCGCAAAACGTCAAGCGATTACCAATCCTACTCGCACAGTGATGTCTATTAAGCGTTTCATGGGACAACGCTTTACAGAATCAGGTAACGAAAAAGACCACGTTTCTTACAAAGTTGTCAAAGGAGACAATGATACAATCAGAGTAGATATTGATGGCAGAATGTATTCTGCGCAAGAAATTTCTGCAATGGTACTTCAAAAAATGAAGAAAACCGCTGAGGATTTCTTAGGTCAAGAAGTAACCGAAGCAGTTGTTACTGTACCCGCTTACTTTAATGACTCTCAAAGACAAGCAACTAAAGAAGCAGGCGAAATTGCAGGTTTAAAAATAAGACGTATCATCAACGAGCCAACGGCAGCAGCTTTGGCTTATGGTTTGGACAAGCGTGACCAAGATATGAAAATCGCTGTTTATGACCTTGGTGGTGGTACTTTTGATATTTCTATCCTTGAAATGGGAGACGGCATCTTTGAAGTAAAATCAACTAATGGCGATACGCACTTAGGTGGTGATGACTTTGACCGTGTTATCATTAACTGGATGGCAAACGAATTTAAATCATCAGAAGGCATTGATTTGCGCAAAGACCCTATGGCATTGCAACGCTTGAAAGAAGCTGCAGAAAAGGCAAAAATCGAATTGTCTTCTTCTATGCAAGCAGACATCAACTTGCCATATATCACTGCGGTAGATGGTGTGCCTAAGCACTTAGTAACCAAATTGTCTCGTGCTAAATTCGAGCAATTGGCTGATGATTTAGTAGCTCGCACACTTGAGCCTTGTGCTAAGGCATTGTCTGATGCAGGCTACACCAAAGACGATATTGACGAAGTTATCTTAGTAGGTGGTTCTACTCGTATTCCAAAAATCCAAGAAGCAGTAGAGCAATTCTTTGGCAAAAAACCAAACCGTGGTGTAAACCCTGATGAGGTAGTGGCTTTAGGTGCATCTATTCAAGGTGGTGTATTGAGTGGCGATTTCAAAGGCGAAGGCGTTTTATTGTTAGATGTTACGCCATTGTCATTCGGTATCGAAACGATGGGCGGTGTTTACGATGTAGTGATAGAATCGAACACCACTATCCCTTCTAAGAAATCAAAAACATACTCAACGGCTGCGGATAACCAACCTTCTGTGGAAATACATATTTTGCAAGGAGAGCGTCCAATGGCAAAAGACAACCGTTCTATCGGGCGTTTCATTTTGGATGGCATTCCGCCAGCACCAAGAGGTGTTCCGCAAATCGAAGTAGCATTTGATATTGACGCTAACGGTATTTTGAACGTTTCAGCTTTGGAGAAAAACACAGGTAAGAAGCAAGATATTCGTATCGAAGCATCTACTGGTTTATCTGACGATGAAATCGCTCGAATGAAAGCAGAAGCAAAGGCAAACGAGGCAAGCGATAAAGCGGAGCGTGAAAAAATTGACAAATTAAACGCTGCCGACTCATTGATTTTCCAAACGGAAAAACAGTTGAAAGAATACGGCGACAAAGTGCCAGATGCTGAAAAAGCAACTATCGAGGAGGCTTTGGGCAACTTGAAAGAAGCGCACAAAGCACAAGATTTGGCAGGCATCGAAACAGCTTCTGAGGCATTGAATGCGGCTTGGCAAGCAGCTAGTCAGCACATTTATCAGCAAGGTGGCGCAGAAGGAGCAAATCCAAATGCGGGTGCAGGTGCTAATGCTGGAGCTAATGGGCAAGAAGGCGCAGGCGATGCAGAAGATGTAACTGATGTAGAATTTGAAGAAGTGAAAGAGTAAGTTTCATTGTTTCATTGTTTCATTGTTTCATTGATGCAGCGTTATATTTAATAGAAAAGCCATTCTCATTTATTTGAGAATGGCTTTTTTTGTGTAATACGCTTTTCAAATCTATATCACCGCTACTTTCTAAGCTAGGCGAGAATAGACTGAACCTGCGAAGCCTTCAAGACTTTGTAGGTTTAAACTGTTGAAAAACTCGACTTACAAAGTTTTGAAAACTTCGCAAGTCGAGTTTCTGTTCGACCTGTAAAGTACAGCACCAAAGCCATAGTGAGAATGGCTGAAGCCCTAATTATAAAGTCGGCAAACTAAACTTCAACCGTTCCGACCCGACCTATTTTCGAGGTAAACCCTAGCTAGCTCTCATTTTTATGCGACAGAACTATTTGAAAAACTAAATTGGATTTACTCATTTTATAAAAGCAGGAACTTTATTAACATCCCAATCAATCACTAAACCTGCCGCTACGCCATCGGCTACGGCTTTTCCATAAAGCAATTCTACTAAATATAAAGACGCTTCAAAGGATTTTGCGCCACCTGCCGAAGTGATGGCTTTGCCGTCGTGAACGAATAAGACTTTGTCATAAATGTCTAAACTGGGAAAAGTCTTACGATATTTCTCCACATCGCTAGGAAAAGTAGTAGAAGCCAAATTGTCTAATAAACCTGCTTTTGCCAAAACAAACGCTCCGTCGCAGTGCGAAGTAATAAACATGGCTTGCTTACCCGTTTTTTGTACCCAATTTATCATGGTGGTATCTTCCAAATCTGTATCCAAATGATGCTCGGCACTTGGGACAACTAAGATGTCTATTTTAGGATAATCATCATCGAAACTATAATCAGGAACTATTTTCAAGCCTTCAAAAGTCGTGACGACTTCTTTGGTTTTTGCAATCGTGAATACTTTCATACCTCCAATATTGCCTTTTAGCTTATTGGTATGAAAAATCGTATGCTGAAACATATCCATCGGAGCGGTAAGTTCGGTATTGTAAGTGCCATCCATAATCAAAAAGCCAACTTGAAGTGTATCCGAAGGCGTTTCATACTTTGGAATTTGATGCTGATAATCAGTGGGGTTATCTTGGTTTTGACAACTCCAAAAAGCACTTACAAAAAGCAATAGTGTGATATATTTCATTGGAATGATTTTGAAATAACGGTCTAAAATTAACTTTTTAAAAAGGCACATAAGCCTTATAAAGTTCGGAGTGAGCATCCGCAGAAATATGGACAGAAACGCCAGCAGGCACAAAGAAACTTTCTCCTTTTGCGAAATTTTGCCCATTGACGGTTGCTGCGCCATCCATCAAAATGACGATTTCACAAGAGTTATCATTTT
>CALOED010000042.1:0-18794 GCA_942492005.1 uncultured Saprospiraceae bacterium
TTGAGCCATTTATCTATCTTATCGGACATATTCGCTCCGTACAATAAAAAACCCATCCAAATATTAGCCACCACCACATCTACTACTATCATGGAGGCAAACAAATTGTCGCTCACATCGAAAATCTCTTTCATAGCAGTCTGGTTTGCGCCGCCGCCTATCCAGCTTCCTGCTACGGTTGCCAAACCTCTCCACACCTCTTCGGCAGGTGCTGCAATTATATCTGGAAAGAAATTGATAACGACCAGTAAGGCAATCGGGCCACCGATAATAATCCCCAAAGTAGCCGCAAAAAACATGATAAGTGCCTTTGGTCCGAGATTAAAAACCGCTTTGAGGTCGATGCTCAAACAGAGCAATATCAAACTGGCAGGCAATAAATAGCGAGAAGCTACAAAATACAATTGCGTCTCTTCCCCCGAAATCAGCCCTAAAGGATAATTGAGTAACGCTGGTAAGAAATAGCACAACAGCAAAGGCGGCACTACTCTATAAAAGCGTTGGAAGAACTTATTTTTACTACTCGACGTAATAAAAACTAAGGCTAATACGATTAGGAGCAAACCTAATACGACGGCATCGTTGGTAAATAATGGCTTCATTGATGAGATGGATATTCGCCCAATGGGCAGCAATTCACAAAATTTGGTTAAAAATAGTTTTTTTTTAGATGTTACTAAAACCATTCGTGAATATTCATAAAAACGAAGCCGCCATTTTTTGAAAGCTATGAGTGAGCGAGTAAGTGACTTTATATGATTTGGCTTGGTTGGAGTAGTGGAATGAAGGAATATTAGCACGTAATAGTATTGGCAAATAGCCCATTTTTCCAATAGTCATTCATTCCTTTTTTACCAACCCAAATCATATTGAAATGAATAAGTCTTGTGTCATTTTCATCTGCGTCTTACTTATTATAAGGTATGCGAGCCGCAATCGAACGTCCTAGCGTTACTTCATCTGCGTATTGTAATTCGCCACCGAAGGAAACGCCTCTTGCGATGGTTGAGATTTTGACATCCAGTTTCGAGAGCTGTTTGGAAAGGTAAAAGATAGTCGTATCACCTTCAATTGTTGGGCTGAGTGCCATCACTATTTCTTTGGTTTCTGGTCGGGCGGCTCTTTCAAGCAAAGTGTTAATATTCAAATCGCTAGGGCCAATGCCTTCAATGGGAGAAATGACACCACCCAAAATGTGATACAATCCTCGATAGTGTGCCGTATTTTCAATGGCAATCACATCTCGAAGACTTTCCACTATACATATCACCGAGCGGTCTCGCTTGTGGCTTTCGCAAATTTCGCATTTCGCATTATCCGAAATATTATGGCAGTCCGAGCAAAATTGAATGCCTTTGCGCATTTGTTGAATGGCTTTCGCAAATTCCTCAACATTGTCTTCTGGCAAATTCAATAAATGCAACGCCAAACGTAAAGCCGTTTTTTTGCCAATACCTGGCAATGAAGAAAAGGCAAGTACCGCTTCTTCTAAGAGTTTTGATGATAAATTCATGGCGTAAAGATAAGGATTAGCTCCTTTATAATCTAGAAATTAAGCGGAGGTTTGTTCGTTTGCTTTTTAGAAAATTTACATTATATTTAAACGAAACGTCTTTTTCGTCTAACATCTGCCAACTTCTATAAGAAAAAATTGAATAGTTGATACAAACCCTTTATTTTGGCACTTTGTTTATCACGGCATCCGATAATGACTTCAAGGCAGTTCGCCTTCTATCGTTTGCCATCCACCATTAAAAAAAACATGGCACTATTTGCAAGAGAGTTTGAATGCCCGTCGTGCGGCGGACGCATCAAGAGAGAAAATCCTGCTTCAAAATCCTTGAGTTGTCCGTATTGTGGGCAAACCAGTCACTTATACGATGATAAATTGAGCCCAAAAGGGCAACAACATTTGTTGATTGATTATGGCTCGATGTTGCACGTTGGGATGACGGCTTCGTTGCAAGGGCGAAGATTCCGAGTATTGGGAAGGTTGCGCATAGCTTACGAAGATGGGTTTTGGGATGAGTGGTATGTTCATTTTTTGAATGACAACGCAGAAGGTTGGATTCAGGAAGACGACGGTTCGTTTGTAGCATTTGAATCGGTGGAAGAGATGGAAGATATCAATTACCATGATGTCAAAGTAGGTAGTTATTTTACTTTTAATCCGACTTATGCCGATGTATTTATAACTTCCAAAAGCCGAGCGCAAGTAGAAGGCGGAGAGGGAGAATTGCCGTTTAGAATAGTTCCGGGCGATACTGCCGACTTTGTAGAAGGTATTCATCAGGGCAAAATTGTGAGTATGGAACTCCTTCCTAGCGAATCGCATTTGTACGTCGGAACGCCTTTTCAGTTGGAAGAAGTTGCGTTGGGGTGATAAGAAGGTAGGCAGTTTGCTTGACACACCTCAATGAGTGTTGTGTAATTTCGACAATAATAAAACGAACCGACCTTGTTCATTTTGGCAGCAATGGAACGTCAGATAAATTTCTAATTAAAACATAATGGCAATAGTAAAAGAGGAAAAAATAGCTTCGGTAAAACAGATGAACTGTACGGGATGTGGCAATGCCTTATCGGTATTAAATCCTCGTGCAAAATACATTTCTTGTCAGTATTGCGGTTCGGTCTTGGATGCTCATTCGGAAGACCACGAAATACTGATGGCAATGAGTCCGCCCGATTCGCACAAGCCGCTCTCCTTTGTAAAAGTGGGCATGATTGCCAATTTTTTTGATAAAAAATATCAAGTAATAGCCCGTACTCGCTGGCGACAAGATTATTATGAATATTGGTCAGAAGAGGGCGAAACTGGCTATTCGAAAGAAATTTGGATATATGACGAATGGTTGTTGATTTCGGAGCAGCGCACTTATTTTTATTTGGTGGAAGACAAGGAGGGTTTTTATATCTCTAACGAAATCATCCCCGACGAGCCGAGTTTGCCGGGCGAAAGTAACCGTTGGAGTTTTATGAAAAATCAGCGAAACCAAATCATTAGAGAGTATGGTGCGGCTGAGGTTGTTTATTTTGAAGGCGAGTCCAATTATCAAATTAAGATTAACGATACGATTAATTTTGCTAGCTACAAGCATAAAAATTTGGTTTATGCCGCAGAATGGCGAATAGACAGCACGACCAATTTGATAAAAGAGATTGAATTTTTTAAAGAAGAAAAAATCTCTAATAAGGATGTGATGAAGGCGTTTGAAGCCAATGAAGAGTTGGGCTTTTTGCGTAAAAAAATTGAACTTCGGAGGTGGCTAGCTTATGGTTCGGCAGCTTTGGCGGCTTTGTTTTTCGTTATGATGATAGGCGGATTGGCTACTAAAAAAACAACGATTTTTGAACAAACCATTCCTTTGTCGAGTATTGATGATGAATATGGCATTGTTTCGCAGCCAATTGTAATTGAAAAGGGAGGCTTGCACTGCCTGAAAATTAGCGGAAAACTTACCGTAGCCAATACAGAGGCTTATGTTTTGGCGTATTTTATGGATAAAGATTCGGCGGTTGTCAATTATCTTGATGGCGATTTTGGCTATTATACGGGCTACGATGAGGGCTATTGGGCAGAGCAAGAAGGCGATAATGAAAAATTGGTAAAAGTCACCGAAACAGGGACTTATTACGCCAAATTAATGGGAGATAAGGAAGATTTGACGGGAGGCGAAATTACTATTTCGGTGGTAAGTGGTGTGAAAATAGTTCGCTACTACGTTTGGGGATTTATCATTTTAGGTATTTTTTCAGGTATTTCCTTCTTTAGAATGAAGGCTTTGTTGTAGGTTGTTTTAGGATGATGAAATTTTAAAAAAATCATAAAAAACGTTAGTAACACTCAAAATGAATGACTAGCGTTAGTAATTAGAATAATATGAAAAGTTTAACAAAAGTATTAATCATGGGCTGTTTTTTGACGATTGCGGCAGTGACCTACTCTAGCTCTGTGAGCGGTTGGGGCATTACCAATTTCAAATCGCATAAGACGATGGACCAAATCAAAAAAGACTGTCCGAATTATTACACGAGCCGCAATGGCGAATGCTTGCGGACTTCGTTTAGGAGCATTTATTTTTTGAGAACGGGCTATACCAGTACATCAGGCAAATAGGAATTATCCACCAATATGACACAAAATAAAAAAGTAGCCACGCTACTCGCTTCGGTATTTATCATCGCAATATGTGGAATTTTATATGAATTGCTGATAAGTACCATCACCAGTTATTTTCAAGGCAGTAGCGTTCTGCATTTTTCGATAGTGATTGGCTTATTTTTATCCTTTATGGGGTTGGGGTCTTTTATTTCCAAATACATCAAAGACGATTTGCCAGCATGGTTTGTTAGGTTTGAAATTGTATTGAGCCTCGTGGGTGGATTTTCTGCTTTTTTACTGTACTTTGCCTTTTCCATGACTCCTTATTTTTATGGCGTTGCCTTTGTGCTAATCGGTATTCTAGGCGCAATGATAGGCATCGAAATACCCATTCTTACCCGAATTATCCGAGAGTACCACAACCTCAAAGATGCGCTCGCCAATGTTTTATCTTTCGATTATTTAGGCTCACTTATTGCTTCTGTGGCGTTTCCATTGCTGCTTTTGCCTGTGTTGGGGACTATGCGGACGGCTTTTGCTATTGGTGCGCTGAATTTAGGCATTGCCATTCTCAATACCATATTATTCAAAAAAGAACTGGGCAAGAGGTTTCGGCAGTTTATCGCTGGTGAGGTTTTACTTGGCGTGGTTTTGATAGTCGGTTTTATATTTTCTTTCCAAATCAATTCTTATTACGAGACTTTTCTGTACCGAGATGATGTGATGCTATCAAAACAAACGAAGTATCAAAACATCGTGGTGACTCGTTGGAACAAGGATGTTCGTTTATTCCTGAATGGGAATTTGCAATTCTCATCCGTCGATGAATATCGCTACCATGAGCCGCTGGTGCATATTCCGATGAACTTAACCGAAAATCACGAGCGTATTTTGGTCTTAGGTGGCGGCGACGGCTTAGCTATTCGAGAATTATTGAAATACGATGACATTACTGGCATAGATTTGGTTGATTTAGACCTTGAAATCACCAAGTTGGCAAGAAATCATCCGGTGTTTACGAGGCTTAACGAAAACGCATTGGACGATAAAAAAGTAAAAATTTATAACCAAGATGCGTTTAAATTTGTAGAAAAATCATCGGACATTTATAATGTAATTATTATAGATTTGCCTGACCCTAGCAATGAAAGTTTGGGCAAATTGTACGCAAAGGAGTTTTATGGTATTATCAAAAAAAGATTGGCGGCCGATGGTGTTGTCGTGACGCAATCGACTTCGCCTTATTTTGCGCCCGATGCCTTTTGGTGTATTCACAATACTTTAGATACGGTTTTTGAAACTACTTTGCCTTATCGAACTTACGTTCCTACTTTTGGCGAATGGGGTTTCAATTTAGGCTTCAATAGCAGTCAGCGCATAGATGTGACAGCTCAATCTCAACAAAAAATCATTCAGCTATTACAAGACCGTATCACGGAAAAGAATCTTGAATTAAAATATCTTCATCCAGATATGATTCCTAGTTTATTCGCCTTCGGGGCAGACCGCAGTCAGCGAGACGCACCTATCAATAAATTACAAAATCAGATATTGATTCAGTTATATGAAAAAAACTGGGACGAAATGAGGTGAGAAACATATAAAAATAAAAATTGGTCTGCCCTTTCTGCTGGTAGGACTATCGGGAGTGTAAGCTATTTTTTACCCGTTATTTAGGCATTATTTTTACGAAATCCCTAAATCAACTCACCGATATATATTTTTTTTTGAATATTGTTATAAGTAGTTAGACAAAATTATTTCCAATGGGTCATGACCCATTGGGTTGTTAATCAGCAATTAATAGTTTGTTACTGTCTAAATAAATATGTAAACTTACTTACTTGCTTTTGCTTAAAAATACTTTATATATTAGAATAACTTTGTATTTTCAACCCCTCAAAACCAACACTAGCTTAAAGTACTACGGTAAATGTCACAGGAGAATCAACAAGCCATATCGTCATCGCTGAATACATTTCGCAACTTTAGCGTCACTTTAATTGCTATGGGCTTTTTGTATCCTGCCGTGCATCTCACGAACATTCTCTCTAAAGAAGGCAGCATTTTCCCTGCCGTGGCTTTATATCTTTTCCCTGCCTTGTTTTTCGGCTTGTATTTCTTAATGAATACCTCAAAATTTGTAAAACAACATATCCAAAATCTTACTTTTGGGGCTTTTCTTACCCAAACCCTGTACTTTCTTTGGCTCTTATATGTAAACCATGCGCCTACTGACCTCACTTTCACTTATTACATTTATTTGGTCATTGCTGTCAGTATCTTTTCTAGCAAGTCACACTTATTCGCCTTTCTGTCTATCAATCTAATCGCTTTTTGTGCCGTTTTAATACTTACTCAAAGTTTTTCCGACATTCCTATCCATATTTCTATCTTTTGGGCATTTGCCATATTTTTCCTTATTTATATGTTTATCAATGCTAAACTCAACCGAGAAAGAAAAATCATTGCCAATGAAAATCAGTTGCTAGACCAACAGGAGGAAATGAATAATCTACTCAATTCCATTACCGCATTGATTGCTTATAAAGATACCAATAACCGATTCATTCGGATGAATAAGGCAATGGCGGACTTGATGGGCAAGCCTCCAGCGTTTTTTACAAATGTCTCTCTTTACGACATCATGCCGAAAGGGCTAGCGCATTCTTATCACGAAGAAGATTTATCTATCATTCGTACAGGCAAGCCCATAAATGACGTAGTAGAAGAAATCACTACGCCCATAGGCGAAAAACGATGGATTCGGTCAGATAAAAAACCGTATTATGATAAAGATGGAAACATTAAAGGAGTAGTCATATTTGCTTTAGATGTTACGGATAGAATATTAGCCGAACGAAAACTGAAACAAAGTGAAGAATTATTCAAACGAATATTCAATGAAGCCCCTTACGGTGTTTTCATTATGGATTTGAGTAATAAAATCTTACACGCCAATACTTCTTTTTGTCAGCAATTGGGATATTCCGAGTTAGAAATCAGTACGATGTCGTTGGTAGAACTCACCAGCGAAACCGACAAAAGTCGTGTAATAGATTTGTATAATTCCCTTTCTCCTGAATTTTCATCCACTACATTAGAGATTCAGTTTCGCAAAAAAGACAATGGCATCCTTTCGTCTAACCTGTTTGCTACCCACATCAAAAACGAAGATGATATACCGATGTATAATCTCGGCATGGTAGAAAATATTTCCGAACGCCGAGAAGCCGAAGCCAAACTCAAAGAATACTCCAACAACCTCGAAGAAAGTAATAAAGACCTTGAGCAGTTCGCTTATATCATTTCGCATGACCTCCGAGAACCGCTCCGCATGATGACCAGCTACACGCAACTACTCAAACGTCGCTACGCCAAAAATTTCGACGATGCAGGCAATGAGTTTATGGATTACATCGTAGATGGCGCAAAACGAATGAATAACCTCATCAATGACCTCCTTTCCTATTCGAGAGTAGGACGAGACAAACGAGCAAGGCAGTTCGTGGATATGTCCGAAATTATTACGGTAGTAGAGAATAATCTTAGAATGGCAATACAAGAAAGCAATGCCAAAATCACTATAAAAGATGTCATGCCAAAAGTATATTGCAATAAGGCGCAAATGACTACGCTTTTGCAAAATCTCATTGGGAATGCCATTAAGTATTGCCATCCCAACATTGCTCCTAAGGTAGAAATAGGCGTAAAACGACAGCAAGATTTTTGGGAATTTTATATCAAAGACAACGGCATTGGCATCGCAGTAGAGCATTTAGAGACTATATTTTTGATATTCCAACGCTTGCACGCTCGTGATGAATATACGGGAACAGGTATCGGACTTGCTATTACGAAACGTATTGCACAATCGCACGGTGGCGATGTTTGGGTGCGTTCTGTGGAAGGCGAAGGTTCTACTTTTTTCTTAAAAATGCCTATTGTTAGCGAAAATGATATTGAGTCTTACAATGAATGAGAAAATGCCCCACGATTTGATGCTTTATCCACCAAAACATAATGTTATGAAAAGATTGATACTTTTGATTTCTTCCTTTATACTTTTCCAAACCATCTCCTCTGCTCAAATTGATACGATTTCCAAACTACAAGAAGAAGATTTAAACGACGAGTACTTTGTATATTTGTTTAACAATCAAATAATAACGGGCAATGCCGTCACTTATAAAAATCCTATTTTCAAATCATCCTATATCTTAGTAGATGAGACAGAATACAAGTCTGGCACAGTTAAATTCTATCAAAACGAACAAGATTTTTTTGCCAATACACTCGGAATAACTTCCCGTAACCATTTTGTGCCACGCATTCAGCAAGGTAGAGTCAATCTTTATGAATACAACGAAACCGAACACAATCCTGGTTTTTATAACGCCAATACAGGTATGATGACAGGAGGCGGTTCTCGTCAAAAAATAGTCTATTATTACAATAGTGGTTTTGGCGATTTGAAAAAAGCAACTTATTCTAACTTGAATGTGGATTTACAAGATAACCCCGAAGCGATGTTGTATTTGGATAAATACAAAAAAACTAACAACCTGTCAAGAGGTCTTTATGTTGGCGCAGGTGCGCTGATGCTGATAGGCACTATTTCTATTTATAACAAGTTTTCAAATACGCCTCAAGGCACTGACCTTCCTAGTGTCAGTCGAGAATTGGTCTTAGTAGGCGCAGGCGGCGTATTGGGTTGGGTTGGTTATTTTGTAAGTATTGATAAATTTAGCCACTTGAAAACGGCTGTTTATTCTTATAATCAGAATAGGTTTTAGTAAAAAAAGACGAGCTTCGTCGCTGCGCTATTTAAGCGTTAATCTTTGGCGCAGCGACGAAACTCCTCGTTTTACAATATTCGATACACTCGACTTTCCCACGGTTGCATCTCAAAAGTGTGATTGTCCGTATCATTGAGCATATCATAATTGCCAATAACAAGTTCTTTGGTTTGAATATCCAAATTCGCCTCAAATGGAGTAGAGGTATCCGAAAAATTCAAAATCACCAATACTTTTTCGCCTCTAAGGCTTCGAGTATAAGCGTATATTTCTGAATGTCCATTATCAATCACTTCATAATTTCCATAAATCAAAACAGGCAGCAAGCGGCGCAATTGTATCAACTGACGATAAAAATGATAGATGGAATTTTCGTCTTCTACGGCAGTTTTAGCATTGATAGCCGTATAATTTGGATTGACTTTTATCCATGGTTCGCCTACGGTGAAACCTGCATTTTTGGAAGCATTCCATTGCACGGGTGTGCGCACGTTGTCTCTGCCTTGAATATGCACCAGTTTTAAAAACGCCTCCAAATCCTTGCCTTCTTCTTGCCAAATTCTAGCATTATTAAGCGTTTCTATATCTCGATAATCTTCCAAACTATCAAAGGCAACATTCGTCATTCCAAACTCCGAGCCGTTGTATATACAAGGCGTTCCTCGTAGCGTCATAATAAGTGTAGCCAATAGTTTACCCGATTCTAACCAATATTTTTGGTCATTTCCAAAACGAGAAACCATTCTCGGAAAATCGTGATTATCCAAATAGATATTCACCCAGCCTTGTTCGTCAGTAGCTTCATACCATGTAGTAAATACATTTTTGAAAGTATTCAAATCCACATCTATCACATCGAATTTGCCTCCTTTGCCGTGGTCGATGAACATGTGTCCGAAGTGGAAAATCATATTTAATTCATTTCGGTCGCTTCCTACATAATCATTCGCTTGTGCGGGCTTAATGCCAACGCCCTCCCCTACCGTCATAATGTCGTATTGGCTCAACACTTCTCGGTTAAACTCATTCAAATACTCATGCACTCGTGGGCCATTTGCATATACTTCTTCTATCATTTCATTGAACGGACGACCATTCATTGGCGGATAATCAGGATATTTTGAAATCAAAGAAATCACATCCATTCTGAAACCGTCCACGCCTTTATCCAACCAAAATCTAACTACATCATAGATTTCTTGCCTCACTTTGGGGTTGTCCCAATTGAGGTCAGGTTGTTTTTTGGTGAATAAATGCAAAAAATATTCGCCAGTAGTTTCATCAAAAAGCCACGCACTGCCACCGAAGAAAGATTGCCAGTCATTGGGTTCTTTTCCATCTTCGGGAGGTTTAATGATATATTAATCCCGATAAGGGTTGTCTTTGGATTTGCGAGATTCCTGAAACCAAAAGTGTTCGTCCGAAGAATGATTGACCACCAAATCCATGATGAGCTTCATCCCACGTTCATGCACGCCAGTCAATAACTCATCAAAATCAGCCATTGTGCCAAATTCAGTCATTATATTTCGGTAATCGCTGATGTCATATCCATTATCATCATTCGGCGATTGATACATCGGGCTACACCAAATCACATCAATTCCGAGCATTTTCAGGTAATCCAACTTTTCGATAATTCCTTGAATGTCGCCTATTCCGTCGCCATTGCTATCATTAAAACTCCTCGGATATATTTGATACATCACCGCTTCTTTCCACCAGTTTTTAGTGCCTTTATAGATATACATAATGAGTTATTTTTATAATATGATTATTTATTATATAAAAAAAATTGGATGAGGCAAATAAAAAACGCAGGGATTTTCCTGCGTTTTTTATTTCAAAAAGAAAGTAAACATTTACCACAAAGAAGGCGGATAAACGCCCGTTTTTGCCAACTTATCAAATGCCGCTTGAACGATAGGTTTATCTTCTTGATACGTCACGCCATACCAATTATCATTTGAAGTCAAAACTTCCAACTTCGCCTCTTCTGCCTCTATTTGACGATTTACAACCAATGGAATATAAAATTCTGCTTTAGGATTTTCTTTGTTAGCAGCCGCAAATTCTATAAATTGAGACTTAATAACTGGAAAAATATCGTGGTGAAAGCCCCAAAAATTCATAGAAACAATCGCATCTTCGCTTACTTCTTGCGATGTGCCATCATCATCCACGAAATAAACCTTATTATCATCCGCTCTTCCTATTTTGTGTCTTTCCACTACATGAGTCAAATGATTGTTGTCATCTGTCGAGCAAATTCCACGATTAACGGTGCCGTGGTCAGAAAGTGTATTTTTCAAAACATAGCCTACCATTGCCCAATTGTCAGCAGTAGCCTCTTCTGTCAAGAATTTCGCAATAATTTGAAAGGCTTCTACGCCATAATAATCATCCGCATTGATAACGGCAAATGGTTCGTTGATAACGTTTTCGGCTACCAAAACAGCGTGAGCCGTTCCCCACGGTTTCACTCGTTCAGGCAAATCCGTAACGCCTTCGATTGCTGTATTTACATCCTGAAAAACATACTCTACTTGAATTTTATCTTCAAATTTTCCAGCAAATTTTGCTTTAAATGCTTCTTCAATCGTATCACGAATCACAAAAACGACTTTTCCAAAACCCGCACGAATAGCATCATACACCGAAAATTCAATAATCGCTTCTCCAGAAGGGCCCAATTCATCTACTTGTTTCAGACCGCCATAGCGGCTTCCCATACCTGCCGCCAATATCAAAAGAGTTGGTTTCATTCTATTTTTATTTATTTGAAAATTTTGAATACAAAAACGATAAATCACCAGCTTTGAAAAAAACTATGCGATTTTTAGGTTGCAAAAGAACAATCATTCCATCAATTTTTCAAATAATTTTAGGTTCTACACTTTATCATTTTGTTAATTTATCGCATTTTTCAACGGATTGGCATACATATTCAACAAATAGGCTTTTCCTCTTTCATCATCTATCCGTTTTAGTTTTTCTTCCAAAGCCGTTTTATCAGCCGTTGAGTAGTGATTTTGATAAATATCAGCATCATTGAGGAGGTCTAATGCAGCGTAGTTGATAGGATGCAGTTGGTAATTTTGATGAATAGAAGTGTCAATGATTTGGGCAAGGCATTCCAGTTTATCTTTGGGTTTTTCATAATCGTCCAATTGCTCTAATTCTGCATTTAGCGGCGCACAGTAATGAAAATGCGTTTTTCCTTTGCATCCTCTGATGCCCAAAAACATACTTTGCACGTCTTCTTGAAAAGTTTTTTGGTGGTCAGGATGCTCCAATTTGTGCAAATATTCATGGACTTTCAGCATATCGGTGGGGTCAAATTCGTAAGAAATAGAAACTGGAACGATTTTCAAGTTTTTGAAATGTGTTTTCAAATCGCCTTTTTTGCTAATCGAGAGCATTTTGAGCAAGGCAACTTGCGTTTTGTCGTTGCCGTCTTTTGCCCTGCCGCTCCGTTGTGCTATCCAAGCGGAATCTTCTTTGGAAGTCACCGTATCGTAAATATAATTGGATAATTTGATAGAATATTGGTAGAGTTCTCGTGGCGTTCCAGTCCGTTTTACAATAAAACTCTTATTCAATCGGAATAAAATTTCGGCAATCCGATGGACAATTAAGTTATCTCCAATAGCCATTTGGCTCGTGCTTATTCCATTTTCAAACAGCAACATATTCTTCAATGCCGTATCCAAAACGATGTCTCTATGATTGGAAATAAACAAATATCGGTCTTCTGAATGGAGGTTTTCATTCCAGAATACGTCAATGAAGTCATGGTTTTGTCCTCCAAATTTTTCAAAAAAGGGTGCATGACCATTTTTTGAAAATCGTGAACAGTCAGAATGTTGTCCTTTACTTTTAAGAAATATTGAAACAAGGCCTCTGGCAAAAACTGCTGAACGCCAGCTAAAAACGCCTCATTCGAAAACAATTCTTGTATCACTTCTTGTACTTCGTTGTAGTGAAAAGGTTCTTAGCGCATTTCTTTTGGTTCAATTTTATGATGTGCGATTGCTGTCAAGGTTTTTATCCTTCATGCTAAGAAACGCACAAAAGTCTATATTTTAGCAGTAAAAAAAAATAAAAACCGACGTTGTTTTAGTCTTTTGTTTTGTGGACGAAAGGCAACTCTTCCAATATCGTTTTGCAGCGACTGATTAAATGCGCCTTTTCTTCTGCTGCCAATGCCTTGTTATTGCCTTTTTTGAAAAGCAAATAAATAGTTTCGTGATTGATAAAAGCCCTTTTATTCACAAATTTTAAGTCGAATATCTTTTGAAAATCCAGTTTTTCGCCATGCTCCAAAGCCACTAAAATATATTGTTTTAGTTTTCTAATATCAAAAGCGACTTGATTCATTTCATACTTGCGTATTCGTGCATTGCCTTTTCCTTTTCTAAAGTCAGCATATCGGTGCTTGGGCAATCGGCTACCCACCCTCGTCCAATACAAATAAGGCAACTGCGACAAAGTGCTAAAATGCTCCAATTGTCGTGGAGTCGCAGGTTTTGGCGGCACATAGTTTTCGTCGGCATAATGGTCAGGAATATGATTTTTTAGCTTCCAAGTCCGATAAGTACTCCCCGATAATTTGTATTTTTCTTTTAATTTTTTGGCTAATGTTTCGTTGTATTCCATTTTTTTTGATTAAAATATTCCTCAAAGTATTTTTACTACTTACTTTCTGATTGCACATCAGCAACCCATTTCATTCACTAAGTTATTCAACTGTGGCGAATAATTAAAATCTAAATCACTTTCGTGTCTGTATTTGTTAAAAAAAGGAATAATTCTACATCTAGCCTTATCTTTTTTAAAATCTACATTTAGAATTCCTAACTTGTCGTAAACTTTCCGACCTATGAAAAAAACAATACTTTATTTCTTTTTTATAATGACCTGCTTTGCCCTCAATGCTCAAAATCATACGCCTTCTGCGGCAGGTGCGAGCGGGTTGGCAATGGGCAATATCCGCACGGTTTCCAATGATATAAATAGCATTTTCGGGAATCAAGCAGGATTGGCACACTTAGAAGACCTCAATTTTACTGCATTTGGAGAAAATCGCTTTTTCTTAGCCGATGTCAATCAGTTTTCGGCAGGCGTAGGCTTGCCTACTTCGGCGGGTAATTTTGGTTTAGCTTTGCAATATTTTGGATTTGAAGGCTACAATGAGCAAAAAATAGGCGTGGCGTATGCCCGAAAATTAGCCCAACGGTTCTCGATAGGTGCGCAGGTTGATTACTTGAATTTGCGAATCCCCGATTACGGCAATCAAGGCGCAATCACTTTTGAAATAGGTTTTCAGGCACAAATCAACGAACAACTCACGCTCGGCACTCATATTTTTAGCCCTATTGCCATCGAATGGACAACGGCCGATGTAGTGCCAACTATCTTTGCCATTGGCGCAAGCTACCGTCCAACTCCCAAATTGGTGCTTTTGGCAGAGGTCGAAAAAGATTTTGAATATCCGTTGGATGTCAAGTTTGGGCTAGAATATCAAGTGATTGAAGTATTGTCATTGCGTTTAGGCGTGAATACTTATCCGTTCCAAAATAGCTTCGGAATTGGCTTACGCATGAAGCAATTGCGAATTGATGTAGCTTCGGTTTATCATCGTGTTTTAGGCGTAACGACGGGCTTTTCGGTGAGTTATGCGTTATAGGCTAGCCTCTCAATCCTAATTCCCAGAGGATTTTTTTTCGAAGTTTTCCGTCTCGTTTCGCTAAGCCTAAGACAAGGTTTTCTAACTCCGCTTTGGAATATTGGCTTAACTCTTTTTGGATTTTATGTATTGTTCCGCTCAAACTTGGTTCGTCATTATATGCTTCTCCATCTCGGATGTAATACAAAACGATGAGAATGATGCGATTGCCAAAAATGGCAATATCATTATATGCTTCTCCATCTCGGATGTAATACAAAACGGCTACTTCATGTTTGCAATAATTGCCCCAATCATACGGACAATCGCATGAATGCTCAATAATTGTATTTTTATAACCCAATTTTATAAAAACGGAATATTCCTCGCTACCCACTACTGTCGCAGAAAACTCTTTATTTCCCAGACTTTCAAACCCTTCGATATAGTCATTCTCGTAATAATGAAAACCTCTATCTATAATTTTTTGCTCAATTCCCTTTTCAAAACTATCAATTGTCATGTTCTTGATTTAAAAATAATACGCTAATATTAGTTGATGTTTACACTCAATGCCATTTTCAAAAATAGGCATCTCGTAGTTATCTGTGAAATAATTTCGTATAATTTTGACCATTTCAAAGCCGCATTTCTGATAAAATGCCAACTGACCGATACTCGAATTACCTGTGGCTACGAGGAGTTTTCGATTGCCTTGTCGTTGAGTTGCTTGAATAGCGTGTTGTATCATTTTTTTGCCCAATCCTTGATTTTGCCAATTTTTAGCTATCGAAATATTTAGAATTTCCGTCACTCCTTCTCGATGCTCCAAAACCAATACGCCTACCACTTCGCTCTCCAACTTTGCCACAAATACCGTTTCCGTTTCGCTATATTTTTTTACCTTTTCTAAATCGGGGTCAGCCTCTAGCAGCAAATCTAGTGGCAATTTTGCTTTGTCTGTTAATAAAGTAATGACCATTTTCTGTATCCATTAAATGTTCGTCAGCACCTTTTTACTCATAATCGTAGCGATACTTTTCGCCCTTTCGATGGCTAAAAATAGATAATTAATGAAAATATAGATCGACCTATAATACACACCAAAAATACGTTCGTTCGCTATATTTTTTTACCTTCAAATGGAAAAAATCTAGTGCAATTTGTTGTCTGAATAAAGTAATGACCATCTGTATCTTAAATGGACTTTAAGGTAAATCGTGCGCTATTTCTCCTTCAAAACATTCATTGACAGTCTCTTCCCAAAGGCGCAGCCATCGTTGAAAATGAGCGACTTGAAGCGGCGTTTTTTCGTTCAATTGAATGTGTTTTATCATCGGATTGCCTTTGTAAGCATTTGTACCAAGCAGCACCGAACCCCAAAAATCATACATAATTAGGTATATGCTTTTCCCACGAAATCGCTACTACTTCCGTAAAAATATAACCGATAACATCGTCTTGCAATACTTTTTTATAAAAACTATCCACAAGATATTGGATGTCTTTCGGGTCTTGAATGTCTTTCATTGTTTAACCTTGAATGAGTAAGCACAAGCTATCGTCTAATGCTACCAACGAATGAATAATTTTAATCGGAATTTCGTGTTCCTCATATTGATTCAACACAATGGATTTGCCCTCTTCGTGGTATTCCACACTCCCTTCCAAAACCGTTAGTAACGTCCGAACGGGTGTAGAATGCGCTTTTAAAACCAAGTCTTTTCTTAAACCTATGACCAGGATTTTTGAGTCCTGGCTTTTGCGAAGCAATTTCGCCACTGGCTTAATGGCGGTTTCCATTTCAGCCTTTACACTTTGAATTGTCATTTTTAATATTTTTATTCTGAAAGTGATGAAGATATTTCATTTCGAACAATCGGAGACTGATGGATGTCAAGTTTAGGAGATGTTTTAATCATCTATAAATCCTATCTTTGTTTAGAGTGATTTTTTATGAAATAATTTGAATAAAAAACTGCTTCGGAATAGTTACACTGCTCTAGTTTTGTATTATTAATTTTGAGCGTACTGTACGCAAAAAACGAGCGCATATCAATTTGTCGTTTTCTTATTTAACCTCATTAAATAAAAATGTAAATTTTCAAAACGCCAAATCTTACTTAGCCAATGAAAATTTACATTATTATTTGCTCTCTTTTTATAGCCTTATTTTAAGACAAATTACCATTTTTTAGCTCTTGTATCACATAATCAGAAGCACGCATTGCCAGTGCCATAATCGTCCAAGTACAATTTTTGTCGGCTTGCGAAGTAAATACACCTGCATCCACTACGAATACATTTTTGCAATCATGCAACTGCGAGAACTTATTGGTCACAGAGGTTTTCGGGTCGTTGCCCATACGAGTAGTTCCCACTTCATGGATGATTTGCCCAGGAGCTAACAAACCGTAATCTTTGTCTTTACCTGGCTTATCGCCCAATGCGACACCGCCCATATTATGAATAATCTCTTCAAACGTATCGTGCATGTGTTTGGCTTGCAAACGCTCAAAATCTGACCATTTATAATCAAATTTCAGTACAGGAATACCGAATTGATCCACCGTTTCGTCATCAATGTAGCAGCGATTATCGTACAAAGCGATGGCTTCGCCTCGTCCGCCAAAGCCTACAAATGCACCGTAAAACCTCTTGACATCTTCACGGAGTCTGTCGCCATATCCGCCTACTTGACCATTTACGTATTTATTCATTTCGTGCAATGTCCAACCAAAACCATAGGAAGGCATACTCATTCCACCCCAAACTTCGATATGGTAGCCACGAGGGAAATTTAATTTTTTATTATCGAGCCACCACGGCGAATAGACGTGCATTCCGCCCACGCCATCTTCATTATACATTTTGCGATTCATCAGAGCTGGCACAAAGGCAGAACGCCCCGCACCTGTCGAATCGTGCAAATATCTACCTACATGGTCGCTACTATTGCCTAAGCCATTCGGATGTTGTGGGCTTTTAGAATTGAGTAAAATACGAGCAGAACTACAAGCCGACGCACCGAGTAGAACGGTTTTGCCTTTTAGCTTGTATTCCATTCTATCTTCCTTGTTGATATAAGATACGCCTGTGGCTTTGCCTTCTTTGTCCGTGGTCACGGTGCGCACCATGCAATCCACAAATAGGTCAATTTGTCCGCCTTTTTCGGCAGGAATAATAAATACCGAACTAGCCGAAAAATCCGCATACTCGACACAAGCTCGATTGCATTGACTACAATAAAAACAAACGCCTCGTTGTTCGTTGAGCTTTTTGGTGAGAATGGAAAGGCGAGAAGGCATCACATCTACGCCCGATTTTCGTGCGCCTTTGATGTAGTACATCTCGTGTAGGCGAGGCTTTGGCGCAGGGAGAAAATAACCGTCGGGGTCATTGCGTCGCCCTTCTTTTGAGCCAAACACGCCCACGAGTTTATCCAACTTATCGTAATAAGGCTTAACATCATCGTAAGTGATGGGCCAGTTTTCGCCAAGTCCGTCAATGCTTTTGTGTTGGAAGTCATCGGGGCCAAATCGGAGCGAAATGCGCCCCCAGTGATTAGTACGCCCGCCGAGCATTCTCGAACGCCACCACATGAATTTAGTGCCTTCTTTGACCGTATAAGGTTCGCCTTCTACTTTCCAATCGCCATAAGACATATCGTAATCGCCAAATGCCCTCGTGACGCTTGCACCTCTTCGGGGCGATTCGTAAGGCCATTTGAGTTGGGTTTGTGTTTCCGGATTTTTTGGGTCAAAATATGGGCCGGCTTCTACTACGGCTACTTTCAGGCCTGCATTTGCTAGTTGGTGCGCTGCCATTCCGCCGCCTGCGCCAGAACCTACCACAATGGCATCATACACTTTTGAAGATTTTTTGATTTGCATTTGGTTAATATTTAGTTGGAAGACTTAAAGAATTGGATAATCGAATATTTCAGCATTTTCGCTTTTATTCTTGCCCAAAATCTTAGTTTTATTGTTTGCTCAACCAAAATAGTAAAAATGCTAGACTTGTAAAATTTGAACGGCGGTAAATATTTTTTTACCTAAAATAAAAATCAATTTGCTATGCTTTTATTACATTTTTGATAATTTTCATTTTTTGGTAATTTTCATTGTTTCTTCAAGTTCTTTCATTATAGTATGGATATGAGGGTAGTGCATATAAATAGCCTCTAAATCTTGCGTGTAAGCGGTTTCGGTAGTTTTATAAT
>CALOED010000043.1:0-16035 GCA_942492005.1 uncultured Saprospiraceae bacterium
CCGCCATGATTTGAGACAATAATCCCGTTCATGCCGTATTCAATAGCTTTTTCAGCATCGTCGGGATGCTGAATGCCTTTTTTAGCAAAATAGGCAAATTCGTCTGTTGGCGCAGAAATGCTAAGTTTTTCCACGTCAAGGAAGGGCGAGAATACGTCTGAACGAGAAGGTTTTTATAGCCTTCATCATTTCGCTTACTTTGCCTTTTGAGCGCACTTGCAAAATGTGTTCGATGGTATTCCAATTGATTTTTTGAAGTAGCCTAGCGGTTGTTCATTGAGAATAGGTTCGTTCATCATTTTTTGAAAAACGGGGTCGGAAGTATATTGAGCAATGCCTTTGCCTTCAGAAATGGCAAATACGCCAATCTAAATCACGAGTGCGCCAGCCCAACATAGTCGTATCCAACGTAATAACGATGGCTTCGCAACCTGCCCGTTCGGCTCTTTTGACCAAACTCGCCACCAAATCGTCGTTTTTACTCCAATACAATCGAAAACCATCGAGGCGCATCGCCCATAACTTCTGCGCATTTTTCCATCGGCACAGAGGCTTGATTAGAAAAAATCATTGGTACGCCCAATTGAGCCGTAGCTTTTGCTACTCCTAAGTCAGCGTCTTTGTGCGCCATTTCCAATACGCCTATCGGGCAAGTGAGTAGTGGCGTTGGATATTTTTTATTAAATAAAGTAACGGCAATATCCCTCGAACTCACATCTCGCAACATACGAGGTAGGATACGCCAAGAGTTAAAGTCTTTTCGGTTTTGCTTCATGGTATCTTCCATGCCAGCCCCAGCCATAATGTAGGCTGCGGCTTCGGGCGATAGCTTTTCTTTAGCTTTGCTTTTTAGCAATTGAAAGTCAAAAGGTACAGGCGACTTCGTTCCGCTAATCCCATTGATATAAATTTCTCGCTGCCGTTCATTCCCTCCGATATTAATTTTATTCATTTAGTCTCATTTTTTTGTCTAATTTTAGGCATTTTATTTACTTTATAAACACATCATAGGAATGAAGCATGATTTTTGCCGTCAAAATGATATTTTATTTCTACTCATTTCAATAAGGCAAATCTAGATTTTATTTCCAATTTTAACACGTAACCTGGACTTCAATTAAAGATATTTCAAATCTTTATTGAAATAATGAATAACTTGAACGCCCAATTTGTCCTCAATAATTAATAAATGCTTAATCTTTTTATATGAAAAAAAATCTCGCTCGAATAGTTTATTTATTTCTAATGAGCATTCCATTTACCTCTACTGCTCAAATTAATAGCGACGCAGCTACGGCTTCATCTTTTGAAATGTATAAAATACTAACGACTGATAACCAAGATAATTTGTTTTTTTCGCCATATAGTCTGACTACTGCTCTTGCTATGGCTTATGTTGGCTCAAGTGGCAAAACGCAACTAGAATTTGAGAAAGTGATGAACTTGTCCAATGATAAGCCATCCAACGAAAAAACACTGCAAGGCTACACCAAACGAATGAAAAACATCAAAAATGTAGAACTTGAAGTTTCTAACAATATGTGGTTTGACCAAACGATAAATCTCTATTCTTCTTTTGAAAAAAGTGCAAAAGGTTTGGAGGCAGCTGTTAAAAGTTTGGATTTTATAAATAATAAAGAACAAGCTAGAATCACGATTAACGAAAAAGTAAAAGCCGATACAAAGGGAAAAATTCCTACTATCCTTCCTGACGGTGCTATTGATGGGCGCACTCGATTTGTATTGACCAATTCCATTTATTTTATGGGTACATGGGACGATATTTTTGACGAAGACCAAACGAATAGCGAAGATTTTTGGGTGAGTAGTGATAAAAAACAATCCGTCAAGATGATGAATAAAAAGCGGATATATAATTATGCCGCTATTGACGATTTTCAAATATTGGAATTGCCTTATAAAGGTAAGGCAATGTCGATGATTATTATTTTGCCTAATGACCAAATGGGCTTGACAAAAGTTGAACGCCACTTGAATGCTGCTACATTTCAAAAATGGCTCAATAAAATGTCGAAAAAAGAAGTGCAATTCGCTTTTCCTAAATTCAAAATGGAATCCGATATTAACTTGAATAACTACCTCATGCAGCTCGGGTTACAGGATGCGTTCACAGAAAATATGGCGAATTTTTCGAAAATGACTCAATCTGATATTCATTTATCAAAAGTATTTCATAAATCGTTTGTGGAAATAAACGAAAACGGAACAGAAGCCTCTGCGGCTACTGCGGTCATTGGACAAAGCAAAGGTATTAATCTTAAAACGCCTGTTTTCAAAGCTAACCATCCTTTTGTTTATATTATAAAAGAAAATATTGGCGACCAAATCTTATTTATCGGTAGGTTTTCAAATCCTTCGCAAACCAAAACTTCATTTAATAAACCTGCTTCGGTAGCAAATGCTGATAATGACAGTAAGTTTATTCATGTGGTTTCGGGTGGCGAAACTTTATTCAAAATCGCTAAACAGCATAATGTGGATTTGAATAAAATAAGAAAAGCTAACCGCCTAACGGAAGACATTATCTTTGTGGGACAAAAACTGCTGATAGACAGGGGTTATCAAAGCAAAGGAATAAAAGAAGAAGTACCTACTGAATATTTGTTTGGTGAGAGTAAGCCATCTGGAGAAGAAAATTTAGCCGATGTCAGTAAAGTTAAAATTCATAAAGTCAGTAAAGGCGAAACGCTTTATCGTATTTCAAGGCAATATAATATAGATATTGATGATTTGAAATCTATCAATGGCCTTACTTCTAATAACTTGATACTTGGGCAAGAATTGAAGTTAGCGAAAGAAGAAAATCATGGTTTTGCAACTGTGCCGCCACCGAGCAAACCCGAACTGCCGCAGCCAAAAACTCAAGTTTACATTGTCAAAAAAGGCAATACCCTTTCTCATATTGCTAAAAAATACAATGCCGTGAGCGTCAAAGACATCAAAGAATGGAACAATCTTAAAAGCGACCTTATATATATAGGTCAAGAATTAAAAATTATCACACCGTAAATTTTTAATTTTTTCATTCCAATCAAAGGGATTATTTCACTGCTGAAATAATCCTTTTTTTATTCGTTTAGTTATATACTTTTAAAAAAAATGGCTATTATTTTTAGTTTTTTATAAAAAAATGACATTTTATTTTAGCAAATCACTACAATTAACCTACAATTCTTATCATTTTTTTAATTCTTTTTATAAAATCCTCAAAATTCATGTAAAATTGTAGTCCGCTTTTAAGAATTATTCAATCACACTTTCCATATTTTATCAATACTGTAAATTTTAATCAATTTCATTAAAATATTTGCAACTAATAAATATTTGCCATACATTTGTATTAACAAAACAAGCAAAAAGTTGCTAATTTAATATTTGTTAAAAACAATGTAAGGTGATGAAATCAGGCAGCCATGCCCTCCTGTCTCGGGGGTGGAGATTTTCGGATAAACCTAGGAAACACACGTTTTAGGCTAACTTCTCCTTGTAGGTTCGAGTCCTACCCTTACAGCATAGTTGAATAGCTCTGCTCTATAAGCAGATTAAAAGCGTAGGATTGACTACGCTTTTTTTATTCTAGCACTGTCCCGTCGTGAAATATTTATGAATAATAAAAATCTGTGATTATCTACACACTTCAATGCAGTCTGAGCCACGAGCATTGCTACTAAAAAGCGATGGGCAACCGCATTGAATATACTCCAACACGATTGCCCATTATTTAAAATTGAAATTTTGTTCTTTTCTTTCGTCTATCTAAAACGATACAAAACGCCTAATCGAGTATTGATATACTGAAACTGTTTGTTGTCGATTCCGTGCGCTTGAAAATCATTGACATATTGCGCTCCTAGCCTGATAGTCCAATTTTTCCAATAATATTCTGCGCCCAACTGAGCCGTAAAAGCATTGACACCAAAAGCTCGGTATTTGGTATAAATATATTCAGAACCGTACTCCAATGAGTAACTAGGTGCTTGCAAGAATTTATATTCAAATTGCTGTGCAAAATGATACCTCGCTATCAGCCCCAAGCCCACGTAAGGCGACCATTTATGATTATAAGGCTGAAAAACATAATCCAATCCTATTGGCATTTCGATAGTGTGCATTCTAGCTTCTATCTTGTTGAGTTGGTCATTGGGAGCTATCGGATTGAGTGCGGGCAAGCTCGCTAACCATGTATCGGGATAAGTGGACGTTGAAATATTATCTAAGCTATAAGCAGACACATTCCAGACCAAATCGGTGGAAAGTTTGATTTGGTTAGCAAAAGTAAACGTTGCGCCAATGCCTGTGCCTATTTTAAGATTATCGAAATAATCCGTTGCGAATCCGTAAGACAAATTAGAGGATACGCCCAATTCGTAATTGGTCGGCTCTAGTCCGTAAGCGAACATTTCGAGGCGGTTTCGCCAAGTGTTTTTGCCAACAGACAATGAGTCTGGTTCATCCAAAAGTGCTAATGTATCTTCCAAAATAGAAATGGCAGCTATATCCAACAACTCTAAATAATTGAGTTCTTCTTCGCTGGCTATTTCTCCTGTTTTAGCCTCGTCTTTCGCCGAAACATCACCTTTCGATGGCTCACTTTCCGTTAAAATATTGCTATTCAGCAATGAATCTTCGGCTATCAATCCGCCATCTTCGGCAGCTATATCTATAAAATCAAGAGATTTTTTCCATTTGTCCGACAATTGATAACCCGAGTCGGATGGATTCAAGTTGGGTTGATTGAAATTTGTTGTAGTCCATAATGGATTAAAAAACGAAGGTTTTGTAAATGTAGGTTCGCTATTTTTATCAGCATTGGGCGCATCAAATTTGACAAATTCAGCGTAGGAAGGCGATTCATCCATTGAGGTTGAGGAACGTAAACGATTCTTTCGACAATTCTTTCCACAATTTTTATTCTAGGCTCAGTGTTTTGCGCTACTCTTGCTTGCGTAGCTGTTTCATTTTCTATGTTACGCTATTCTTTTTTTAATGTAAGGTTGTTATCATTTTTATTGCTATCATTGTTTTGATTAGGAATAACATTCTTTTCAGAATGCAAGATTAGTTGGCTTTCGAGCGTCTGTACCTCTGTGGTAAGGCGATGCACTTTTTGGTTGGATTGAAAAAACTTCCAACCCACCAAGCCATTACTTGCTACCAAAAGGAGCAAAAGCAGTGGCAGATATTGCTGCCAATCGAATTTGGAAGGACTGAGAATGCCTTTTTCATTGAGGGTGTTTTCTACTCCCTGCCAAGCGGCATCGTTGAAGACAAAATCGTCTTCATTCAGACCCTCCAATTTACCTTTAAATAAATTGTCGAAGTCTTTATTTTCCATATTCTACATTTACGTTCTTCATTTCCAAATACATTTTCTTGAGTCGAGTTCGTGCCATCGACAAGTTAGATTTAGATGTGCCGACGGATATATTTAACTGTTCTCCTATTTCTTTATGCGAAAAACCTTCTATCACATAAAGGTTAAAAACAGCCTTGTAAGTAGGTGCTAGTTGCTGTACCAATTGCAAAATTTCTTGTGCGGATAGGTTTTCGAGTCCATTAGCATCTACGGATACCTCTCTAGCAGTATCTATATCTAAAGTATGACGATGTTTTTGATATTTCCTTAAATGGTCAATAGCCGTATTGATTACAATTCTCCTAAACCAAAATTTAAATGGTTTTTGAAAATCATATTTCTCTAAGTATTTAAATACTTTTATGAAGCTATCATTCAAAATTTCTTCGGCTTCTTCTCGATTAGTAGCGTAACGTATGCACACAGTCATGCCATAACCATAGAATTGCTGATAAAGCAGTTTTTGGCTTTTGCGACTTCCTTTGAGGGAAGATTTGATGAGCTGGTTGACTTTTTGGTCTAGTTCAGGCATATATTGAACTTGATTTATATTCCCTTCACGTAAAATTCGTCAGAAAGGTTGGTAGGGCGTGCGAAGTTTTTCCAGTTGGCCGTTTGGCAGTGAGCAGTCGGCAGTATATTTCACTTCGACTGCTCACTCTTTGACTTTGACTAATTACAATTTCTGTCCCAGTGCTTCCAGTGCCTCTTTTGCTCTTTTCATATCAGGATTGATTTGGAGCGTTTGGCGATAATCCTCGATGGCTGCTTGTTTGTTGCCCATTTCTTGCGACATTTTGCCACGCCAGAAATACGCCAAATCGTAGAGCGGCTCGATGTTCGCAGCGATATTAAAATGGTCGTGCGCACTTTCGAGGTCTTTGTACTGATAAGCAATATACCCGACATTGAAATACACTTTTTCCATGTCAAACGTCTTATCAGGCGATTTTCTATCTACGGCTATTGCTTTATTGTACCATTCCGTAGCGGTTTTGTATTCATTTCTATTCAAATGAAAATTCCCCCGATTGAAAAGCGTGTAAATATCATCTGGATTGATTCTCAACGCATTATCGAAATATTTGATAGCCAAAGCATCTCGTTTGGAGTTTGTCGCAAAGTATGGCTAACTCTTGGTAAGCAAAAAGATGCTCGGAATTGAAATCTACGGCAGTCTGAAAACTTTTCAAGGCATTTACCGTATCTCCTTTGTATTTGAGGTTCATGCCTATCATATAAAAAGCCTCATCATTGTTAGGATTTTTTTCTAAAATGGCGTTGGCGGTTTTTATGGATTCGTCATACTTTTTGGTCAGCATTTGCATTTCTGAAAGTTTCAGCAGCGTCCCAACGCTATCGGGGAAGCGATATTTGGCACGTTGCATGGTCGTGATAACGCCAAAAGAATCGAAATTATCCAATTGAATATCTGCTAAAAAATGAAAATACCTCGCTTGCGTAGAATCCAACGCAATGGCTCTTTGAACGCTTTTTGTAGCATCTTCGAGGTTTTCATTTTCGTAATACGCTCTGCCCAACTGTATGAAAAGCTCCGCATCTTTGGGGTTATTTTCAATTTGCTGAAGCAATGTATTAATATATACATCGTGAGTAGGGCCGTTACCTTTTGGCGTTGGCGGTTTTGGGTCGTTTTTACAAGCCCACAAGGTCATCATGACTAAAAGTATTGGCAAAATCTGTTTCATATTTTGTGCTTTCTTATTTTTCAAACGTTTTATTATCGTGCAAAATTAGCAGAAATTATCTTTAGAGGTATAGAATAAATGATGAAACGTAATAAGGAATGTGTAAAACGACTTTTAAAACCATACGAAAATAGTTTTTCGTTTTGTATGGTTAAAAAAACAACTTACAAGCGTTTTTTACAACTTACTGCTTATACTAAAATTTTCATTTGCTCCTAAGTAGCCCATTAGGCAAAATATTTTTTTATCTTCATAGTTCTAACGAATACGAGCTTATTTTATGAAAAAACGCAGTTTATTTTCCTTGATGATTAGAATTTATTCCAATTTTCTTCTTTTGAAAACATTCTTTCAAATGGACAAAACCGCTATTCTAGCCCTTCGCTTCTCCGTCGGGACAATGCTCTTTTGCCTTTTGAGCCTTCCGGCTATACATGGTCAGCGAGCGTATTTTGATAGTGTTGCGGCTAATGTTGATTATATGGAGGATGACTCTGCTCGCCTAATTTCCCTTTTCGACCTCACGAAAGGCTACACAGACCAACCCGAAAGAGTCAAAGAATATGGGAAAAAAGCCTTAGAACTCGCCAATGCTTTTGAAGATATTGATAAATACGTGCGAGCTAATTATTTCGTTGGAAAAGCCTATAATGAAACCCATCAACCCAAAATAGCGCTGGATTATCTTTCGCAAGCCCAGCAGCGCATTACCGATACAATTGCGGCGCAACCCATTCTCAAAAATATTTTTAAAGAAAGTGGCGTTGCCAAACTCCAACTTTTCAAATACGCCGAAGCTCGTAAAGATTTTGAACGGGCAATGGCTATTTTTGAACAACAACGAGACAAAAAAAATATTGCTTTTTTGGAATACCGTATTGGCGAAACGTATTTAGGCGAGGGCGATTATGATAGAGCTGTCGTGTTCTTTAAAGAATCCGAGCGCAGCTACGATAACCTCAAAATGACTTCAAAAGTCATAGAATCGATGGCAAAAACGGGCATGACCTACATAGAAGCCAAAAATTCGACCCTTGCCCTCAATCAATTCAAAAAGGCATTGGCTCGTGCCGAGCGTGCAAAAGATGAACAAGCAATAGGCATTGCCAAACGATATATGGCCGTATTTTATAATGAAAAAGATTTTTTTGATGAAGGGTTGAAATGGCAAGAAGCCGCATTAGCCCATTTCAAAACGGCAAAAGATACATTCAATATCGCCTTTACTCATTCCGAAATCGGACTGACGCTGACCAAAATGAATGAATTGGAAAAGGGATTTGACCACGAAATAGAAGCCCTTCAACTCTTTTCGTCTATTCAAAATCAAGAATTTGTTGCAAATAGTAAAAATAATCTTGCCAAACATTACATCAAAATCATAGGCAATGAGGAAGCCATAAAATATCTCAATGACGCTATTGAAATCAACTCAAAACTAAATAAAAACCTTGCCGTAGCTGATAATCAGCTCAATTTGGGGTACGTTTTTTATCAAACTCGGAAGTATAAAAACGTGATTACGCACTCCAATGCTTCGCTCAATTCGGCTTATGAGGTGCAGCACATTGAGAGTATGAAAAAAGCCGCGCTCCTACTCTCTCGCACTTACAAAGAGACAGGGCAGTTTGAAAAAGCGGTTTCTACTATGGAGCTTTTTGATAGTTTGTATCGGGTAGAAAATAATTTGAGACTCAAAAAACTAACCAATCAAATAGAAGGCAATTACAAAAAATACGAAAACGAAGTCAAAAAGGTCGAAAATGCTTCTTTTTTCAAGGTTCTCTTTTGGATTTTGTTAGTTGCCATTTTGGCTTTAGCTGCGATGGGTTTTTATTTTTATAAAAAAAATAATATCTCTCTATTAAAAAATCAACCCCTTCATGAGTCTCCGTCGCCGCCTTCGATGCAAAAAACGGTCATTGAACCTTCTGACAATAATTCTCCTTTGCCTGTTTCTATTCTTCAAAAAGAAAAAAAGGAAACCCCTTTAAACTGGAAACAACCGCTTGAATTACTATCCAGCATCATTAGTATTCAGTCGCTTACGCAGCGTGACGAACTCTCTGTACATGAATATAAAATGGAGCAAGCCCGATTGCACGCCATTCAATTGATACAAGAACGCATACAAAAAGACCCCAATACCGAGCTTTTTGATTTTGAAGAATACAGTACTCAAATGATTGATTTTTTAAGCAAAATGCACCGCAACCAAACGGGAATTATTGACTATCAAATCAAAGCGAAACAACAAACGAGCGTTTTTCAAACCGCTATTCTCGGACTAATCTCTGCCGAACTTGTATCGAATGCGGCTACGTATGCTTTTGATGGCAAACTGAAGGGTATAGTGAAAGTTGAGCTTGAAAAACGGGCGAATAATTGGCTACTCAAAGTCAGCAACAATGGCAAAAATACCACTGATAATATTGATAAAAAACAAGGACTAGGTCTTAAAATTGTCCACCTGCTTGCCAACCAGCTCAATGGAAAGTTGGAAATGGAACAAAAAAAGGATTGGACTGAATTTAAAGTGAGCTTTAAAAGCTAATTTTTTTAATTTTTCTTATTTTTAAGTAAGCCATTCACTAGCATTCAAAAAATAAAAAAACTATGTTATTAGATATAAACGCAAAAAATCCAGAATTACGTAAAATCAGACAAGCCGTAGAAGTACTCCAAAACGGTGGAATCATTATTTACCCAACAGATACGGTCTATGGTTTGGGTTGTGATATTTTCAACCAAAAAGCCGTAGAACGCATTTTGCGCATCAAAGAGGTAAAGTCCAAAAAAGTTAATCTTTCATTCGTTTGCAACGATTTGAGCCACATTGCGGAATATACTCGCCCGTTTGACAACGCTACTTATCGAGTGCTAAAAAAGGCATTGCCTGGCCCTTTTACTTTTATTTTGAATGCCAATAATAACGTTCCGAAACTTTTTAAAACCAATAAAAGAACCGTTGGTATCAGAGTACCCGACAATAATATCGCTCGCCTATTAGTTGAAGAACTCGGCAGACCTATTCTCTCTTCTTCTCTCAAAATAAATGAAGAAACACAAGAGTATCCGATTGACCCTTCTTTGATTTATGACGATTACAAAAAACTCGTCGAAATAGTTATTGACGGCGGCATAGGCAATACCGAAGTTTCTACCGTTGTAGATTTTACAGGCGCATCTCCCGTTGTGCTAAGGCAAGGCGCAGGAGATATTGATGCTTTGATTTGATTTTGAATCGTTTGCTACTTTAAAAATGTTATAAAATGAAAATGAAACAACACCTATTTTTAGCCATCGCAATAGTATTCTTATATTCTTTTGATTCTTTTGATAAGACAATTCAACAAGATTTAGTGGGTATTTGGGTGAATAAAAGCTATGAAAATAGCCAAACGACTTACGTAAAGCATAGTAATTTTAAAAAAAATGAGGCTGGTATAGAATTTAAAAAAGAGGGCAAGTTAATCGTCAGGCAAAATGTGGGCTGGTGCGGAACGCCTCCAATTACTTATGGAAACCATAACGGCACTTGGGAGCAAACTTCGGATTCTACCGTCACGATTACATATAAATATTGGCGAGGAATAGCCAAAGAAGATTGGTTAATCTTGGCTGTCAGCGAAAAGCAACTAAAAGTCAAAAGGTTAGCTTTCAGAACAGTAAGGGAGGAATAAATCGAATGCCCAAAAATACAATAAAAAATGTTTAACTCTTTAATTCCTTACGAAGCCGCATATATCATATTGGCAGGTAATTTTGAATATTATCGCCGATATAAGTGCATCACGAAGCGAGGCCAGACTAGATTTGAAAGTCAAGACTGGCTAGGCACGCAAGAAGACGTTCGAGAACGTATTTCTATTTACCAAGACATCGTTCAGCATACGACGGACGAACTCCTCGCACACCTCGGAGACCTCAGATACAACCGTGCGATTTGGAAAAAGATGAAACTCCATTATGCGGAAGAAATCGCCAATCACAACACTCGAAATATTGCCGAGACTTTTTACAACTCTATCTATCGGCATTCTCACCGAGGCATGAGCGTAGATAAGGAATTGATGTTTATAAAAGCAACCAGCGACTATAAGCGTTTTCATTCCATCGAGCCTATTTATCATACTTATCGAATCAGAAATATTCATCAAATTGATTTTACATTTCGCCAAATCATGTATGATTTTCCTTTTGAAGTGCCTTTTGAAAACAAAGAGCGGGACATCTCTTACGCTTCCAAAACGCTGACCCAAAAAATTGAAAAAGAAGCGGCTGACGATACCGCATTTATGAAAATCGACGTGTTGCAATCCGTTTTTTATAGAAATAAAGGAGCGTATATCGTAGGCAGATTCTACATAGATGATAATGTTCATCCGTTTATCATACCGATACTCCATGAAGAAAATGGCATTTATATAGACACTTTGTTATTAGAAAGAAAGGATGTTAGCTCCATTTTCAGTTATTATCGGTACTATTTTTTGGTAGATACAGACATACCTCGTGAGTTGGTGGATTTCCTAAAAACCATCGTACCATCGAAGAGTTTGACAGAATTATACAATTGTATCGGCTTCGTAAAGCACGGTAAAACCATCCTTTATAGAGATTTTAAAAATTATATTCAACGCTCCGAAGAGAAATTTATCATTGCGCCTGGCATCAAAGGAATGGTCATGAGCGTGTTTACTGCGCCAGATTATAATATGGTTTTTAAAATCATTAAAGACAAATTTGCGCCACCCAAAAACATGACGCAAGCAGATGTAAGAGAAAAATATCACTTGGTTTCAGTCCATGACCGAGTAGGTAGAATGGCAGATACGCACACTTTTGAAAATTTTAAATTTCCACTTGACCGATTTTCGGACGAACTCATCGAAGAACTCAAAACTCATGCTGCCTCTAAAATAAAAATATACGATAACATACTAGAAATCAAACACTTGTACATTGAAAAGAAAATGATACCGCTCAATATGTATCTTGAATACGCCACTCCAGAACAAGCGAGAGAAGCCATCAATGAATACGGAAAAGCCATCAAGCAACTTGCCGCAGTAAACATTTTTCCGGGCGATATGCTACTCAAAAATTTTGGCGTAACGCCGCTAAAACGTGTCGTATTTTATGATTATGATGAAATTGGATTCCTCACAGATTATAATTTTCGGATTATGCCCGAACCCCGTGACGAATGGGAAGAAATGTCTTCGGGAGCTTGGTTCTCTGTGGGCGCAAATGATATTTTCCCAGAAGAATTTCCTCGTTTTCTGATTGGCAATTCCGCTATTCGAACTATGTTTTATGAATTACACGGCGATTTATTTGGTGTGAAATTTTGGCGAGAAATGCAAAAGCGATTGAACGAAGGCGAAATTCCAGATGTATTTCCTTATCCTCGAAAATTGCGGTTTAGAAATGTATTTTTGGGTGAGAAGGGGTAGTTTTTAGCTTCTTAGAAATTTAAAAGAATTTGAATTTGAAAAAAATTACAATTTTTCCGTAACTTCAACCTTAAAATACTAGCCAATGAAAGATCAAATCAACGAACGTCAAAATAGCCTCAATCGCAGAGCATTTCTTTCAAAATCTGCTATTGGTATCGGTTCAGCGGCCTTAGCTTCTTTGCTGGGCTATCGTTTTTTTTCTACTTCCAAAAACGGGGTCATTACCGATGTAGGCAATGGTAGCGGATTGGGCGATTTGCCACACTTTGCACCAAAAGCCAAACGAGTCATTTATCTATTTCAGAGCGGCGGCCTTCGCAGTTGGATTTGTTTGATTACAAACCCATGTTAGAAAAAATGCGCGGCAAAGATTTGCCCGAAAGTATCCGTAAAGGGCAGCGATTGACAGGAATGACTTCGGGGCAAGAAAACTTTCCTTTAGCTAATTCAATTTTTGAATTTAACCAACATGGACAATCTGGCGCATGGGTCAGCGAAGTTATGCCGCACATTGGGAAAATAGCCGATGAGTTGTGTTTTATAAAATCCATGAACACCGAAGCCATCAATCACGACCCTGCCATCACGTTTTTTCAAACGGGGTCGCAACAGCCGGGCAGACCTAGCATGGGCGCATGGTTGAGTTATGGATTGGGAAGCGAAAATCAAAACCTACCTACTTTTACCGTTTTGGTCTCCCGTGGCACGGGTCGCCCCGACGGGCAGCCGCTTTATACTCGACTTTGGGGCAATGGCTTTTTGCATTCTTTGCATCAAGGCGTGCAATTCCGTTCGGGCAAAGACCCCGTTTTGTATCTTCAAAATCCTAATGGTGTTGATAGCCTCAACCGTCGGAAAATGCTGGACCATATTGCAGAACTCAATCATCAGCAGATGCAAACCTTCGGCGACCCTGAGATAGCTTCTCGCATTGCTCAATACGAGATGGCTTACAAAATGCAAACTTCCGTGCCTGATGTGATGGATATTTCGGACGAGCCAGATTATATTTATAAAATGTATGGCCCCGATGTCATGACTCCTGGCACGTATGCCGCAAACTGCCTCTTGGCACGCAAATTAGCCGAAAAAGACGTAAGATTTATACAACTCTACCACATGGGATGGGATCAACACTTTGACTTGCCTACCCAAATCAGAGGGCAAGCCAAAGACGTGGACCAACCGACGGCAGCCCTGATTATGGACTTGAAGCAGCGAGGCTTACTGGATGATACTTTGGTGATTTGGGGTGGCGAGTTTGGGCGAACGAACTATTCGCAAGGCGAACTCACGGATATGAATTACGGGCGAGACCATCATCCGAGATGCTTTACTATTTTCATGGCAGGCGGCGGTATCAAGCCGGGTACGGTCTATGGCGAAACGGACGAATTTGGATACAATGTGATAGAAAACCCCGTAAATGTTCACGATTTTCAAGCTACGGCACTGCACCTTTTGGGCATCGACCACGAAAAATTAACTTATAAATATCAGGGCAGACGCTTCCGATTGACGGATGTGGAAGGTCATCTGGTGAAAGATATTTTGGCTTAGAAAAGTATTGATGCGGTCGTTTTTTTGAAACAATCGCATCAACATTTACACTCAGTCAATAGCCTGACCAATATCTGCGATAAGGTCTTCTGCCGCCTCAATTCCTACCGAGACTCTAATCAAACCATCGGTGATGCCATGCGCTTCTCTAACGTCTTTAGGAATATTGGCGTGCGACATCGAAGCAGGGTGCATCGTAAGCGTATCTACGTCGCCTAAAGTTGGCGCAATCGTACACAGTTCTGTGTTATTCATGAAATGAACGGCACTTTCAAAGCCGCCATGAAGTTCAAAACTCAACATTCCTCCCATCATTTTCATTTGCTTTTTAGCCAATTCGTGATTCGGGTGCGAGCTTAAACTCGGATGATATACTTGCTTTACTTTTGGATGCTGATACAGAAAATGTGCTATTTTTTCGGCATTTTGAGAATGGCGTTCCATGCGTAGCGCAAGGGTTTTTATTCCGTTATTAATCATCCATGCGTCAAAAGGATTGGAATTGCTGCCTAGCAAAATCATTTTTTTAAAAATCACTTCATTCATAAAATCCACGTCTTTTCCTACCATTGCGCCAGAAATAGAAGTTCCATGCCCGTTGAGGTATTTGGTGGTAGAGTGTGCGATAAAGTCAATTCCAAACTGAAAAGGCTGCTGAATAATGGGCGTGCAGAAGGTATTGTCAAACACCGTTTTGCGTTGGTGACGTTGGGCAATATCGCAAACTTGTTGAATATCTACGATAGAAAGCGTTGGATTCGTGGGGGTTTCAAAATAAAGGACTTTGATTTTTTTGTCGGCTTTTACTGTTTTTTCTAAAGCCTCGAGGTCGTTGAAGTCAGCCGTTAGGTACTCAATACCCAACTCCGTCAGAACGTCTCGGAGCAAGTAAGTCGTGCCGCCATAAATGTTTTCGGGAGCTAAAACCTTATCACCGCCTTTGAGCAGCGCAATTAAAATAGTAGAAATAGCAGCCATTCCCGAACTAGCCAAAAAGGTTTTGGCACTTATTTCTAATTGATGGGTTTCGAGCAAGCTAATTTTTTCGGCAACTGCATCTACCGTCGGATTGCCGTAGCGGCTGTACAAATGCTCTTTTCGTTTGCCTACAAACACGTCCATACCCTGTTGAAGGTCATCAAATCGAAAAGAAGACGTAGGATAAATCGGCAACTGATGCGAGCGCACGACCTGTTGCGTATCTCGTATTTCTCGGCTGCAAATAGAACTGATGTTGAGTTTTTTCATATTTTTTTCGTTTTGAAAAGACAAACAGACAAAGAATTTTCGGCTTTGTTTTTCCTCTTTTTACGAAAATACAACTAGCTTTACGTATTTTTAAGAAAAACCGCTCCCGATTTTAATATAAAAAAGAACTCAATCATGTTGGAAAAAATGAATATTCGTACTTTTTTTAAAATGCTATTGGCTTTAATTCTCTGTGGAGTTATTGTAGTGGCTCTTATTATCATTTTTTCTAGCGTAAAACCCGACCAAAACCTAAAATGGTTGGAAAGTGCGCCCATAAGCAGAAATTTAGATTCCGAATTTTATGCTGCTAAATTTGATAGCCTAAAAGCCGAATACGGCAACAAAAAAGCCTTGCTTGAAGGTTACGAATTGCAATGCTTAATCGCCTTATCCAAATATCCAGAACTAAAAGATGTTAAAATATCATTTGAGTTTGATAATATTTCTGCACCGCTGGAGTCCAATTTTGATTTTATGACGCTGCTGCGCAATGGCAAGCACCGTCGTTATCGGATTTTGGTGAGCAACGACTCCACTGGCTTTTTCAAAAATGCGCTGATTGGTAAAATGAATTTTGATACGCAAGTTGCCCTTCTCACCCATGAATTGGGGCATACGACTTATTATCACCAACTCAATTTATTTCAAATAAGTACACAACTGAACGTGAAGCAAT
>CALOED010000044.1:0-12355 GCA_942492005.1 uncultured Saprospiraceae bacterium
TTCATTTGTTTTTCCGTAGCAAGGTCTTTTTTATTGCCTACTACTTTGATTTTCACACCTGAATCTTTCGATTGAAGGTATTCAATATCAGAAGCAATGTTTCCATAAGTCATCGGACGCTACATCAAATACATATAATGCCGCTTGCTCCTAAAAATAAGAATGCGGCACTTTATCTTGTGAAATCTCTCCTGCTATATCCCAAAGTAGTATAGAAAGCTCTTCACCATCTATTTTAATCACCTTTTTTTTGACATTACGCCAATAGTTGTCAAATATTTTTCGCTAAATTTGCTAAACAAAAACTGGTTGAATAAAGATGTTTTTCCTACTCCAAAACTTCCTGTTAAAATTACTTTTGTACTTATCATAAATTTTTGTCAATGATAGACTTTGTCTTAATTTTTAATTAAATCAAAAAAGTCAAAAAATTTGATTGAATTAGAAAAACTATATCTAATATTCAATCCATTTAGTAGTAATGTAATAGTTATCTTGTAAATTGTCTATTTAATTAACATTTTCGCTAAAAAACAACCTACTATTTTGCTAATTTAATAATCTTAATCATTTTTCTATAAAATTGCACGATGTTTTCGTTATTCTCTAAAAAAGTTCTTTAGAAAAATGTTCTTCCAATTTAGAAGAGACTTCCGTGTTTAGTTTAGATGTAATTAGTTGCAAATTGACATCCATAGCCTCATCCGCAAATTTCATAAGGTGTTCTGAAAGTTCATCTTTCTCTTTGGCAGAAAGCGACCCTGCAATAGCTACGGAGATATAATAGGCATGAAAGTTTTGAATTAGAATTTTATAACTACCATACTCTATGAGGTCAAGTTCGTCTTCGGTACGCTGAAATGCGTCTTGCACAAATGACTTGATAGCTGTGAGCATTCCTGCTATCATATCCTTATCCACGGTCTCTTGCCGAGAGTAGCTGCCTATCAATAAGCCGGAATCTGCTTGAATCACATACACTTCTTGTATCATCGGCTTGTCAAAATCGCTGAGTAGCATATCACTGGACCGAATGCCAAAAAGGCGAGATTTGACTTGGCCAATAATGCCCTTCGAGGAAAAAGTAGATTTGACTTGACTATCTATTTTGTCCTTCAGCATCTGAAATTGGTAATTGATGTATTTGCGCATCATCTGCCCTAGCACGGGATATATCACCGCCAAAAGCTGCTCTTTCGACTCTTCCAGTTTCTCTTCAATCGCCATATTCACTTGCACGCCAAATTCTTCTGGGAAATGCTCCTTGATGTGCTGAATGCGCTGTTCAACTATCGGATTCACCTCTTTCTCAAGCTCCTCTTTGTTATAAAGCGTCCGCTTGATAGCCTCTATCTCTTTCCTATCTTGTTCTAATAAGATAGATTTTAGCTTGCTCATCAGAGCCGCTTCTTCTGAAATTGTTTGTCCCATCTGAATTAATTCAAGTAAAGGTTAGGTAGTATTATCGAAAATTCACATTTTCAAATCTCAGCCGTTAATCAAACGATTGCTGACTTCTGCTAACAATAATCCCAAGTCGGTTTTATCTGTCGTACTCACGGCATTGATTCGCTCATTGAGTTTTTCCGCATTTTCGGTTAGTAATGTTTCTAATTTATCGAACCTGTCGTTCATCTCTTTTTGCAAGGCTTCAAACTTGTTGTTCATCTGCTGCTCCAATGCCTTCAGACGCTCATCGGCATCTTTTGCATTCGCATTAATTTTATTATCAATATCCGCAAATGTTTGGTCATACTGCTGCATCTGTCCGCCCATCAGAATGTTACGGATAGTACTAATTTCTCCTAGTGTTGCGCCTAAATTGTTATTTTGGTCTTCCATTGCTCTTTATTTTTAATTGAATACTCAATTTGATTATTTTTACTTCTTAGTATTTTATTTTTTTTATAAAAAAAAATTATATACCGATAAAAATAATCAAAAAGATAAAACAACCATAAATTTATACATTCAAAATGATTTTAATATATTCAAATCAAATCACACCTCGACTTAAATATACCTTTCAATTGGTATTCGAGCAAATTTTGGGGCAAACTATTGAATGTATTCAGGATAAAAATATTTTTAAGAATGCGTCCATTCCTAAAATCAATTATTCGTCAGAAGCCTTTTCTGATGCTCTTTTTGTTCAAAATGCCGCTTTACTTTTTGAAAAATCCATAGCTCCTCAAACTATTAGAACTAAGAAATGGAACGAATTAACGGCATTTTATTTCCACGAAAATAGCAATTCGGCATTGCCTTTCGACCCTTTTGCTATGATTTTTTATCTCGTTAGTCGCTACGAAGAATATTTGCCCGCTCACAGGGACGAACACCAAAGGTACAAAGCCATATCTAGTTTGGCGTTTAGGAATAATTTTTTAAAAAAACCTTTAGTCAATCAACTGGCTCTCGTCCTAAAAGGCTTGATGGAAGCCAAGTATCCAACCCTCAAATTTCAGTTGCCGCATTTCCTATATACGCCTACTTATGATATTGATTATGCGTGGTCATATCTGCATAAAGGCTGGAAACGCACCTTAGGCGGCACTGCTCGGGCTTTTCTGAAACAGCCAAAGCAACTGCCGCAGCGTGTTCGAGTGCTATCAGGACAAGAACAAGACCCTTATTTTACGTTTGATTTTTTGGATGCTTTTCACCAACGTCACCGCCTTTCGCCCATTTATTTTTTCTTGGTAGGCAAACATGGCGCATTCGATAAAAATATTTCTATCCAAAAAAAGCATTCCAACAACTGATTCGCCAAATAGCAGAACGTCATCCAGTAGGCATTCATCCTTCTTACCAGTCTAATTCAAGTATTGACATTTTGAAAACTGAAAAAAACAACTTGGCAAAAGTTGCTCAAATCCCCATCAAAATCAGCCGACAACACTATTTGAAACTTGAGTTTCCGACGACTTACCAACGGCTTTTGCAAATAGGAATAGAAGCCGATTATACGATGGGATATGCGGAACAGGTGGGTTTCAGGGCAAGTATTGCTACGCCTTTCTTTTGGTTTGATTTATCCAAAAACGAAGCGACTCGCCTTCGAGTTTTTCCTTTTCAGGTGATGGATATTACGCTCAAAAACTACCTTCAGCTCCAGCCCGAAGAAGCAATTGCCCTCACTCGTGAACTCTTTGAAGCCACCAAATCGGTAAACGGTCACTTTATTTCTCTTTGGCATAATAATTCGCTTTGCGAGCAAGAAGGCTGGCAAGGTTGGCGAAAAGTGATGGAAATGAGTTGTTTTTATTAGCTTCGTAAATCAAATTAAATTAGGATAAAATAATAAAACGGAAATATGAAGTATCAGTGGAAAATGTCGGAAAATGATTATTTGACTTATCAGTTGTATCATTATTCTCAATCCAAAGAAAAACAACAACGACGACGCAGAGGAATGTGGATTTTTGTCGCTTTTATGTTTGTTTTTGCCGCAATAGGTTTCACTTTAGAAAGTGATTTTTTGATGTATTACGGTTTGGGCTTCGCTGTATTGAGTATATTGTTTTATCCGAAATATCATAAAAGACGCATTTACAAACATTTTTATAATCATATCAAGGAAACTTATCATGCCAAAATAGATATTAATACCGAAGCTGAATTTACGGAAGAATGGCTCTATTTGAAAACTGATGTGTCTGAAACAAAAATAAAGTCCAACCAAATTGAAAATTTTGTAGAATTGTCGAATCATATTCTAGTAAAACTCAAATTTGGCGAAACCATTGTTATTCCTAAAGCTGAAATTAAAGCATTGGAAAACCTCAAATCTACCTTTGACCAATTATCAGACAGCTTAGATGTTCCTTATTTTAAAAATGAAGCGTGGAAGTGGTAAGGGAGGGTTAAAAATGCTTTGGAGTTATAAAATCTATACATAGTACCATATATGTATTTTGGGATTATGAGTCCTCTTATGTTTTTTGATAAAAATACCTTTCCTTGTATTTATGAAGTAAATATATCTTATTGTTTGTTTTTTGCCATTTAACAATTAGCGGTTGTATCCATTTTTTTTGATAAAAAAAGAGGAACAAGATTTTCTCATTGAAAAAAGTCAAGCCTGTATCTTATTAAAAACCGATTAAAACCAATGGCAAAAAAAACTAGCCCTGCCTCACGAAAGCTATCGCAAGAAGGGCTAAATGATGTTCTTGAGCTATAATCTATACATAGTACTCTGTATGAAATTGGTGTTATAAATTGTCCTCTTTCTGTCTTTTGGATTAAAATACCTTTCCTTTTATCTATAATGTAAAGATATGATTAGGATGTTTTCCATGCTTGTAAGCAATCCGAGTTGTACTTAATTTTTTTCATCCGTTTTTTCTAAAATTCTAAAAAACAAAAGAGGAATAACCAAATCAATGGCTATTCCTCTTTGCAAAATTGGATGAAACGATTAGGGAAAAAACCTATACCGTCTTGATGCTACATCCTACGGCTTTGGTGGTAGCAGGTTTTGGTTCTTCGCCTTTTTCCAATGCTTCTATCGCATTTTCCAAGAATTTCACTTCCACATTTTCCACATCTCTTGCGCTATCGTCAATTGCGCCGTGATAGCGAACTTTCAATGTTTTATCTACTAAAAATACTTCTGGCGTGCGAGTTGCGCCATATTTTGGATATATTTTTTGTCCTTCATCAAACAAGTACAAGAAATTAAATCCTTTTTCTTCTGCATAATTTACCATTTCACCGTAGCTATCGCCCGGTTTTGCCGCAGGGTCGTTGGGCTGAATAGCTACTACGGGATAGCCCATTTTAGCATATTTATTTTGCAATTCAATGATTCTTGACTCGTTCGCCTTAGCTACGGGGCAAGTATTACAAGTAAACACAACGATGTAGCCTTTAGGTGCTTTGCCTTGTCCGTCTTTGATATTCGCAAAAGAATATACCTTGCCATCTATGCTTTTCAATTTAAAATCAGGTGCTTTGTCGCCTACCTCCACGCCCATTTTTTCGGCTACTACAACTTTTGCTTCATCCGATTTTTTTTCATCACTAGCTACCGTTGTGTTTTGACTGGTGCAAGCACCTAGTACGACAACCGTTAAAAAGAATAATACGTATTTCATGATTTTTTTGATTTAAATACTTTCCTATTGATACGCTCTATAAAAGCTACGCTCAACAGCAAATAAATGATAATTGAATTTGTGTTAATTTTTATAACTTATTCATCACCTCTTCCAGTTCTGATTTACTTTCGACCGAATGACCGATGAAGTAATGTTTGTCTTTTTTATAAATATACGTCACTGGAATTGCTCCATCCCATTCCGTCGAAACCTTATCAATCCAATTGTTGAATTTGCCATCTTTCAATACGATGACTGCCGATTGAAGTTGCTTTTCCTTTAAAAATGGTACAAGTTTGGTTTCTATCTGACGTGGAAAATCCAAACTCATCAATATTACTTGTACTTTTTTTATCCTTGTATTGTTCCGTGATAGCTTCAAAATATGGCAACTCTTCTACGCACGGCTTGCACCATGTTGCCCAAAAATTGATAACGTAAGTCGTATCTGTATCAAAATGGAAAAACGGTTCTGCATCCGTGAATTTTTCGTAAACAGGAATGCCCTTGACATACGATGTAGGCGTGTACCAATTATTCACCGTTACTTCTTTAGCTTCATTTTGAGAGTACGAAGCATTTTTGCAACTCCCCATAACTAAAACGCCAGCCAAAAAGGCTAAACCTATATTGAAATATCCTCGAAAAATATATTTTCTCATGCCTTTAATTTATACTTTGCAGAACTCATTACAAGATTAGACTTTATTCTAAAAAAATGGTATAGCAATTCTCACTATGGAATATTTAACTTTTTGCTTCTTTTTAGCAAGAAAAAGAAGAATCTTAACGCTACCTTATATTTTCGCTATCTTTTTTCCTTATGGGGAATTGCTAAAAATGGTATGATGCAAAATGCAACTTACTGATTTTTAGTAGTCTTGTCTATTATTTCTATATAAATAACAATATTAAAGTCAGAATGATGCCTGCCAATGTGAAATACATTCCTTTCTTGAAAAGCGAAGTTTTTGGCAAAAACATCCAAAAAGCTGAAATCACGAAAAACAACAACGACAGACCAAAAAAGATATTGAGAAAATACAATGGCTCGCTAGATTTTGCTTTGTGCAAATGCGTCATTTTATCCAATACATAAGGCAATTCTTTGGTGGTGTATTCCGCTGCGCCAGTTTGTTTGTTGTATGTTCCGTTTTGGAAATAAGACGTTTCGCCTTCTTCTTTTTCTACTTTGAAGCGTTTCATTTTCAGGGCTTTACCCAGTTCTTCTTCGCCTAAGTTAGCTTCCAGTTGTTTTTCTACCTTTTTTTCTTGTTTCAAAAAATCCGTATCTCGAAAGATTAAAACAATACCGCTCGTAGCATATACTGCCATAATACCTACTAAGAAAAAGCCCAAATAACGGTGTAGCACTCGCATTGTCAGTGCATTTGATTTTTTAGTTGCCATGATTATTTTTTATAATGATTTGGAGCAAACGCTCCTCTATATTTCTATCTGCGAAGAAAATAATTCTGGTCAATATTTTTTAGTGTCGCCATTCAAATATTTAAGCGCAATTGGCATTTTATACAAAAAAAAACATCAACTCGTTAATTCATGCTTTTCTTTTCTCCTTCTATTTATGATATTACGAATCCAGTTCGGAACGATAATCACACCGATGAATAAGTAAGAATAATACGTCATTAGTCGCCAAATAAGCACGATGGTAGTAGCAACGGTTTCGGGTATAAATTCTTTAAAAAAAGGATAAAAGAAAAGTTCGGTAAATCCTGCGCCCCTGGAGAAGGGCTGTATAGCATCACCAAAAACATGGATTCTATGCGAGAAAACAATACGGAATTGGTATAAAAATCAGTCGTGATGGCTGGCACAAAGGCGATGAACAAAAAGCCAAGTATCAAAAACCGAGACAACCACGCCACTACGGTGGTCAATAATCCGCCTGTATGATATTTCCATCCTTTGGTTTTTAGCTCTTCGGATGCTAATATGATGTCTTCGCCTAGTTCTTCGGCTTTTTCTTGAAATCGTCGGAGAAATGGAATTTTGCAAACCCAAAGGAAGAAGTTTTTTAAGCCTTTGGGGTTTCGAAATAAGCCATAGGCGAACAATGCGCCATAAACGATAATAATAGTATATACGACTATAATAAAAACTTCTACGGGCAAATAAAGGAATTTTACGCCTGTGCCGAGCATCGCTTTTCCGAATATCAAATAAATAATAGGTAAAGTGATTACAAAAAATAAGGCATCCAACACAATGGTATAAGTGACGATGGCAGCCGTTTTTGCCATAGCGAGTTTTTCTTGCGAAAGCATAAAAAACGCTACTGCCGAGCCGCCAATGCTAGTAGGCGAAATAGCGGAACTAAATTCCCAAATAAAAATTAACTCAAAGCATTTGCGCCAATTGAACGCCCCTTCGGTGAGTATGTATAAGCGTGCCATGTAGGCAAAATGGCGAATAAGTATAAAAAAAATGGATACGCCTATCCAGAAAAAAGTGTGTTGTTTCCATTTGATTTCGGAAAATTCTTGGAGGTCAAATTGTTGAAACAAAACATATATCACCACGCCTACCCCAATCAAAATAGGGATTAAGATTCGAGAAGTGCGTATAGAATCAAACCCTTCTTCTTGCTCTTCTGTAAAATCATCTTCATTTGATATGGCGGTCTCTTTCTTTATGTTCATACGTTTAGTTAAAAAACACACTCCAAAATTGGCGTATTATTTTTTTGTATTTTTTAGTGCATACTTTCGTAGTAATTCGTAGTAATTCGTAGTAATTCGTAGTAATTCGTAGTAAGTAATTGGACAAAATTATTTCCAATGGGTCATGACCCATTGCGAACTAATTGATTGAAAAGCAATGAGTTAAAACCCATTGGAGAGGTAGTTATTTGCAAAATAAATATGTCCGACTACTTAATATGCAATTTATTTTGAACTAATTCTCATTCAAAATTGCACCATTATATTAATACAATTTACCTCTTTTTACTAAATAAGGCATCAATATTTGTTTAAAGTCTTTATTGATATCAGCTTCCACAAAGTCAATTTTGTATTGTAAGCACTTCATTTTCAAATCATCTTTGAACTGCTTCATTTGCTTCACGTAATGTTCCTTGACTTGATTAGACTGCAAACGTACTCTTTCGCCACTTTCCATATCTACGAAAACATAAGGGCGATTTTCAAAATTAAATTCTATCTCCTTTGCCTTATCTACCACATGAAATAAAATGACTTCGTGTTTGTTATATTTTAAATGCTGTAAGGCTTCAAAAAGTTTTTCTGCGCCTTCTTTATCGTCGAACATATCGCTAAAAATAATAACCAACGAGCGGCGGTGAATGCTCTCCGCTATCTGGTGCAGGGCCTGTGTTGCATCGGTTTTGATGTCTCGTTGTGGCGTAGCCAATATTTTATCTAAGTACGAGAGGAGCAGTCGGTAATGTGCCGTGCTGGATTTGCATCGAGTATGATGCCCAATTTTATCATCGAAGGTACTTAGCCCGAATGCGTCTCGCTGTCGCATGAGCAAATTCATGAGTGCTGCGGCTGACAATGCGCTGAATCGCAGCTTATTCAAGTGCATTTCCGAATGCTTTTTGGCTTCGGGAAAATACATGGACGACGAAGTATCTATCACGATTTGGCATCGAAGGTTGGTTTCTTCTTCGTATCGCTTCGTAAACATCTTGTCGGTACGAGCGAACACTTTCCAGTCAATATTCTTTGTGGTTTCGCCGGGGTTGTAAATACGATGCTCGGCAAACTCTACCGAGAAGCCATGAAAAGGACTTTTGTGCAATCCTATAATAAATCCTTCGACTACTTGACGTGCAAAAAGTTCCAAGTTGCCGATATTCCGAACATCATAATCGTTGATTAAACTCATAATATCTTTCTTAAATCTGAGATTGTAATGAATAAGAAACTCCAAGTTACGATATAAAACTAAAAAATCCTTTTGACTGTTATCGCCCAAAGGATTTTTTAGATAAATAAAGGTTTTTTTTATCCGAACTAGCTGACGGCATCCGTCTTGTTGGTTTCGCTCAAGAGTTTTTTTAATTTTTTCTCGTAATTCGCCTTCGTAGTAGCTCCTACTAATTTGTCCTTCAATTCTCCATCTTTGAAAAACAAAACCGTCGGAATGCTTCTTACGTTATATTCCGTAGGATTGATAGAGTTACTATCTACATCCATTTTACCAATGACGGCTTTCCCCGCATACTCTTCTGCCAGCTCTTCAATGATAGGGCCTACCATCTTACAAGGACCGCACCATACTGCCCAAAAATCAACTACTGCTACTTTGCTCTCCAATACTTTTTCTTGAAAGTTGTCGTCTGTAATATTTAATGCCATGATTTTTTTCTTTTGAGTGATTGAAATAATATTTTTCTTTAAAAAAAAGATAATTCTAGATTATCTAGTCCGCTTTTAACAACGAACAATAATAGTATTTAGTTTTAAAATTAATAAAACGATAACCATTTATTATAATCTCATCTCTTTTTTATTTTATAATCTGATATAAGTCATTTATATTTTAAAATAAAAACTTATATCCAAAATGTTAATTTTCAATATTTTATACACAAAATAAGTGTCTTTTTCATATAAATTTAATCTATATACTAAATATTACGTTATATATTTTTATCTTTCTAAAAACATATTAGGATTTTTTAATATGTTCGTCAAATTATTGTAAGAAAATAATGACAATTCTTCATATATAAAAAATTATCATCTATATTTGTTAAAAAGTCACTATAAAATAAATATTAAGATAATTCAATTGACTACTAACGTTGTTCTGGCATATTTTTTTATTAAAATTAAACTAGAATACTTTACATTAAATTAAATCTATTAACAGTTGATTTTATTGCGAAAATAAATATGCTTTTTTATAAATGAATGCAATAACAACAATATCAACAAGAAGAAGAAGAAAAAGACCTATTTTTCAATGCCTATTTATCTTATGGGTTGTGTTAAGCTGTTCGCCTTTGTACGGACAATTTACGCATGACTATGATTTGATAAAAGTTGAAGGTCGGATACCGAATGATTTTCTGAATTTAGTCAGGGGTCAATCTCGTATTACGATTCAAAACACCGAACGGCTAACGAAAATACAGCGAGAGCAATTTCGTGATGCGACTAATTTTTCTTTGCACACTATTTTCAAAAGTGGTCAAATCTATTTCAATGACCCTCTGACGGAGTATGTGCGAGAAGTAGGCAAAAAAATATTGGTGCATACGGGATTAGAAGAAAAAATACAATTCTACGTGAGTAAGTCTTACGAGATGAATGCTTCTTCTTGGCAAACAGGCACAATTCTTATCAATATAGGTTTACTCAGTCAGTTGGAGAGCGAAGGGCAGCTGGCTTATGTGTTGGCGCATGAGGTGGCGCATTATCAAATGCAGCATCCGTACAAGCAATATGCGCAGCAAATAAAAGAACACCCCGCTACTCAAAATAGCAAATTGCTGGTAAAGAACTTTAGAGAACATTTTGATTATAGCCTTCAATACGAATTGGAAGCGGATTCGGCGGCATTGCAACTGATGAAGGATGCTAATTACAAGGTGGAGGAAAGTGTGAATACATTGAACATCTTATTGAGAAAAGGCGAACGAGAAATGGTAAATCTTGTAGAGTATTTATCATCGGAGGATTATTTGTTTGACCCGAATAGCCTTTGCGATTTTAAGGAATATAGTGCTTTTAAGAAAAATGCCTTCAATAGTGCTGCGCCTCAGCACTTCTCTGACCATCATATCAAAAAGCGTTTGGAGTTGCTGGAGAAAATCATTGAGCGAGATTTTCCGCCTGGCCCTTTTGCGCTCAATGTTCCGAAATCGTATAATCGTTTGGCAAGTAATTTTTATACGATTAGCAAGGTCGCACACTTCGAAGTAATTCATCAGGCGGCACAGGATGCCAACTATTTGAAGAGTATTTTTGAGGCAATGGTAATGATTAGGGATTTTCCGAATAATCAGTTTTTGCATATTACGATAGCAGAAAATTTTTATTATATCGCACACTATAACCAGCTCAACTTGCTGGATAGAATATTTTTTGACAAACAGCTTATTGAAGAAGATGAATATGCTAAGCTTTGCTGCTTGGTGAATAATACAGATAAAACAGAACTACAAGTAATGATATATGGCTTTGTGAAAAAGCTGTATAAGGATTATCCTACGAACGAAACGATGTTGATTACAATGGCAAAATTGAGCGAACAGCACAAAGGAGTTGATGCAGCGAAGCCCTATTATCAGAAGTATGTCAAATTGTTCCCTAGTGGTAAACATTACTTGGAAGCAAAGCGTAAGTTATAATGAAAATATTTAATATTAGAAATATTTTACTACTAAGTGTGTTTATGGCTACAAATTTTGGCTGTAGTAGTGTCTTGCAAATAGAGCGTCAAGAAAATTTTACACTCAAAAGCGACAAAGCCAAATATATTATATCTATTAATCCTAGTTTTAAAGTACTTTTGAACTCAAAAGGAAAAAGAACTAAAAAACAAAATAGCTATACAGACTCAAAAAGACAAGAAAAACGTTTCAACGAACTATTAACGGATAACGCAAAAAAAAATGGCATCACGCTCAATGTGATTGATACAGACCTATTAGAGAATAATGATGCTTCTTACTTTAAATATCTAGCACCTTTAAGAAAAGAAATCCTACAAGTCAATTATTTACAGGACTTTAAGGACATCAACACCAGCCCAAGTAAATCGAACAGTACAGAAACCTTTTATTTGGAAGGGCCAAAAATCTCAACACAATACAGTCATTTAGCAGAGATTTATGGGACACCTTTCTTTGCGATTCAAGGCATTTCGTATCAAAAAACTATTCATACGAACAGCAGCGAAAGTATTTTGTCTTCTTCAAAAAAACTATTACCTAGTATTAGTTCGAATGATGAAACGCTTTTTTTTACAGTAATCGCAGATGTGGCTCGCTCCCAAATTGTATATAGAGAATACCGAAAAATAGATGCTAATGCTAGTGAAACTAATCTCAATAGCATCATCTATGACAGTTTTAAAATAATAGCGAATTGAAAAAATACCTTTACATATCTACATGGATTTTAATACTTGGGAGTATGCTCATGGCAAATGCTTTGCAAGCACAAGCCCCTGGCTATCAAGGAAAAACGTTTATCCTAAAATTTGATCCGCTCTCTCCTTTGTACCAAAAAGGTATCATTGTGGGCGTA
>CALOED010000045.1:0-2083 GCA_942492005.1 uncultured Saprospiraceae bacterium
CAGAGATTGAAAACCGGGGAAATCTTCGGAGTTTTCCATTTAGCTTGAAGGTTACAATAATTGCTTAATCAGGATCAATGGCCGTCCGGCGCACTACATTAAACGCAAGAGTCGCTATAGACGCAGGTGACGCAAGCGTGAATTGGCAGTGAGTAATCTACTGATGACGATTCTTAAATTTGATTGTGACGCTTTGCTACTTCCTAGTCGTTAGCGTCTATAGCGCCTCTTGCGTCTTTTGCGTTCAATTCCGAAGAATTTTGAACGCTCCGACGTATCGAACAACGCCGCTCGATCGCTATGATCGTGAATCGCTATAAAACCAAAATGCTTTCTAAACCTCCGAAAACGCCAATTTGACATGAAAATATTTTGCTTTGTATAGTGCTGATATTTAAGGCTTTACGAATTTTCTGAAGAAAGTGCATTTTCGACATATACTTATAGAGGGGTTTTACTCTTCCTGTGCGAAATCTTATCGGATTCATTGCTTCTCTTTGCCGACAACTTCCTCTCAATCAAGGTTGAATTGCACCTGTGTCGTTTGCGTCTCTGGCGCCACTTGAGACTTTTGCGTTTTTCATTTTGAATCGATAATTGATGAATTTGATTACAGGATCATTTGCCATCCAGCGCAATTTTAAACGCAAAAGTCGCTATAGACGCAGGTGACGCAAGCGTGAATTGGCTGTGAGTAATCACCTGATCAGGATTTTGAAATTTGCGTGTGATGCTTTGAGTCATCCTAGTCGTTTGCGACATTTGCGCCACTCGCGCCTATTGCGTTCAAATCCGGAGAATGTCGAACGTTCCGAATTTTAAAAAACGCCGCTCGATCGCAATGATCGCGCATCGCTCAAAACTCAAAATGAATGCTCAGTAACCAAAAACGCCAATCGAAATGAAAATATATTGCTTTGTACAGTGCTGATAATTAAGGCTTTATAATTTTTATGAAAAAATGCATTTTCAGATGAAATAAAACGGTCATTTTCGACATATACTTATAGAGGGGTTTTACTCTTCCGCTGCGAAAACTCCTCGGATTCGTTGCTTTGACTTAGCGAGAAATTCACTCAAACGAGGATTGTTTGAATCTGTTTCGTTTGCGTCTCTAGCGACACTCGCAGCTTTTGCGTTTCTCAGTTCGAATCGATAATTGAATAATTGCTTAATCAGGATCAATGGCCGTCCGGCGCATACATTAAACGCAAGAGTCGCTATAGACGCAGGTGACGCAAGCGTAAATTGGCTGTGAATAATCACTTGATGAGGATTCTGTAATTTGATTGTGAAGCTTTGTTCCATTCTAGTCGTTTGCGACATTTGTGCTTCTTTCGCCTATTGCGTTCAATTCTGAAGAATTTTGAACGTTCCGAATTTCAAAAAACGCCGCTCGATCGCAATGATCGCGCATTGATCAAAAGCCAAAATGTAGCCAACGTCGCCAGAAAACGCCAATTCGAGATGAAAATATTTTGCCTTGTACAGTGCTGATAATTAAGGCTTTATCGAATTTTCTGAAAAAAAGTGCATTTTTAGATGAAATAAATCGGCTATTTTCGACAATACTTATAGAGGGGTTTTTACTCATCCAGCGCGAAATCTCCTCAGAATCGTTGCCTTGCCTTACCGAGTTATCCTCTCAGTCAAGGACGCATTGGTCCTGGTTCGATTGCGTCACTAGCGCCACTCGCGGCTTTTGCGTTTTTATTTTGAACCAATAATTGATGAATTGGTTTTACAGGATCAATTGCCGTCCAGCGAAAATTTTTAAACGCAAGAGTCGCTATAGACGCAAGGGACGCGAGCGTAAATGGGCGTGAATCAACACTGATGAAGTGTTTTAAATCGGTTCTTCGCTGTTTTCACCCCTTGGCAATTGATAGTTCCGGTAGGTCTGCGGCTTGTCGGATTTTGAGGAATAAATAGTCCGTATTTCGATATCCGCAAGCCCGTCTAATGATCCGTCCGATTAAATTATTAAAAGCCTTCCAATTTCCCATTCGACAATTTCACCCTTGGCAATGTTCACCACCGATTCCATATGCACGCGCAAATTTTTTGCAAACTTCACGATCGC
>CALOED010000046.1:0-17606 GCA_942492005.1 uncultured Saprospiraceae bacterium
TGAGCAAAAGAATGACCCTGCCAAGGAATAAAGGTAGGGCAGGAGCAATTGCTAGATAAGGTTATATTCGAGACATTCTATTATTGAGTTGACTCTAAAAAGTCTTTTCTTACGTTTTTCAAATATTCGACTTTTTAGAGTTCGCTCGTCAATTCATCATTGTACTTATGAGCAGCAAAAAGCAGCATAACCGAGCAAGAGGTATGAAACTGTCAGCGCAAAATTTGGTTAAAATTTATGGGCGCAGACGGGTAGTCAATGATGTTTCGATTGAAGTGAATCAAGGCGAAATAGTAGGATTGCTAGGGCCAAATGGTGCGGGAAAAACCACGAGTTTCTACATGACGGTAGGTTTTATTAAACCGAATGAAGGCAATGTTTATCTCGATGACGAAGAGATTACATCACTGCCCATGTACAAAAGAGCGCAAAAAGGCATTGGCTATTTGCCACAAGAGGCTTCGGTATTTCGCAAATTGAGTGTAGAGGACAACATCAAAGGCGTACTCGAAATGATAAAACTTTCCAGAGCCGAACAGCGAGAGAAACTCGAAAGTCTCATTGGTGAATTTGGATTGGAAAAAGTGCGGAAAAGCGGAGGAGATACCCTTTCGGGAGGCGAACGCCGCCGAACGGAAATTGCAAGAGCATTGGCAACTTCGCCTAGTTTTATTTTATTGGATGAGCCATTTGCAGGTATTGACCCGATTGCGGTGCAAGACATTCAGTATATCATAGCGAAACTCAAGCAAAAAAATATCGGGATTCTTATCACTGACCACAATGTTCAAGAAACGCTTTCTATTACCGACCGTGCTTATTTGATGTACGAAGGCAAAATACTTGAAGCAGGCACACCCGAATCATTGGCTTCTAATGAGCGAGTGAAGGAACTATATCTTGGTCGTGATTTTGAACTAAAACGAAAAATCATTCAATTGTAAGACGAGGAAAATGATTTTCTATCCTGTTGAGAACATGAAAAATATATCAAATGTCAGTTGAACCATCGCTAAAACGCCTTCCTAAGAGTAAAAACGCACTACTTATTTTTATAAAAAATCCGATGCTCGGAAAGGCAAAAACTCGCCTTGCTGCAACGGTAGGCGATGAAGAAGCCCTCCGCATTTATAAAGAACTACTTCGACACACCCGCCAAATAACCGAAAAAGTATCTGTCCGTCGGTTTTTATTTTATAGCCATTTTATTGATAATAACGACGATTGGTCTGCCTCAAACTTTGAAAAACACTTGCAAGCAAGTGGTGATTTGGGAACTAAAATGATGTATGGATTTTCAGCAGCATTTCAAGAAACCAACGAAAAAGTAGTAATCATAGGAAGTGATTGCGCATCGCTAACGCCCGAAATCGTCCGTGCTGCTTTTCAAAAACTAGACGAAACGGATTTTGTCATAGGGCCAGCCGACGATGGCGGTTACTATCTTTTGGGCATGAATACTTTTATGCCAGCCGTTTTTAAGAATATAGAATGGAGTACAGACCGTGTGTTTTCGGATACCATCCAAATTATTTCCACACTCAATAAGACCTATTCGCTTTTGCCTACACTTTCCGATATTGACCATGAGGAAGATTGGAAAAAGTATGGCTGGTGATTTTATAAAAAAATGGTTGCTAGTCATTTCAGTAATTCCCTATAAGGAATATTTAACTTTTTGCTTCTTTTTAGCTGGAAAAAGAAAAGCAGCTCTGCGTAACATGATTAAGTAGCTGCATGCAAGATATTAAGATTAGAAATTATTACAGTTAGTACTTTTTCTTGAAAATTGTCGAAAATAGCCGTCGCCATTTTTTTTTTGCTGTTTTTCGGAGAATCCGAAAATCGCCTAACTGCGCCTCGCAGTTCAGCGAATAGCAAAAAACAATGAGCAAAGGCGACTTCGACGGCTTTTTGCTTCTTTTTAGCTGGAAAAAGAAGAATCTTAACCCTACCTTATATTTTCGCTATCTTTTTTCCTTATGGGGAATGGCTGATTACTCTTTCACTACATTATCCTGCAATTCTACATACAACATCTCGCAAGCATTATCGGTGCATCTCGTGATTTGAAGAAAACCTCCGTCGATGATACTTTTTATTTTGTGCATCGTTAGAGCTTCTCCATTGACTACGATGGTAGTGAGTTGGTTCAGGTGTTTTGTTGTAAAATCTTTGAGTTGTTCCTTCGCTTGTTCCGTTAATTCTAGCATTAGTTTTTTACGATTATCATCTTGCGCTTCTGTTTTAGGCGCAGTTTTTAGCTTCAATGGCGCATACTCATCTTTGTTGATGACAATGTATTTTACATCTTGGTCGGTCTTTTCTATAAATTCTTCGTTAAATTCTATTTTTCGTTCATTTTCGGCTAATGGAAGTACTTTTTCAGTTGTATTTCCAGTTCGCTCTATTAGATAAATTCCATCTTCAAAATCGACGATTGCTTTTTTAGAATTAGCATCGGTCGAATTATCGCAGCTATTTAACAAAAATAGACATCCGAGTAATAATGCCAATAAAAAGCCTTTAAATGTATCCATAATACTTGTTTTAGTCATTTTACAATTATGAATAGGTAGAAGATTTACAAGCATTTATTACAGGAAAGATAAAGTTTTTGCATCTCACTCCTAAAAAGTATAGCAAAGATTAATATTACTAAAACTCGGTGAAAGTAAATAAGCTGTATTCATACCAGCAGCTATCAATGCACCAATCAAACTTCCTAATCTATTAGACTCAGGAGTATTCTCATATAAATTTGGATTTAAAGAATATCCCATTCCCATTCCTGTAAGCATTTCAAGTTTGAGATTAGATGTCAAAATCATATTGTAACCAAAAAGAACGCCACCACCCAATATTGGAGCGTATAAACTTTCATCAGAAAAACTAGGATTGTTACGTTCACTGATTTTATAAATGAGACTAGCATTAGCAAAGCCACCCCATATGATTTTGCTATCGAATTGACCTTTATTAAATGGCATCTCTTCATACTTTTTTAGCAGCACTTGAAACTTAACATTTCCAGTGGTGAACTTGCTGTCATTCAAACCATTACCATTTCTAATGAATGTTTGAAACTCATTAAATGCTAAAGTATAAGCTAAACCTAAATCTTCCTTTTTAAATTGCTCATAGCCCAATTTAAAACCATAAGTTTTGTAATCATCTGATTTAATATTATTTGTGATAGAATAAATGGGCCAAAATACATCAACAATGACCTGCTGCTTTTGAGCAGTAAGCGTACTTTGGATAGTCAATGATAAGAAAAACGATAAGAATATTGTATTGATTGTTTTCATAACGATATGTTTTCGGTTTTTGCGATGGTATAAAGTTAATCGTTATTTTTACGCAGAATCAGCAAATATTGCAAATCAGTAAGTTGTAAATAATTAAATATTGCAAATAATAGAGCCTAGAATCAAAAAAGCGTTTCCAGTTTTACAACTAGAAACGCTTTTTTTAAAAATAAAAAATAATTATATCCTAATAGTTAATCACATCATCAGAAGACAATTTCTTTACAGGAGCTTCGTAAGGAATTTCGATGCTTGAAGTCTCGTCGTTATTGATATTAATATTAACATCTGCATCTCCTTTAGGAAGGAATGGAGCTAATACCAATGCTACGATAGAAGTCAATTTTACCAAAATATTTAATGAAGGACCAGAAGTATCTTTGAATGGGTCACCAACTGTATCACCTACTACTGCTGCTTTGTGGGCATCAGAACCTTTGTAAGTCATAGTTCCTTTAATATCAACACCATCTTCAAACATTTTCTTAGCGTTGTCCCACGCACCACCAGCGTTTGATTGGAAAATTGCCATCAAAACACCAGCAACGGTAACACCTGCCAAAAGTCCACCAAGCATTTCTGCGCCACCTGCGAAACCAATAATTGCAGGAACTGAGATAGCTAATACACCCGGAAGAACCATTTCACGAATAGATGCTTTTGTTGAAATATCAACACATTTTTCGTATTCAGCTTTGCCATCCGCAGCGTCAAATGTATCTTGGTCTTTTTTAGTCCAGTCAGCATATTCTTTCTTACCGTTTCTTCTCATCACTTCCAAAGCCGCTTTCAATTCTGGAATATCTTTGAACTGACGACGAACTTCGTTAATCATGTCCATAGCTGCTTTACCCACAGAATCCATAGCCATAGAAGAGAATAAGAAAGGAAGCATACCACCGATGAACAAACCAGCCATTACAATAGGATTGGCAACATCAATTGTTTCAATACCAGCAGTGGTCATAAATGCCGCAAACAATGCCAATGCCGTCAATGCAGCAGAACCAATTGCGAAACCTTTACCGATTGCCGCAGTTGTGTTACCAACAGCATCCAACTTATCAGTACGCTGACGAACTTCTTTTGGCAAATCAGCCATTTCAGCAATACCACCTGCGTTATCAGAAATAGGCCCATAAGCATCTACTGCCAACTGAATACCAGTGTTTGCCAACATACCAACAGCAGCGATAGCGATACCGTACAAACCAGCAAATTCGTGTGCGCCAATGATAGCCGCAGCGATAATCAAAATTGGAATAGCAGTTGATTGCATTCCTACACCCAAACCAGCGATGATGTTAGTTGCAGCACCTGTAACCGATTGATCAACGATACTTTTCACTGGCTTCGTACCAAATCCTGTGTAGTATTCAGTAATCAAACCAATCAATACACCAGCTATTGAACCAATAACAGTAGCGATAAAGACACCCATAGAAGTGTATGTCTCACCACCAAAAGCCCACTCAGCAGGTAATACGTATGTAATAATAAAATAAGACAATACGATTAAAACCCCAGTAGAGCCAAATTCGCCAATGTTTAATGCTTTTTGTGGATTTCCGCCTTCTTTCACGTTTACCATAAAAGTACCCAAGATAGAAGTCAAAATACCAGCACCTGCTAATAATAAAGGCAAAACGATTGGAGAAATGGCAGCCAAACCTTCACCACTAAAAGCAGTAACGTCAGCAGTCATCAAAGCCAAACCTAAAACCATTGTACCGATAATAGAACCAACGTAAGATTCAAATAAATCAGCCCCCATACCAGCTACATCACCTACGTTATCACCAACGTTATCAGCGATAGTTGCAGGATTCAAAGGGTGGTCTTCAGGGATACCCGCTTCTACTTTACCTACAAGGTCAGCACCTACGTCAGCCGCTTTGGTATAAATACCGCCACCAACACGAGCAAACAATGCAATAGAAGATGCACCAAATGAAAAACCAGTTAAAACAGTCAAAAGAACGCCCCAGTTAGCTATCTCGTTTCCTTCTACGAAAGTCATTGATGTATAAACAATCAACAAAATACCTAAACCCAAAACACCAAGACCAACTACCCCTAATCCCATTACAGCACCACCTCTGAAAGCTACTTTCAAAGCATGGCTCAATCCTGTACGAGCAGCGTTAGTTGTTCTTACGTTAGCTTTAGTCGCTACACGCATTCCAATAAAGCCTGCCAAAGCAGAACAAATAGCACCTACTACAAATGATAATGCTACCAAACCATTAGAACCTTCTGTTCTTGCACCACTAACACCCAATAGTATTGCCACAGCTACTACAAAAATAGCTAAAACACTGTACTCTGCTTTCAAAAACGCCATCGCTCCGTCTGCGATGTTCTTGGCAATTCTTGCCATCTTCTCAGTACCTACTTCTTGCTTGCTTACCCATGATGATTGTATCCACATGAATACCAATGCAAGCACACCAAATGCAGGAATAGCATAAAATAAACTCTCCATTCGATTTCTCGTTTTGTTATTTTATAAAAATGATTTCTTGTCAAATTAAAATAAAAACCCTGTAAGTCATTCATTACTAGAATTTTTACTTATTTTTTGATTTTAAAATAAATCTAAAGGTGTAAAATGAACACTAAGATTTTCTTAAAACGCTGCAAAAGTAAAAAGATTAATTGAATTGGTTACTAAAAACTTATATGTAATTCTATATACTTCGCTTTTTTTATAGGTTAAGCCGTGAAAATGTAGCGTTCGTCGAAAGAAAAAGCAGATTTTAATGTTAAAAATAAGCCAACCGGATATAGAGATTGTAGGAAGTTACCAGCAATTCTCATTATGGAAAAAAGATAGCAAAAATATTAAGGTAGCGTTAAGATTCTTCTTTTTCCAGCTAAAAAAAAGCAAAAAGCCGTCGAAGTCGCCTTTGTTCATTGTTTTTTGCTATTCGCTGAACTGCGAGGCGCAGTTAGGCGATTTTCGGCTTTTCCGAAAAACAGCAAAAAAAATAAATTTGGCATTCCACGAGTTAATTCTAGATTTTTTCAACGTAAAGTAAAGCCAAAAGTAGCCGTTCAAATGATGAAGTTATTTTTTGGACGTTACTTAGTGCAGTGTTTCAAAAATAAGTTAATCTTTTCTCCAATGGTGGCTTGCCCCATTGTACTTTGATTTTCAATGTAAACAAGGCAGCAAGCTACCTTGGAGTATATAAATAAACTTTTGAAACACGTTACTTAGTTGATATTCTTATCCGAAGGCATCACCGCATCGCCTTGGTTGAGCAAGGTAGCATTAATACGCCCGAAAAGGGTTTCTTTGGGCATGGACGCAGCAAATGCACCAATTTGAGCTTTTGGAAAATAAACAAACGAAACCATTCTGCCTTCTATGAATGCAGCACCATGAATAATGTCGTATCCTTTGACAGTCAAATAGATTTCATTGATGATAGATACTTTTTCCTTTTTGAAAATGTATTGACCGAGTGCGTTCAATATTTTATCAAAATCCTCACTTTTTATCTTTTTGCTTACATCTAAAAACGCTTCATGGTCAGCGAAATGGTCATAAAAATACACCATAGGTACTCGAAAATCTGTTGCGTTTTCTATCATTTCCCTTAGTGTATTCAATTTTGTTAAGTCAATTTTCATAACTCCGAATTTTTTTTTAAATAAAAACAATGCTTTACCAAATATAAAAAATGCGTTTGAAATGCCATAACGTCAGTAATATTTTGTTAATTTTATGAATTTCGGTTAGATTTCCCGTGGCATAGAAGTTGCTTTTATTTGAAATTAATTTGAAGTAAAATAATTGCTGCCAATTTGACAAAACAATAGTTGATACCATATAGTATATACTTAGGCAAGTTAGTCTGTAAGCAGGTCAAGGTATTTATTTTGACAATGAAAATAATAAATGATTTAGCGGTATTTTATGCAACTGCAAACTGCTTATTACTTAATATCAACTTTCAAACAAAATATACATGAGCATTTTTGATGGATGGAATGGAATCCCACCAATAGATTTTGAAGACGATGATGATATGATGCCTTTGTTCCCATTAGATGACGAAGAGGATGATTTTTTATTCCCAGTGGACTATGATGAATTGTTTCCTGTGTTGCCTTTGCGCAATACGGTTTTATTCCCTGGCGTAGTCATTCCGATTACCGTTGGGCGAAAAAAATCCATTGAAGCCATCACAGAGGCTTATAATGGCAATAGAATGATAGGTGTGTTGTCTCAAAAAGAAGCTCGCACGGAGTCGCCTACGGCTAATGACTTGTTTCAAGTCGGCTCTATGGCAAAAATCCTTAGAATGTTCAAAGTGCCTGACGGCACGACGACGGCGGTTATCAAAGGACAAAATAGGTTTTTCTTAGAAAAAATGGTAGCAGAAAAGCCTTTTATGAAGGCTAAGATATTGCCGATGCAAGAGGTACAGCCCGAAGACCAAAAGGAATTTGAAGCCTATATTTCTTCTATCAAAGATTTGGCACAACGCATTATAAAGCTGTCGCCCAATATTCCGCCCGAAGCAGGTGTAATGTTGAAAAATATTGAAAAAAACACCTTCTTACTCAACTTTATATCTTCTAACCTCAACATAAAAATCAAAGAAAAACAAGGAATCCTTGAAACAGATAACTTGATAGATAAGGCAAGGAAGATTTTAGAATTTTTGAATAGCGAACTCCAACTCCTCGAAATCAGAGACCAAATAGAGTCGAAAGTACGTGGAGATATGGATAAGCAACAGCGTGATTATTACCTCAATCAGCAGCTCAAAACCATTCAGGAAGAACTCGGTGGCAATCCGCAAGCGGATGAACTAAACGAACTCGAAAAAAGAGCGAAAGATAAAAAATGGGACGAAACGGTTGAAAAAGCCTTTCAGAAAGAACTCAAAAAAGCACGACGCATCAATCCGCAAATGCCTGACTATGGCATTACTATTTCATATTTGGAAACATTGCTGGATTTGCCATGGAATGAGTTTACGAAGGATAACTTTGATTTGAAAAAGGCGGATAAAATACTGGATGAAGACCATTTCGGATTAGAAAAAGTAAAAGATAGAATCATAGAGCATTTGGCGGTTTTGAAGCTCAAAGGCGATATGAAAGCACCTATTTTGTGCCTTGTTGGCCCTCCGGGAGTGGGAAAAACATCGTTGGGTAAGTCTATTGCCAAAGACATTAATCGGAAGTACATCCGAATGTCGTTGGGCGGTTTGCACGATGAGTCCGAAATACGTGGACACCGCAAGACCTATATTGGCGCAATGCCAGGACGATTGATACAGTCTTTGAAAAAAGTGGGTGCTTCAAATCCTGTTTTTATCTTAGATGAAATAGATAAAATAGGCAAAGATTTTAGAGGCGACCCTTCTTCTGCATTGCTAGAGGTGCTTGACCCCGAGCAAAATTCGACGTTCTATGACAATTATTTAGAATTGGAGTATGACTTGTCGAAAGTCTTATTTATAGCTACGGCAAACTCGTTGAATACCATTCAACCCGCTTTGCGAGATAGGATGGAAATCATTCAAGTGAGTGGTTACTCGATTGAGGAAAAGGTAGAAATTGCCAAACGTCACCTTATCCCAAAACAGCGCAAAGAACACGGTCTGAACGGAAATCACGTCCGATTGAGTAAAAATGTATTGGAAGCATTGGTGCAAGATTACACACGAGAGTCGGGCGTGCGTGCGCTAGAGCGAAGAATAGCGGCAGTGATGCGCAACGTGGCGAAGAAGGTAGCCATGGAGGAGAAATATAATATGAGCATCAAAAAAGAAGAACTCACAGACATACTGGGGCCAAAGCGATTTTCGAAAGAAAGATATGCCGAAAAACAACCTGCTGGCGTAGTAGTAGGGTTGGCATGGACGAGCGTAGGCGGAGAAATTCTATTTATAGAAACGAGCCTAAGCAAAGGCAAAGGCGGACTGACGCTAACGGGTAATTTGGGCGATGTCATGAAAGAATCGGCTTCTACGGCATTGAGCTACCTCAAAGCACACGCCGAAAAACTGGGCATTGACGAAAATTTATTTGAAAAGTACAATATACATATTCACGTGCCAGAAGGCGCAATTCCTAAAGATGGCCCTTCGGCAGGTATCACAATGCTGACTGCCCTAGCTTCTGCATTCTCAAAACGTCCTGTGAAACCTTATTTTGCAATGACAGGCGAGATTACTTTGCGAGGAAGAGTATTGCCCGTAGGCGGTATCAAAGAGAAAATATTGGCAGCAAAACGGGCGGGTATCAAAGACATTGTGCTTTGCCATGAAAACGAAAAAAATATAATGGAAGTCAATGATGAGTACGTGAAAGGACTTCGATTCCATTATGTAAAACGCATGGAAGAGGTTTTGGAAATCGCTTTATCTTAGGATTAGAAGTTGAAATTTCCTATTGCTGCTCGGTTTTAAGTTTATGTTTACTAAATTTTTTGAAGGTTAGTAAACATAAACTTGAAACCGATTTTTTATACAACCCATGTTTGAAACTACAAATTATGCACAAAATTCGTATAATCCGTAGCTTCAAACATCATATCAAATTTTGGGTCTCACCCAAAAAAAAAGCTCGCTTTTGAAGTGAAATTCAAAATTATCCAATCAAAATTAGATATAAGTGTCATTTTAAAGTCAGAAATTAGACAAAACATATTCAACATTTTTTAATATAAAAAACCTTTATAACTTTACTTCTATATAAAAAACTGAATATAAACCTGTCACATATTTTAATATTTTAAATATAAAAATATTCAATTAGGCTTGCATTTTGCATACAGTACAAAAAGAAGTCTGAACTTATCCAAAATTTACTACATATACACAGATTATAGAATTTGTATTCGTTGAAATTTGAAGGATTTATATATCAAGTTTCAAAAAAATTAAAAAAAATAAAATATTTTTCAGAACGTATGCAACCTTTTAATAATCTGTCTCGACTTAATAATAAAATCTATTTGTTAGCAGCTATTTACAAGATACTTACATCTTAAAATATTGCTTTATATATTATCAACTAACTCTTTTAAAGAATTTTCTATCAATTAACGAAGAATAAAAAAACTTGTCCAACTATGGCTAATCAAAGAGACGCTCAAGTATTGCTCAGCAGAGAAAGTAATGAAGTATTATTAGATTACACTGAATTGAGAAAAGCAGTGATGGTACTTCGTGCCGTAAATCACAAATTACGTCAAGACATCGTAGAATTATTAAGCGAAAGTCCAAAAATGACGGTAACGGATATTTATATCAAATTGCGCATAGAGCAATCTGTTGCTTCTCAGCATTTAGCTATTTTGCGCAAAGCGGATATCGTCATCACAGAACGTAATGGTAAATATATTTACTATTCTTTGAATCCTGCTCGCTTGACTCAAATCTCTGGTTTGGTGGAAGAACTAACGAAGTAGTACCAAAAGTTTACCTAATACTAAAAAATCTTTTCAAATAATAATTGCCCTTCTGAGTATTTACTTAGAAGGGTTTTTTATTTTGTATATTTGAAATTGGCACAAAAAATGACTTTTCTACAATGAAAGAACACTATTTTTCGTTTTTGGAATGTTTGTATTATTAGTTTATTTGAAATTTAATGAACTATTGTATAAAGCCACAAAAATTGTCAGACAACGATATATTCCAACACTCCAAAAAAAAATAAAGACATGAGAACTATCACCATATTAATCATCGGAATCCTTTTAGGAACGGCAACACCTGCCGCTCAGGCACAATCTGTCAATCGACTACACAAAGTATTTATACCATATCAGTGGGAAATCTATAATACCATTTACAAACGTAGATATTGGGACAGACGAGACAATTACGACTATTTAGAGTTCAAGCCAGATGGTACTTTTATGCGTCGCTATCAAGGCACCGATATGTCTGGAAAGTGGAAATACAATAGAAAGCGCAAAATAGTAACGCTCAATGTGACGACACCTTTTACTAAAACTATCACTTTTAGAATCAAAAAATTATCCAATAAAACTTTTATTTACGCTTCATCCGAAGAAAACTACAAAGTGAAGATGTATATGAAAAAAGGAACTATCCCTACTCGTGGCGCACAGAAGAAAAAATAAAGGAATGGCTAAGAGGAGAAGATTATTTTTGAGATGATTTCATCAAATTTATGTTCTTTTCTTCTCATAAGAATATTGAAAATTCTACACTGCTTATTCAAAACCATTTCCGTACTTTTACAGTTTCTTAGAAATGGAAGTTAAGCAAAATATGAGTAAGCAAAACGGCACGGTCAATCATCATAATTTTATTGAAGTCATAGGAGCGAATGAGAACAATCTCAAAGATGTAAGCATTCAAATTCCTCGCAATCAGCTAGTTGTTATTACAGGAATTAGTGGAAGTGGAAAATCCTCCCTAGCTTTTGATACGATTTATGCCGAAGGACAGCGGCGATACATGGAAACCTTCACTTCTTACGCTCGTCAGTTTATTGGCGAGATGGAACGTCCCGATGTCGAAAAAATCACAGGGTTGAGTCCCGTTATTTCGATTGAACAAAAAACCACAGGACGTAGCCCTCGCTCTACCGTTGGTACAATTACCGAGATTTACGATTTTATGCGTTTGCTTTTTGCCCGCACCGGAGAAGCCTATTCTTACGAAACGGGTAAAAAAATGGTGCGCTACACCGAAGAGCAAATGATTGATCATATTTTTGAAAACTTCAATGGCGAAAGAATGGTGGTGCTTGCGCCCCTCGTTCGAGCTAGAAAAGGCCATTATCGAGAGCTTTTTGATTATGTTCGAAAACAAGGTTACACAAAAGTGCGAGTAGATGGCGAAATGCTAGAACTCGTGCCTCGCTTGCAAGTAGATAGGTATAAAACGCACGACATAGAAGTAGTGATAGATAGAATAAAGGTAAGCGAAGAAAAACGTGACCGCCTCCGAAGTTCTATTCAGATAGCACTCAAAATGGGGAAAGGTTTCATTATGATGATGAAACACGAAACCGACGAAATATCTGCTTATTCTAAGTTTCTTATGGACCCCGAAACGGGCATTTCTTACGAAGAACCTTCCCCCAACGCTTTTTCTTTCAATTCGCCTTATGGAGCTTGCCCGAACTGCAAGGGCTTAGGCGTAATCACCGAAGTCAATATGGATTTGGTGATTCCTGATGATACAAAATCCATTAAAAATCAAGGCATTATGCCATTTGGAGAAGTGCGAGACAATATCACTTTTAAGCAACTCCGAGCTATTGCCAAAAAATATAACTTCACTTTTTCTACCCCCGTCAAAGACATTCCAAAAGAAGCCTTAGAAATTATACTATATGGAGGGAAAGAAAAATTCCCTATCAAAATGGCTTCAAGAGACGATTCGCATTCGTACAATTTAGCTCACGAAGGCATTATCAATATGCTCAACCGCTGGTATGACGGCACATCTTCCGATAAAATCAGACAATGGGCAGAGAATTTCATGTCCGTCGTTACTTGCTCCGAATGCAACGGATACCGCTTGAAAAAAGAGTCTTTGCATTTCAAAATCAATAACAAACACATTGGAGAATTGAGCATCGTGGATATTCAAACGCTACATACTTGGGTACACGATGTAGAAAATAATTTATCAGACCGCCAACAATTGATTGCTAAAGACATTCTAAAAGAAATTAAACTCCGATTAGGTTTTCTGTTGAACGTAGGACTCGATTATCTTATGCTCAATCGTCCTGCTGGCACGCTCTCTGGCGGAGAAGCGCAACGCATCCGTCTAGCTACTCAAATTGGTTCTCAACTCACAGGTATTACCTACATCCTCGATGAGCCGAGTATCGGATTGCACCAGCGAGATAATCAGCGACTTATCGAAGCCTTACGAAATTTGGCTAAAATCGGCAATTCCGTCTTAGTAGTAGAACACGATAAAGACATTATGTTGGCTTCGGATTACCTGATAGATTTAGGACCTGGAGCAGGCAAACACGGCGGCGAACTGGTGGCACAGGGCATTCCTGCTCATTTTAAAAATTTCAAAACCATTACTGCGGAATACTTAAATAATGTCAGAAGGATAGAAGTGCCAAAGAAGAGAAGAGAGGGAAATGGACTGTCCCTAAAGCTCAAAGGAGCAACGGGTAATAACCTCAAAAATGTAAATACCGAAATTCCATTAGGCAAATTTATATGCGTCACGGGCGTGTCGGGCAGCGGAAAATCAACGCTTATCAACGAAACACTTTACCCTATTTTGCGTCAGTATTTTTATAAATCTCGCAAAAGCCCTATGCCATATAAGAGTTTTGAAGGCTTCGACCATATTGATAAAGTCATCGAAATAGATCAATCAGCTATTGGGCGCACGCCTCGCTCAAACCCAGCTACTTATACAGGACTTTTTACGCCTATTCGTAAGCTATTTTCAGATTTGCCCGAAGCCAAAATTCGTGGCTACAAGCCGGGGCGTTTTTCTTTTAATGTAAAAGGCGGACGCTGCGAAGTCTGTCAAGGGGCAGGACAGCGAGTGATAGAGATGAATTTCTTGCCCGATGTGCAAGTAGAATGCGAAACTTGTTTTGGGCATCGGTATAATCGAGAAACCCTCGAAATCATGTACAAAGGCAAATCCATCGCCGATGTGCTGAATATGACGGTGGAAGAGGCGGTTGAGTTTTTTGAAAAAATACCAAAGATTTACAGAAAAGTAAAAACGCTTAACGAAGTGGGTTTGGGATATATCACACTCGGTCAATCGGCGGTTACTATATCGGGGGGCGAAGCGCAACGGGTCAAATTGGCTGAAGAACTATCTAAAAGAGACACAGGAAAAACGCTTTATATTCTCGACGAACCTACAACTGGCTTGCACTTCGAGGATATTCGGATGTTGCTCAATGTGTTGAATAAACTCGTAGATAGAGGAAATACCGTGCTGGTGATTGAACACAATATGGATGTCATAAAAGTAGCTGACCACGTTATTGATTTGGGCCCAGAAGGCGGACATCGAGGCGGAAAAATACTTGTAGAAGGCACGCCAGAGAAAGTAGCAAAGGTCAGAGGAAGTCATACGGGGAAGTTTTTGAAGCTGGAATTGTAGTTTAGAATTTCAATAACTTGCATCTCTTCCCAAAGTTCAGCAGATTATTCTTAACTTTAAAGAATAGTAACCATTGAACAGTCTAAATTTATGAAACTGACCAAAACACTCTTCTTTTTATTTTTTTCGTTTCTTTTTTTGTCTTCCTCTGAAAAGACAAAAAAAGATGATTGGGGCTTTTTTGCGCATCAACGCATCAACCGAATGGCAGTATTCACGCTACCGCCAGAGATGATTGGTTTTTATAAAAAAAATATTGAATACGTCACAAAACACGCCATCGACCCCGATAAAAGACGATACATTTCAGCACAGGAAGCACCTCGGCACTACATGGATCTCGACCATTATGGAACTTATCCGTTCTCGAATATTCCTCGAAAATGGCTCAACGCTTTGGCAAAATTCACCGATGTTTATATTATCAATGCTCAAGGAGATACCTTGCATTTATTTGGCGATAAGGTCGTCCGATATACCGAAGATAGCTTGACGCTGAAAGGCAATGCTGTTCCATATTTTTTCCAAAAAGATAGTCTTAAAATTTCTACTCGAAGGTATATTGATTTTGTAAACACCAATATCAATGCTCAATTTTATGAATTAGATTGGAATCTGAAATTGGCTAACCTCGATACACTTTTCCGTCTAGAAAATACCTTTGTAAAATGCCAAAAGGCGTATGCTGACGATTATTTGTCGGATTATGGAATAGTGCCGTGGCATCTGGAGCGTATGTTGAATGGCTTAACTTACGCTTTTAAAGAAATGGATAAGGCGAAAATTCTTAAATATTCTGCTGACATTGGGCATTATATCGGCGATGCGCACGTTCCGCTACACACTACCGAAAATTATAATGGACAACTAACGAATCAAGTTGGTATTCACGGATTTTGGGAGTCTCGGCTACCTGAATTATATGCTGAAAACTATAATTATTTTGTGGGAAAGGCTAGTTATGTTGCTAGTCCTACACCTTACTTTTGGAATATAGTTTTGAGTTCTCACCTACTCGTAGATAGCGTATTGAGCATCGAACGAGAATTAACTGCGGCCTTCCCTTCCGATAGCAAATATTGCTACGAAACCCGCAATAGCCAAACGATTCGGACTTATTGCAAAGCCTTTTCGGAGGCTTATCATCAGCGACTAAAAGGCATGGTAGAGCAACGAATGACTGCTGCTATTTTGAGCGTAGGTACAGTGTGGCATACTGCTTGGATAAATGCAGGCCAACCCAATTTAAAAATACTATATGATAAAGAATTTGCACTAGAGGAAGAAAACATTCAGCATCAAGATAAAAAAATAAAAGGAAGGCAACACGATAATTAATTAGCTGTACTATGTCACAAATCAATAAAAATGACTATCATTGCATCTTGATTTAAGGTTTTACTTTACCCATGATTTAAAAAAACGTCACATCAACTATATCGTAACATTCTAATGGAGACAAAGAATTAATTTTCGGAATTAGTTTTTGTCAGTATTGTTGGTTCGTTGAAAATTTTTGTGAAAAATATTGCGCAGGCTACTCCAATGGGTTTCAACCCATTGTTTTTCAGTTATTTAGAGCAACAAATTGTACCGATAGCTATTGGGGCATTGGATAAAATCACAAAATTTATCAGACAACCGTATTGTTCTATTTCGGAATGTGTAAAATGATTTATAATAATTTTACGGTAATTGATTGTGAAGAGGTTTTTAGTTTTCGTTTTAATTATCACTTGTTTCTTAGGTGAATATTCACTTGATGAATAAGGTATTTTAAAAGAAAAAAAGAAAAGTCATTGAGTAGTAAAGTTTAAAAAAGATTTAAAGATTCTTTACGGGTTTCATTCAAGTGTTTTTTATCTTAGTTTAAAATTTATACATTTGTAATATATATAACGAATGATTAATATGTAATTATTTGATATTCTGCTTTTGAAAACAAACCTAAAATAGTTGTTATACTTACTTTACGAGGTAGCGTTCAGTCGAATCGTCTATTTTGTGAGGCATAACAACACGTCAATAAATAGATTAAACATCAATCAAATTTTCAATAAAAACACAAATTTATTGTGGACAAGAGTTTGGAGTACATAAAGCAGTTCATTCTTGCTCAAAAGCTAAGGGATGATTCTCAACAAGCTCTCCTCAAACATCTCAAAAATGTAGAGGATGAGGTGCTTTCTTCTTATTATCAGCATCAAAAGGCTGACCAGGAGAAGAGTAGCCTTGTCAATTTATTGAATAATACCATAGAAGAACTCGAAAGTAAAAACAAACTCATTGAGCAGCAGCAATTCAGAGAAGAAGAGGCTATTTTTAAAGAAAAATTACTGACCAATATTAGTCATGAATTGCGCACTCCTCTCAATGCAATCATCGGGATGAGTCACCTTTTGGGGAATACACATTTGGACGAACGCCAACAAGATTTTGTAGATGTTATCAAAACAGGCGCAAGTAATTTGCTTAATATTATCAACGACCTTCTCGAACTTTCTTCGCTCAAGGAGCGCAAAATAAAAATTAATAAAAAGCCTTTTTCTACCGAAAAAATCCTGTCTGATTTATATAACATCCTCTGGTTTCGCTCTCGTCAGAAGCAACTAGAACTCGTTTTTGATACCGACAAAAAACTGCCAGAATACTTAAATGGAGACCAATATCGTGTGCATCAGATTTTACTCAATTTATTGAATAATGCAATCAAATTCACGCACAGAGGGAGTATTACATTGAAAATACGTGTCATGAGCCAAAAGGGTAATAAGATTTATCTGGAAATGGCGGTGATAGACACAGGTATCGGGATTGCAAAGCATAAATTGCTCAATGTATTTGATAGCTTCACGCAACTACACGACGACGAAGGCGAAGTTTATACCGGCACTGGGACTGGACTCAGCATCGTAAAAAATCTGGTGGAAATGATGGGCGGAGGTATTAGCGTTCGGAGCGAACTCGGCAAAGGGAGTACGATGACCGTCGTTATGCCTTTTGAAATTCCAGATGAAGAAACCCTCGAAATCTATGTGGCGCATAAGGCTATATCTACGGTGAGTGGCTGGCATGGCAAAAAAATATTATACATAGAGGATAATGATGCTAATATTTTGTATCTGAAAAATATGCTTACCGACCAGCCCGTGGAGTTTGATACGGCGCAGGACTTTAAAGAAGC
>CALOED010000047.1:0-4397 GCA_942492005.1 uncultured Saprospiraceae bacterium
TTTGAATATTCATATCAAAATCAAAACCACCTTGGCGACGCTGACGTTCAGGAATTACAGGGTTTTCGATGTTTTGAAAATCAGCTCCAAAGGTCAAGTCAATATTACCTTGTGGTCGAATATCAATTTGGTCGCCACCGAAAATACTCCTGCGTTCGAGTTCTTTGGTCAAGTCGAGGTCAGCGAGCGGGTCGCTGCTATTGATAGCTTTTTTGTTGAGTTGGGAGAAATAATCACGCTCCGATTTCTTTCTATTCCATTCCACATACTGCTCAAAAGTCATGTACTGCGGAGGTCGATAATAGCTGCCACCTACTTTTTCTGTAATGACATAAAGTTTGAGTACAGGGTCATATCGGACTTCTTGTTGAATAGCAGCGGGGTCTTTCAAATCGAAAGGATGATAAGTGGTGTCCGTAAAATAGTCACCTCCCCTATCTTTAATAATCGGGAAAGTGTCCAAAAGAGGACTCGGCACGCTCATAGGTTTTGCCGCTATTGCTTGAATTTGTTGCGTTTTGTAATGCTGTATTTCAGTAGAATCCTCATAAATCTTAAAAGTGTACAATATGATTCCAACCGACAGCAGAAGATAGATTATTAACTTTTTCGCATTCATAATTTAATCTGTAAGGCTGTGTGTTATTTTATTTTGGTAAAAAACTATAAGCAACGGCATCGAGGGTATCGAAGTAAAGTTGTATAAAAGTTTTGCACCAAAGCGAGTGTTTCTCTATGATATTTTTTGGTAATATGACTTAGGCACATTCCAAAAATAATTTTACATTCTCTGACGGCTTCTTTATCGCTCCTTCTTCCTCAAAAAACCTAGGCGTAATCCATTATACTACGCTTTTTTTCGTCGATTGAGCAAAAAAATAAACTCGCCATAGAATGTAACTTTATTTCTTCCATGTGACTAATTGAACACAAAAACTTGTTTCAAAAAAAAATAATTCTTTAATGTTCAATGCTAACACATTAAAAGTAAAAAGTGAAGGTATTATATTTTAGGAAGAGAAAGAGAGGTACATGGTAATATTAAATTCAAACTTTCGTGAAAGAGACACATTTTTAAAATGTGCATATATGATTTTAATTACACGACTCATCTTTGGTTTCTAAAAAAAATACATTCTAGTATAGCTAACGATTAGCTATTCACAAAACGCTACAAATTTAGAGTTTTCTTATTACTTTATATATTATGGTTGTTGCGGACTAGCCGCTGTGTCGTGTAAAGTTTGTACTTATATTCCAGTATTTTTAAGTTATTCTATTAAATATGGGATAGTGAGGTTTAGCGAATGTTATTATGAATACTAACCTATAACGTATCAGAACACGATTTAGGAAAGAAATTTTAATGCTTTTTTAATTAATTTTTCAACGGAGTTGGTTTGAGGCTCTTCTCTCAGTATTTTATTCAGTGCTTTTTGGGCTTGAATTTTATTAAATCCTAACGTTGTCAGTGCTTGTAACGCTTCGTCTCTAATAGTATTGCTTTGCGGCAATAAAGTAAGTGGAGCGTCGCCAGATTCTTTGACTACCTTATCCTTCAAATCCAGCACAATGCGTTTGGCAGTGCGGTCTCCAATACCTTTTATGCGCTTTAGAGCTACTATATTTTCTCCGATAATGGCAGATTTGAGTTCGTCGGGCGTAAGCGTAGAAAGCATGACCATTGCCGTATTGGGCCCAACGCCGCTTACCGAAATCAATAACCTAAACAAAGAACGTTCTGCGCCATTTTCAAAACCATAAAGCGTCTGGCTGTCTTCCTTTACGATGAACTGCGTGAGGAGTTTAACTTGTTCGAGTTTTTCTATTTTAGCATACGTATTGAGGCTAATATTGACGTGATAGCCCAATCCGCCCGTTTCTATGATGACGTAAGTTGGGCTTTTTATGGCAATATTTCCTTTGATATAGCTTATCATGGTAATTGTTATTTTTTATCGTTACTAAACGCTGAATGAGCGTTTTTAATTTTAATCGCTCGTAGAATCCCTTCACGGAATAATAGTTATCTTTGAACTTAATCGAAACAATAGTAGTTCGATTTAAAAGCAGTTTGCAGTTTTACACTTTGCAAGCTCGTGAACTATTAGAGAAATACGAATTTTACAAAAATAAAATAAAGAAACTGATTTGAAGCAAGGAATAGTTATTCGTTCGACAGGATTGTGGTATGAAGTGAGAAGCGAAGACCTAGGCACGGTGAACTGTCGCATCAAAGGGAAGTTCAGGTTAAATGGATTGAAACTAACGAATCCCGTAGCGGTGGGCGACGTAGTAGGTTTTGATATTGAAAACGAATTGGAGAACTCCGGTATTATCAAAAAAATAATGCCACGAAAAAACTATATCGTTAGAGAGTCGCCTCGCCGAGCGCATTATATGCACCTTTTAGCTGCCAATATCGACCAAGTTTTTTTATTCACCACCATTCAATCGCCCAAGCTCAAACCGGGGTTTATTGACCGTTTTTTACTAATGACCGAGCCATTCGATATTCCTGTTTGCATCATCGTGAATAAGGCAGATTTATATACCGAAGAAGATTTAGAGATTTTTGGCGGCTTAGAGTACATCTACTCCGAAATAGGGTATAAGGTACGTTTGGTATCTGCCCTGACGGGAGAAGGCGTAGAAGTATTGAAGGAAGATTTAAAAGATAAAATCACGCTGATAGGTGGGCATTCGGGCGTAGGAAAGTCGAGTTTGGTGAATGCTATTCAACCCAATTTGGATTTGAAAACGCTTGAAATATCCAACTACTCGGGAAAAGGACAGCACACAACGACTTTTGCGCAGATGCACGAATTGGATTTTGGCGGCTCTCTCATTGATACGCCGGGTATTAAAAGTTTGTCGTTTATCAATATGAAGCCGATGGATGTGGCGCACAATTTTAAAGAATTTTTTGAAGTCTCTTCGGGTTGTAAATTTTCTAACTGCTTGCACCTGAACGAGCCAAAATGTGCTGTAAAAAATGCCATTGAAGAAGGCGAAATCAGTGAACTTCGATACGCCAACTATTTGGCAATATTGGAAGAAGTGCAAAACCAAAATCACTGGGAAAGAAACCACGAGTTATAATTTGCCCTGTTCCGTTTCTAAAAAATCTTTAATCTTTTGAAGGTTTTCTAATATTTTAAATTTTTGTTTCAAACGGGTTTTATTGGTAGCAATCTCATTTTTAGCACCTTCGAGCGTAAATCCTCGCTCTTTGACAAGGTGATACACCAATTTAAAGTTGTCAATATCCTTTTGAGTATAGCGTCGCTCGCCCTTGCTATTCTTACCCGGATTGAGAATATCAAATTCAGATTCCCAAAAACGAATCAACGAATTGGTGACTTCAAACATCTCGCTGATTTCACTAATGGAGTAGTATAATTTAGTATTTATAATTTTCTTTAGCATATTTATAATTACGTTTTGGGTTAAAAATAAAAAAACTTGTACTCTATATCAATAGAATACAAGTTTTTTTAATGTATAATGCTTTAATCGTCTGTTAATCAAAAGAGATGTTCTGCTTTGAAGCTACCTCTACCAACTGCTTGTACTCTTGTGGCGATAAGCCATCCAAACAAAAATCAATTGGGTTGATAGGACGATTATTATAATGTACTTCGTAATGTAAGTGCGGAGCGGTAGAAGTACCTGTACTACCTACAAGACCTATTTTTTGACCCTTCGTAACCTTCTGACCTACCTTTACAAAATTCTTACTCATGTGTGCATATAGCGTTTTGTAACCGTATCCGTGGTCAATTTTGATATGCAAACCGTAACCTCTTCTCGAATTTGTTACTTCTACGACTTTTCCATCTCCCGAAGCGTAAATAGGTGTGCCGTGTTTTGCCGTAAAGTCAATACCAGCGTGCATTTTACGAACTCGGTGAATAGGGTGAAAACGCATTCCGTAGCCTGAAAGTAAATTGATAGAACGAGCGAGTTTGTCTTCTCGGACGGGCTTGATAGAAGGAATAGAAGCCAACATTTTTTCTTTGTCATTCACCATTTGAGCAATGGTATCCAAAGATTTTGACTGTATCGTTAGTTGTCTTTTTAGTTTATCCAATCGCTTTGTAGCATCTATCATCGTGCCGCCAGCCGTTTTGAATACTTCAAGGTCTTTGTAGCGATTGCGACCACCAACACCGCCTTGCCAAATTCCTTTTTCTACGGGTTTCATCCCGAACATCTGGCGGTGAACGTTTGCATCTCTTTCATGTATATTATCAAGTACCTTGTAGGCAACGTCTAAGTCTTTATTCAAACTTTCATACTTGGCTAATGCTTGATTGAGTTCACGTTTTAACACTTTTTCTTTTGGAGAATCCAAAAATTGAAAAGCGAAAAACACAATGACAAACGCAAAAACC
>CALOED010000048.1:0-8607 GCA_942492005.1 uncultured Saprospiraceae bacterium
AATATATCATCCATGCCAGCAATCACAACCGCAGCCATGATAGGCGGCATCGTTACTTACATGAGTACTCAAATTGCTAAAAGCGAATCGGTAAAAAAACTATTTAATGATTGTACAGACACCACAGTCGGATTTATTGATAGATTATTCTTTAAGCCAGACGGCTCAGAAAAGGAAATCATCGAAAACCTAAAAGCCAAACCAGATAGCACTGCTCGTCAAAATGCTGTAAAATCTGCTTTTGAAATGGCATTAGAAGATGATGCAAAAGCAGAAGAATACATCAAAGAGCTATTTGAAAAAATGTCTAAAACAGATGAAGGTGGAAAGATTGTAACAACTATTACAAACTCAATACAAACAATAGTAGGGAATACAACAGGTAATATTACTCAAAACTATAACGAGAAGTAACCCATGAAGCCAAATATCATCAAGGATAGTATTCAAACCATCACGGGCGATGTGTCAGGAGACGTAAAGCAGACCGTTAATTACTATTTGAGTATCAACAAAGACTTGGAAGAGCTTAGAAAAGCTATTGAAAAGTTAGAAAATGAGATACAAGAGGCTGATAGTCTAAAGTTTAAAAATTACTTACAACAAGACCTTCATCAGAAAAAAGAAGCTTATCAAAATCAATATAAGGCAATAGAACAAGCATACTATGAGGTGATGAAGTTCAACTTTACAGATGAAGAATTGAAAGCATTACAACAGCTATTCTTGGAAGGGAAACATGATGAAATAGAACATCGTGTAAATCCTAAAGCCATCGCTCACAATATTGCGATGCGTGAAAAAGCAAATCAAGAAGATGCTAATAAAATGTTTATTCTTGCTCAATCTATGGCTATTCAATTTGATGATAAAAACCGCTTCCAAAAAACCTGTGAATACTTCGAGTTATCTATAAAAGCACAAAGTAATCAAGACAATACTTTCGCTTATGCCTACTTCTTGCAAGAACATAAGCAAAATAAAAAAGCAACACCTTACTACGAGGAAGCCTTGAAGATATATCAAGCCTTAGCCGAAGTCAATCCCCAAACCTATTTGCCAGATGTGGCTACTACCTTGAATAATTTGGCTAATTTACAAAGTGCTAAAAATGAATATGTAAAAGCGGAGCAATCCTACGAGGAAGCCTTGAAGATATATCAAGCCTTAGCCGAAGTCAATCCGCAAACCTATTTGCCATATGTGGCTACTACCTTGAATAATTTGGCTAATTTACAAAGTGCTAAAAATGAATATGAAAAAGCGGAGCAATCCTACGAGGAGGCCTTGAAGATAAGAAGAGCCTTAGCGGCAGTTAATTGGCAAACCTATTTGCCTGATGTGGCAATGACCTTGAATAATTTGGCTAATTTACAAAGTGCTAAAAATGAATATGTAAAAGCGGAGCAATCCTACGAGGAAGCCTTGAAGATAAGAAGAGCCTTAGCGGCAGTTAATCGGCAAACCTATTTGCCTGATGTGGCAATGACCTTGAATAATTTGGGGCTTTTACAAAGTGCTAAAAATGAATATGAAAAAGCGGAGCAATCCTACGAGGAAGCCTTGAAGATTACAAGAACCTTAGCGGAAGTAAATCCGCAAACCTATTTGCCTGATGTGGCAATGACCTTGAATAATTTGGGGCTTTTACAAAGTGCTAAAAATGAATATGTAAAAGCGGAGCAATCCTACGAGGAAGCCTTGAAGATAAATCAAGACTTAGCCGAAGTCAATCCACAAACCTATAAGCCATATGTGGCTACTACCTTGAATAATTTGGGGATTTTACAAAGGGATAAAAATGAATATGAAAAAGCGGAGCAATCCTACGAGGAAGCCTTGAAGATAAGAAGAGCCTTAGCCGAAGTCAATCCACAAACCTATTTGCCTGATGTGGCAATGACCTTGAATAATTTGGCGATTTTACAAAGGGATAAAAATGAATATGTAAAAGCGGAGCAATCCTACGAGGAAGCCTTGAAGATATATCAAGCCTTAGCCGAAGTCAATCCCCAAACCTATTTGCCATATGTGGCAATGACCTTGAATAATTTGGCTAATTTACAAAGGGCTAAAAATGAATATGTAAAAGCGGAGCAATCCTACGAGGAAGCCTTGAAGATAAGAAGAGCCTTAGCCGAAGTCAATCCGCAAACCTATTTGCCTGATGTGGCTACTACCTTGAATAATTTGGCGGTTTTACAAAGTGATAAAAATGAATATGTAAAAGCGGAGCAATCCTACGAGGAAGCCTTGAAGATATATCAAGCCTTAGCGGAAGTGAATCCGCAAACCTATTTGCCATATGTGGCTACTACCTTGAATAATTTGGCGGTTTTACAAAGTGATAAAAATGAATATGTAAAAGCGGAGCAATCCTACGAGGAAGCCTTGAAGATATATCAGAGCCTTAGCGGAAGTGAATCCGCAAACCTATTTGCCTGATGTGGCTACTACCTTGATAAATGTCTCTATTTATTATTTACAGAATAAACAAGATAAAGAACACTCTTTTGTATTAGTAGACGAAGCCATTACTTATTTGTTGCCACTTCAAGGTATTGGTTATATTCAAAATTATCTGAAAGTAGCGGTTCAAATTTTAAATGCACTAGAGGTAGATGTAGAAGCATATATTCAAAATAAATTAAGCAATTCATAGTATTACAAATAATATAAATGTCAGAAAACAACAACGAAAAAAACACCCAACTAGAAGCAGGCACCTACGAAATCATACAAAATCGCTTACAAAAGCAAGGCGCAGAATTGCGCAATCGCTTAAATGCTTTGAACGATGCTCGAAAAGAAGTATTTGGAGCCATTGAGACAAAATTGATTTCCAATGACCGCATTTCGACTTCCAACAATTGCATCGCTAGGGATATGGTGGCGATTGGCAATACCTGTATTTTTGGTTACAACGTCCATATTGGGCTGCGTTCGGGCATTAAGTTGGCGGATGTATTTAGCATTTATGAATTTCGGGAAAACGGATTTCATCAGACTTCATCGGAGTTTTTGAAAGATGAAAAGTTTGAAACCGACTTCCATAACTTGTATCGCTATTATAAAAATACGACGTTTTCCAAGTTTGCGGTGATTGGCAGCTACTTGTATATGGTGTTTCAAGTCAGCAAGAACGTGTCGGATATCAAGACTTTTAAGTGGTTGATAAAGGACGAAACGTTGGTTTATGTCGATAATCGAAGCGACCATGAATATCGATTTCCAGAGCAATTTGAGTTTGATTGGAAACGGGCGCATCGAGATATGCACCGCATGGGGCAGCATCCGCACATTTCGATTTTGGATAGAGTTTTTGTGGAAACGGTGGGCGGAGATTTGACGATTAAAGTAGAAGACAACACCGATGATGGCTTTGGAATTTATCGAGAAGATGTGTTGCACGCTGACCAAACGTTGGATGATGCAGAGTTTTTCTATGCCGATTTGGGTAATTTGATTGCCTTAAAAATTCGTCCTTACCTTGAAGAGCCGCGTTATTTTATTTTCAATGAAAAAACGCAAGAAGTTCAGCGAATAGACGCATTGGGCGATTCTGGCGTGTTGTTGCCTGACAATCACGGTTTAATTTTCGCCAATGGTTATTATTTACAAACGGGCGAGTTTAAGATTTTTGATGTCAATCGCCGAGGCAAACATTTTGAGCGTCGCATCGCTTCCCCGAATGGCGAAGACCATTTGTATGTTTTCTACTCAAAAGAACACGGGCGTTATGTTTTGATGTCGTATAATGTAATTGAGCAGCAAGTCGCTACGCCGATTTTGTGTCATGGATTTACCTTGTTTCCTGATGGCGAATTGTGTTATTTCAGAGCGGAAGACGAGCCGACCAAACATCATGTTGTTCAGATTTGGCAAACGCCTTATGTTATGGGCGATTTTATTCCATCGGCGCACACGGATAGTTATTTATATAAAGTTGGAAATAAGGATATTGTCCGAGCGATGGCGGAATGCTACGAGGTGTTGACCTTATTGAATAAGGAAGATACATTTGCTGGTTTGTATTTGGATTTGTCCAAAAAGACGGGTGACATTGTTGATTCATATTATTGGATTGATAAAAAAGACGGTTTCAAATTGCATGAACCTTTGGGCGAAATTCGTGCGTCTGCCAATGCTGCGATTGAGGAATTTGAGAAAGTTCAACGCATCAAGAAAAACACGGCAGAAGAAATTAATCGAGTTCGCACCAAAGCGGAAGAATTATTCAATCGAGTAAAACGCACTTCTTTTGATGTTATCAATGAGTTTGTCGATGCCTTGTCGGAATTGCGAGTCTTGCGTGGCGAGATTATTTCGTTGCGAGATTTGCGATATACCGATTTGGGTTTGATAGAAAAATTGGAAGTGCAAGCCATTGAAAACACCAATGAATTATCACAAGGCTGTGTTGAGTTTTTGTTGGATGATAATGCTTTAACGCCATACATTGAGCGAGTAGAAACGGCTCGTGGCGAAATCGAAACCGTTCAAACAGGCGTTCAAGCGGTTGAGTTGGGCAAACGCATTGACCAAATCGGTGAAGATTTGAAGTTAATGATTGAGATTGTCTCGAATTTAAAAATCGAAGATGCGACTCAAACAACTCGCATTATTGACAATATTTCGGAGATTTATACTTTGCTCAATCAAATCAAAGCGGCGCTCAAACGCCGTCAGAAATCATTGATGAGTCAAGAAGCAGTGGCGGAGTTTGCCGCTCAACTCAAGTTGACTGACCAAAGCATTATCAACTATCTTGACATTTCGGATACGCCAGATAAGTGTGATGATTATTTGACAAAATTGATGGTTCAGCTTGAAGAACTGGAAGGTAAATTTGTGGAATTCGATGAATTTATTGGTCAAATCACCGAAAAGCGTGAAGAGATTTATAATGCTTTTGAAACTCGAAAACTCAACTTAATCGAGGCTCAAAATCGTCGTGCGGCTTCGCTTCAATCGGCTGCCGAACGTATTTTGAATGGTGTAAAAAATCGAGTGTCCAACTTCCAAGAAGTCAATGAAATCAATGGTTTCTTCGCTTCGGATTTGATGATTGACAAGGTGCGAGACATCATTTCGCAGTTGAATAATTTGAATGACAACGTGAAAGCGGATGACATTCAAAGTCAATTAAAAACCTTGAAAGAAGATGCTATTCGTCAGTTGCGAGATAAGAAAGATTTATTTGTCGATGGTAAAAATATCATTCGATTTGGTAAACACAATTTTTCTGTCAATACGCAGCCTTTGGATTTGACGATGGTTAATCGTAGTGGAAATATGTTTTTCCACTTGACAGGCACGAATTTCTTTGAGCAAGTCGTTGATGAAGATTTCAATCAAACGAAACGAGTTTGGGAACAGACTTTGATTTCGGAGAATGAAGAGGTATATCGTGGCGAATATTTGGCTTATATATTTTATAAAAATCTTTTAAAGGTATCAGATACTTTTGAAGTATCCGATACCTTAGACCAAATCCGAACTTTCGCAGCGAATCGCTATCACGAAGGCTATACCAAAGGTATTCACGATGAAGATGCGGCAGCGATTTTAACTGAAATTATTGCATTATCGGACAACATCGATTTATTGCGTTATCCTTCGATTGACCGTGCTTGTGCGCAGTTGTTTTGGCAAAAATTCATTCCACAAAGTGATAAAGAAGATTTGCATCATCAATTAAAATCGGCAGGTTCGGTCTTGCAATTCTTTCCAGATTCCCAAGAATTTGATTATTTATTAGGCTTATTGGAATTGCATATCGAGTCGTCAGATGTCATGAAAATATTTAAAAATATCGCTGTTTCTCAAGTGGCGAGTTATTTATTTTATGAATGGACAAGAGGCGATGATTTTATCATTAGTAAAGAAGCGGCAGAATTACATGAGCAGTTTTTACAGTTTTTGAAAAGTAAAAAAGGAAAAACGACTTTTGAAAATTCTGTAAAAGCTTTAAAAAGCCAGCCTATTGGTCAATATCAATTGATTAAAAAGTGGTTGCAGGCGTTTATTTCAATGAAGGAAATTTCTGACATTTCCGATTCAGAATATTTAGACGAAATAGCGACGATTTTATTATTAGAAAATTACGATAGAAATCGAGTGGTAGAAGTTTCGACTAAAGTGACCGTTAAAGGTTTACACGGTTCTCACGCTGTGATTGAAAATGGTAAATATCGCTTGGATTACAATCATTTTATGACCAAAATGGAGCAATATGAAAACACAGTTGTGCCAATGTTCAATCAGTTCAACGAATCCAAAAAATCATTGAATACGCAATTCAGAAAAGACTTGAGATTGGAAGAATTTAAGCCGAGAGTCTTGTCTTCTTTTGTTCGTAACAAGTTGATTGACCAAGTGTATTTACCGATTTTCGGTGATAATTTGGCAAAGCAAATCGGAACAGTTGGCGAAAATACCCGCACCGACCGAATGGGAATGTTACTATTGATTTCACCTCCAGGGTATGGTAAAACGACTTTGATGGAATACATTGCGAGTCGTTTAGGTTTGATTTTTATGAAAATCAACGGGGCAGCTATCGGACATCAAGTGACTTCGCTCGACCCATCAGAAGCCAAAAATGCTGCTGCTCGTCAAGAATTACAGAAGTTGAATTTGGCATTGGAAATGGGCGATAATATTATGTTGTATTTGGATGATATTCAGCATTGCCACCCAGAATTTTTACAGAAATTCATCTCATTGACCGATGGACAACGTAAGATTGAAGGCGTTTATAAGGGCGAAACCAAAACTTATGATTTGCGTGGCAAAAAAGTCTGCGTGGTCATGGCAGGAAATCCTTATACTGAAAGTGGGGAGAAATTTCAAGTGCCAGATATGTTGGCGAATCGTGCTGATATTTACAATTTAGGTGATATTATTGGCGATACGAAAGAAGTCTTTGCGATGTCATACATCGAAAACTCTTTAACTTCCAATCCTGTCTTGCAGAAGTTGGCGACTAAGAGTATGAAAGACGTTTATAGCATTATCAAATACGCTGAAACGGATAGTCGTGAAGGTTTGGATTTTGAAGCGAATCACGCTGGAGAAGAGTTGGCCGAATATGTTAATGTGATGAAAAAAATGTTAGAGATTCGAGATGTGATTTTCCGTGTGAATATGGAATATATCGCTTCGGCAGCACAAGCGGATGAGTATCGCACCGAACCGCCTTTCTTAATGCAAGGTTCGTATCGCAATATGAATAAGTTGGCGGAAAAGGTTGTTCCGATTATGAATGACCAAGAATTGCAAACGCTTTTAATGTCGCATTATATTGGCGAAGCACAGACTTTGACGACTGGAACGGAAGCTAATTTGTTGAAATTCAAAGCCATCAATGGCTGGATGAATGACGATGATAAAGCCCGTTGGGAAGCAATTAAGACTTCTTTTAATAAAAATAAACTCTTGAAAGGTATGAACGGCAGCGACCCGATGGTTCAAGTTTTGGGTCAGTTGAGTGCTTTTGTTGATGGATTGAGTGGGATAAAATCTGTACTTGAAAAAGGAATTAAGTGATTTATAATCAAGTCAGTTCTAAAAAATATTAGAACTGACTTGTTGTTTTAAAAGAGATTGTTCAATAAAATTTACCTCTTAATTCCTTTTGTATTTATGCGTTGCTTCAATGGCTTTAATGATTTCATTATTCATTTTTTCATCCCCATCTATGCTAACAACCATAGCAGATAAAAAGAAATAAAATGGCGTTTTTTGCCCTTGCTGTTTAATATTTTCTTTGAATTGAATTTTGGTTCTATCATCATCAAGACTATTCATCATCATGCTTTTTCTAAAAGCATTTAGTTTTTCTTCATCTTTAAAATATTCAAAACATAGCTTTCCTCCAATTTCAAAAACCAAAGGCATACAGAATCTATCCATATCATATACCTTTTTGTTTTGTTCTTTGTGCCAATGATTTTGAACCATATAATCATACTGATAAGCATAGTCTTGTGGGTGAAACTTGCCAGAAAGTACGGCATCTTTGAGTATAGAAGTTGTCCAAGTACGATTCCACTGCTGATTGTGCCATAAAATCAGAGTAAAAAGGTGAACGCTTTGATTCCTTGTTCCTACTAACTCTTCTGTTGGGAAACCATAAATATTGACTAGCCTTTCAAGCTCAACAAGATTTAAAGAATCAATATAATTAATGGTATCACCATTGTGACTATAATGGTCATCAGGGTTTTTCTTCATTGACCAACGTCTAATAGCTTGGTCTTTTTTAATCAATATTGCTAGTTGGTTATTATAAGTAGTATCAATACTAGGAAAGACTTTAATTTGGCTTAATTTATCCCATTCTTCTTCTGACATCACATAAAGCGCATTTATTTTTAAATATTTCTTTTTAAATCCTTTTCGGATAATGGCTTTATAATATCGTTTTTGTAATCGCTTTTTGTTTAAAATGGTAGCACAGAAAAAAGCTTTGTAGTAATCTTTTAGAAATGGATGTTTTTTAAGTTTAAATGCCTTTTTATACAATTGAAGTGCTTTGTAATAAGAACTATCGCAGATGTTTAACTCCGCCTGATTGACATATTCATGATATTGTACTAAATT
>CALOED010000049.1:0-6459 GCA_942492005.1 uncultured Saprospiraceae bacterium
GTGAATAAATACGGGAAAGTAAAATTATTTTTGTCTGAAAACGTACCGCCTAGTTCCAATACATTTTTGAGCTCTTGCCAAACGGTAGAGTTTTGGGTTTGGGTAGAGTTCAAATCCCAAAATTCCCGAAAGCTAGCATGGCCATTATCAGCACCAAAACTCACTTGAATATCTTTATCCAAATAAGACATTAAGCCTGTTACATCTTTTGCTTCCACCGTTTTCTTAAAATTATCTACCGCTCGTTTGAGGCTGGCGTTTTCATTGATTTGATTGACGGGCAAGAGTTTTGGAAAATCATCAGCAGCTACCTTTTGCGGTGCGTCTTCCTGCTTTATTTCCACAGAATCATTGGCACTAGGCAAGTCTTTTTTGTAGTTTTCGGTTTCAGAATTTCCGCCACAACTTGCTAATAGTAGCGCAAAACACAATATTGATAAAATGTATTTCATTTTGAGTAAGATTTTTTCGTTAATTTTGACTTCAAATCTAACGATTGTATTAGACTTTATTTATAAAACCCGTCTATCTTTTATAAGCGTTCGTGGATAGGGTTTTTTATAAAGTAATAGTATTCAAGTTTCTAGAGTGCTTAAATAGTTGTTTTTATAAAAATATTAATATGAAAAAATTGACTATGGATAGTGTTGTATCTCGTCAAGATACAAATTTGATGGGCGGCGAAATGGGTAACGAAACCGTCATGATGGATATGACTTCGGGGGATTATTTAGGATTGAACGAAGTGGGTAGCAGTATTTGGAAAATTATCGCTCAACCTACATCGGTAGCGGATATTTGCGCTCAATTGATGGCAGAGTACGAAGTGGATAAATCAACTTGCCAAATGGCTACGCTGACTTATTTGAATGATTTGAGAAAAGAAAATATGCTAAAAATAGGAGAGTAGTCACTTTGGCTTTGACTTTCCTCTTTCACTAAGTGCCTTTTTTAGATAACAAGGAGATATTGATTGCTATGAAGCTCATTTCATTTTTCAAAATTGCAGGATTGGAGCGAAGGCTTTTCTTTGAAGCGTTGGTCTTGATTGCCTTTGCTCGCATAGCGATTCGCTTTTACTCTTTCCAGCGATTGATGAAATATTTGGGAAAACCACAAGTAGAAACGTCAATAGAGGAATTGAGTATGGAGGAGCGGCAACATTACCGAAAAATAAGTAAAGCAATTAATAGAGCGGCAAAAGTGGCTTTTTGGAAAACGGTCTGCTATGAAAAGGCGGTAACGGCTAAACTCATGCTCCGACGTAGAAAAATTCCTTCTACCATATATATAGGTATGATGAAAGAAGAAAAAAAGGATTGGAAGGACACGCATGGATACGCTCGGGCGACTATATTATTACTGGAAATATCGAGTTGGAAAAATACGTCGTTGTTGGGGTGTTTAGTTAAATACCTCCGCCTCCGTCTTTGATATTCATAATTCTGGTGTAAAATTATCATTGCCGTTGCTTTACAGCTCGAGCGAAAACTTAATGATAAGGCTCTTTGACTATTACTCGGATAAACCTTGTGAGAGTAGTCAAAGAGCCAATAAAAAGGATAATGATAAACTAAATAATGCGAAAACCGATTTCGCCAAGTTGCTCAACGGAAGTAGAAATGGTTTGTCCTTTTTTTAGATAAACAGCCGAAGTAGCTGCGCCTGCCATGATTACATCGCCAGCTTCAAGCACTTGCCCGTACTGCTCGCCTAAGCGTGCTGCGGCTACTACGGATTCCCACGGGTTGCCTAGTATCGCAGCCGAAGAGCCGCTTTGTACTACTTCGCCTTCGATGATTAACTGGATATTTAAATCGTCTAAAGGAATATCGGTACTGTGCCAATCGCCTATGACGAGACCCGCCGAAGAACAGTTGTCAGCAATAACGTCTTCTAACGAGAATTTAAAATTTTGATAGCGAGAGTCTATAATTTCAATAGCGGCTGCCACGCCGTCGATATAATCTTTTACGTCTTCTAAACTGATAGCATGGTCAATTCTTTTGCTCACTCGAAAACAAATTTCAGGCTCTGCTCTAGGGTGAATGTATTGGCTGAATGCCGTTTCGCCACCTTTTTCGATGCGCATTTTGTCTGTCAAACGTCCCCAAATAAGGTCGTGAACACCCATTTGTTCCATTTTTGCTTTGCTCGTAAAGCCCATTTTTACGCCAATAAATTGCTCTCCCCTGTCGTATCTGCGTTCTAAGGATGCTTTCTGAATGGCATAAGATTCATCCACATCAAACTGATGCGATTTGCTCAATTGCTCTACTGCTTGCGCTTGATGCGCTGCCTTGTCTATCTTTTCTGCTAATTGTTGAATAGTCATGGTTTATTTTTTTTGCAAAACTAAACGATTTTTAGAGACCATTCAAAGAAAAATACGTTTACAGATGCTCATTCTAAAAATCAGTTAGTTAGCTAGTTAAAGTTGTCAGAATTTTTTTTTTGAACACGCCCGATTTTTTGTAGAAGCAGTAAGAATCAAAAAAGAGCAACCTGTCCGGATTGCTCTTAAAATTCAAAATCATTTAAAATTGTTTGTTTAAATCTAATTCTACTTTTAATACTTTGTTTACTTACAAAAAAATCTACTTTACTCTCTTTTCTTTGTTTGTTTATATACTCTTTATCAATTACTTACATTTTACTTGTTGTCCGTTTTTGTATTTAACAGTTTTTGCATTAGGATATTTTGCTTGAACGATTTGTGTCAAAAACTGGTCTGCTGCTTTTTTATTTTCAAAATTACCACCCAAAAGGTAAGTGAAGCTATTGTCAGTGCGTTGCTCGATAGCAATTCCGCCAAACTGCTGAAACAATTCATCATTCAAAGCCAAAGGCTGATTGAACACAGTCATTAGTTCAATTTTGTAACCCGTAAAGTCATTAGCCAATGCTTTTGGTCTTCTAATGTATTCTGGTGAATTGTAATCTACTGCTACACGTGTTCCTTTTTCTGCTCCAATGACTTCGCCAAATGCACCAGCGTTTACTTTCACTTCTGATTGAGTTGCAGTAAACATGATAGTGCTATCCTCTCCAGATGTTCCGTTATTTGCCATTGCCAATTGTACAGGAAATACTAAAATGATAGCGATAGCGAAATTGAAGATTGACTTTTTCATTTGAACAGTTTTTTTAATGTTTCGTAATTATTGATACTATTCTATATGAAAAAGATGTGCCAATTATTTTTTTAATATTTTAAATAATTAGATGTATCTTAGTTATATTTTGTTTTGGAATTAAAAACGTATTGATTTTGAATTTATATTTTATTAAAATAATTTATACGAAATAAAATTTCAAGACGGACAAGATAGCACAGAGGAAGTTAGGTGTTTCTAAATACAGGATTAGTCTATTTTTGGGAAAATTAATTAGATTTTGGGACTTGCTCCCATTTTATATCTAAGGTTTAAGGCTTTGCACTTATATTCTTAGCGGCGAGTTCTACGGTTTTAGTTATTCGATTGCTTCTTGTTTCTGAGCGTTTTGCTGATTTTATCCACCAAAGGATGGCTTTTTTAGCAGATGCGCTAAATGTTTCGTAGTATTTCTGCGCAGTTTCATTTTCGCTAAAGGCTAATTGCAAATCATTAGGCATTATCAAATTTTCAACATCATCCAGTATTTCCCAATAGCCATTTTGTTTGGCTACCTCTACTGCTGCAATTCCAGCTTCGGTCATTTTATTTTCTCGAAAGAGTTTTTCTAAACGTTGCTTATTGGTACGAGACCATGGGCTTTTGGGTTTTCGAGGCGAAAAAATCTGTTTGTATCGCTCCTCGTCCATTCCGTTGATTTTGCTATCTATCCAACCAAAACACAAGGCTTCTTCCACTGCTTCATGGTAAGAAATAGAGGGCTTTCCACTTTTTATTTTATAAAACACCAACCATATTGATTCCTTTTGCTGATAATTTTGGCGAAGCCAATTCCTAAAGGCTTGCCTATTTTCAGCATAGACCATTTCGTAACTTTCTTGTTTTTTTGCCATTGTTTTCATGATTCTGTGAAGCGAATAGAAAAATAAAACCTTGTTTCTATTCCCATTTTTGAAACGTTATATTTATATCATCAAAAACGATTATTATGCAATTTCATATTCCACTATCGGCAGCGAAAGAAAAACTAGCTGCTTCTGCTTCCGAATTTACGGATGTTTTCCGACATGGTACTTTATATGTAGAACTTTATCAGCCTGATAAAATAGATAAACAGCAGCCGCACACAAGAGACGAAGTATATGTGGTCGTGTCGGGAAGCGGTGTTTTTTACTATGATGGCGAACGCAGCGAATACAAAACGGGCGATGTAATATTTGTACCTGCGGGCATTGAACACCGTTTTGAGACATTTACGCCTGATTTTATGACATGGGTGTTTTTTTATGGTCCAGAAGGCGGCGAGGCGAATGATAAGGATTAGTCTGCTATGGCTTCGAGCCAAAAATTATTAGTGCCTTCTCCACTCAGCAAGGATAAATGATTGAGTTGTATTAATTCGAGCAAAGCCAAAAACCTAAATATAGCGTGAATTTTATTTTCACAACCCTCAAAAGCGGCTTCAAAACTCGCTCTTGAAGTATTTCTGACTATATTCAGTAAATGTTCTTGTTCCTCTCGGACGGTATATTCATACCGAATGACGGTATGTTTTGTTTGTTTGTTGGCATCTTCCATGCGTTTGAGCATTTTATCAAAAGTCTGGAGGAGCTTAAAAAGGGAGAGGGTTTCCCATTCGGAGTCGATTAATGCCTTGTTGGCAAGTTGTTTGAGTTCTTTACTGACGTTGCCTCTTATGCTTTTGGTTTGCCTATCTTCTTCCAGTTTTTTGAGGTCTTCTATCACGCTTTTGTAGCGTTTGTATTCCACTAATCGTTGCACGAGTTCGTCCCGAGGGTCTATTTCGTTACCCATTTCATCGAGCTCCTTTCTAGGCAATAGCATTTTGGATTTGATGCGCATAAGGGTAGAAGCGACTAATATAAATTCGCTGGCTACATCAATATTGAGTTCTTTCAACTGATGGATGTAGTCCAAAAAATCCTGTGTGATTTTGGCTATCGGTATATTATAAATATCTAATTCATCTCTTTCTATAAAGAAAAGCAATAAATCGAATGGCCCTTCGAATTGTGGTAATTTTATAGTATAACTCATGCCAGCATTGTGCTATTTTATGGCTTAATTATCGGTCAAGCAGTAATTTATTTCTTGTGCAATGATACGAATTTCGTAACTATTCAGCACGATAAATTTTATTTACACAAACCACAGACAGGCGTAGATGACACAAGACAATCTGCGATTATCTGCGACCGAAGGCTGCGCTATTTGTGTTTCTCTTTCTTATTCAGCTTGCTGAATAGTTGCCAAACTTCTACTATTTAAAAGGGTTTTGCATTGTTTTTTAGACGTTGCTTCGTTATTAGAATGCGGATAGTTTGCTGGTTTGGGGAGTTTTTGATAATTTCAATAAATGAAAAGGATGCTGGTTTAACTTTTCAATGGACTTTTTTAATCATTAAATTTGAATAAAATACCTAACTACATTGATGGAAGAGGTGATTAATATAGAAGTAATAGAAAAAATACTCAATGAGTATTTGCCGCTTTCTAATAAGAAAGAGGTAGAACCTTATGGGAAACTGTTGCGAGATTTGAAGAAATTCAAACTTTTCTTTTCGGACGAACTGCGTTTTTTATTAGAAAAACATAGAGAAAAAATACTGGCAGCCGATAAGCAACGAGTAATTGAAATTCAATCTGAAATATTGATAAATGGAAATGCGCTATTTGAATCGAATAAGGAAAGGTTAAGAGATGGCGTTTTTTATGGCCATGTTGGCTTGACGCAAGAAGCACTAAAAGAAGAATTTGGCGAATACGGGCAAGAGTTTCCGTTTAGAGGTAAAGTTTAAAGTATTAATCATACTACTATACAAAATAAAAAAAGTCTTTGCAATTGCTTGCAAAGACTTTTTTTATAAAAATATATTCAAAATACCAACAGCGACTTATTTGCCACCGCCAGGATTGATTTGAATAGGAGAAGCGTCGTTACCTGCTGCGCCACCTGCTTTAGAGTCACAGTACCTGTCACTCTGATAATCGTCTGGAGGAGTGTTATCGAAGCGGCTGCAATTGCTGATTACGCTTACTCGTTTTCTTGCTGAGTTAAATTCGTCATGATCTTGCTTGTGGTGACCCGGACAGATAGGCCTCTTGCCCATTTAGGCACAGTACAACCACAAGACTCCCTTTGCATTGGAGATAGTCTTCAAAGGCTCTTTACTCGTGTTTTGAATTTGAAAAGCATGTTTTACGATTTTCTCCTTCGCACCAAAATGTTAAATTTAGTATTGCTCTTATCAAAAGACATTACTGTTTTTGGTGGTTAGGATTCACCGTGTAGTAGCGTTTTCTGAGGCGTTACAGGAGGAGC
>CALOED010000050.1:0-4315 GCA_942492005.1 uncultured Saprospiraceae bacterium
GGTGAAGAGTTCCATCACTTCTCGTGCAAAGTTTTCGTTTGGTTTTTTCTTCACATTTTGCTGATTATTCAAATAGCGAATCATGGCAGGCGACTTAGAAACGGCAAGCAACAAATCTCGAAAATTGCCTAGAGCGTGTTCTCGAATACCGCTCATATAATTCACCACCAAATGAGGCGCAAGAGTGCGACAAGCAAAATGGTCATGCCAAAAAAGCGACATTCGCTCTAGCAAAGGATTGTTCGTTTTTGCCATCAATTGCACCCAGTTAGCATTGATGTCTCCGACAGCCTGACGAGACTTCATCTTTAGCTTTTTGCGCTCATCTTTGCTCATTGATTTCAACTCTTGGCGAGTTTTGAAAGGCATTGCGACGTTGGGCATATCGTCGTTCTTTTTGCCTTTTTTGATGAGTTGCTCTACTTCTCTTTGAATAGAATTATCCGCTTTTTTTTGTAATTCCTTTGGCGAAAGCCCAAATCCTGCACGCCAATACAGGTGTTGAAGTTTTTTTGATTGGATGTTATTCATAGTTCGTTTTTTTTTACAACAATAGTAGCCGACTAATAAAATACGGCAAATAATCGAATAGCGGTTAGACTTTTGGAAGGAAAGAAAGTTTAAAAAATGCAAAACCCGATGCCTATTTGGGAATAGGGCCATCGGGTTAAGCAAGATATTAAAATCTTAAAACCATACAGTTTTTTTTGGACAAGCCCAAAATCTGTATGGTTTTAAATATTAAAATTAAAAATTATCACCGTTAGTACTTTTTCTTAAAAATTGTCGAAAATAGCCGTCGCCATTTTTTTGTGCTGTTTTTCGGAGAATCCGAAAATCGCCTAACTGCGCCTCGCAGTTCAGCGAATAGCAAAAAACAATGAGCAAAGGCGGCTTCGACGGCTTTTTGCTTCTTTTTAGCTGGAAAAAGAAGAATCGTAATGCTACCTTTATATTTTTGCTATCTTTTTTCCTTATCGAGAATTGCTGAACTGACCTCCAGCAATTATAAATATTGGATTTCTGTCAGTTTTTCAGAAACTTCCCATAAACGTTTAGCCGTTGCTTCATCTTTGGCAGAAGGTCTTCCTTCTACCTTCGTTGCTTTGCCTTTATACTCCCCTCTCCCACTAGGGCCAGTATAGTCGCCGCCTTCAATATCATCGCCCAAAGCTGCGTAAACCGTTGGCTCTGCTCCTGCTTTGGCAGATTGTATCATAAATGGCGCAATGATAGGTTTGAGTATGAATAATAATATTTTAGAAAAATGACGACTCAATTCCGTGTCTGAAATGCCTGGATGCGATGCCACAGAAATAGTTTGATAATTGCCTTTTCGCAACCTTCGCTCTAGTTCGTAAGTAAACATCAAACACGCCAACTTAGATTGAGCGTAAGCCTTCACTTTGTCATATTTATTCTCAAAGTGCATATCATCAAAATGAATTTCTCCATTGCGATGCGCCAAACTGCTCAAGGTGACAATTCTAGATTTTGGCGTTTTTTCGATGGTATCCAACAGCAGTCCTGTCAATAAAAAATGTCCGAAATAATTTGCGCCCATTTGCAATTCAAAGCCATCTTCGGTTTTTTGATAAGGCGGCATCATCACGCCAGCGTTATTTATCAGCAAATCCAATTGATTATATTTGGCTTTATAGTTTTTCGCTGCTACTCGAACGGATGCCAATTTGCTCAAATCGATTTCTAAAATATCAATAGTAGCATTTGGAACTTGTTTTAAGATTTTTTGCTTGGCAGCTTCTGCCTTCGTTACATTGCGGCAAGCCATCACGACGGTAGCTTCTTTTTCTGCCAATGCCAATGCTGTTTCGTAGCCTAAGCCTGTGTTTGCGCCCGTTACCACAGCAATTCTTCCTTTTTGAGAAGGAACGTCATTTATATTAAATGCCATTTTTTTTATTTGATTTTATTTTATTCGGTAAAGGTCGTGTTTTTTTCTACTCCGATAAATACACGAATCAAGGGAAGAATAACACTTTTTACTTTTCATCTATCTAGTTAGCCTTTCATTGAAATTTTTTTTTGATTAAAAAATGCTCGAAATTGTCATTTATACACATTGATTTGGCAGTTCAAAAGATAGCCTGTATCTTTTCATATCAATTCAACAAAAACTAAAATGTAAACCAATGAAAAAATTCTACTTTCTGGCTATTATTTTATGTTGTTCATTCCAAGCTAATGCACAAAATTCTATTCATTTCGATGGTATAAATGATTTTATATCCGTATCCAATGCTTCTAGCCTTATTTCCAACAGTAATCTATCCATTTCATTTTGGGTGTACCCAACGAATCCTTCGCCAAACTACCCTAACTTTGATGGTTTCGCAGGTTTTCGGAACAACACCAATGCCGATTTTTACATCCTACATCTCAGTACCACATCGGTAGAAGCTCGATTCAGAAACAGTTCAGGGACCAACTATGATATAGTTTTTTCAAGTTTAGTGCCGAGTGCTTGGAATCATTTTGCAATGACTTATAACGGTTCTACACTCACCTTGTATCACAATGGCGTAAGCGTAGGAACACAGTCTGCTTCGGGTAATATTACCTCTTCGGCGGAGCCTTTTTATATTGGCAATTTACCTTTTCAGACGACCAATTTCTACCTCAACGGTCAGATGGACGATGTAACCCTTTGGTCCAAAAGCCTCTCTGCCAGCGAAGTATCCGCTATCTATAATGCCTGTTCGATGGATTTGACAGCAAGCGGATTGGAGTTGTGTTATGAATTTAATCAAGGTACTGCGGGCGGCAATAACTCTACCATGACTACGGTTTTGGATAGCAAAGGCAATATCAATGGCGTATTGAATAATTTTGCAATGAATGGCGCGACTTCTAATTTCGTGGCCTATTCAAAAAATGCTTTTTCGAGTATTACCACGAGTGTTTGCGACGGAACTTACACTTCTCCTAAAGGAAACGTCTTATCTGCTACTGGCACTTACTACGATACGCTTGTAGCAGGTAGTGTAAGTGGTTGCGATAGCATCATTGGCATTTATTTGACGGTAGGCAACAGCACCAATAATACCGTAATTGCGCCGTCAAAATGTAGCACTTACACTTCCCCTAGTGGAAACTATACTTGGACAACTTCGGGAACTTACTCTGATACTATTCCGAGTGTAGCTGGCTGCGATAGTGTAATTACTATCAATTTGAGTATCAATAATAGTAGTCTTTCATTTTCTGCCACCGCTTGTGACCGCTATATTTCGCCAAGCGGAATACATACATGGACGGTTTCGAGTACTTACACCGATGTGATTAACAATTATTTGGGCTGCGATAGTACCATTACCGTGAATTTGACCATCAATCCGTCGCCTGATACTAGCGTTACTCAAAACACAAACACGCTGACCGCTACGGCTACAGGCGCATCTTATCGTTGGTTGGATTGTGATAATGGCTATGCGGCAGTAACTGGAGCAACGGGGCAAACTTTCGTTGCAACTGCAAATGGCAACTACGCCGTTGAGGTAGAATTGAATGGTTGTATTGATACTTCAAGTTGTTATTCCGTATTTCAAGTAAGTACTTTTAATCCTTTTGAGGATAATATTCAAATCTATCCCAATCCAACAAAATCTTCATTTTGGATTGATTTAGGTAAGTCTTACTCGGATGTTTCCATTCAAATAATGGACATAACAGGCAAAGTGGTCAGCAGCGAAAACTTTAATAATTTTGAGAAAATGGAAATAGGCCTAAACGTTCCTAAGGGCGTTTATTTCGTAGCTATTCGCTCTGCCCAACAACGAAAAGTTAGTAAAATACTCATCGAATAATTTTTTTGAATTACCTGATTTTACAATTCACCGAATACGCCAACCTGCTTGAAGTTGGCGTATTCGGCGATACTACTTCAAGAAAAATTTACGGTATTTCTAAAATTGTATTCTACAATAATCATTGCACTAAAACTATGAGTAAAACCGACCAGCAATGGGTATTTATTAGCCTTTATTCGTGTCTGCTATTTTTTTATATTTATTGAGTCGAGAATTTCCATATTCTCCCATTTCCCATTTTTTCTTAGTAATACGTAACTGAACGCACAAGTAATTAACAGCATATTACGCATTGCTACTGCGAAATGTCAATTCAAAAGGAGTAAAAGAACTCGAAGGAATTGAAATGGTGCAGGCCAACCACGAAGATTCAACCACTGTTATAAAGTTTGATCGATCGAAACTTAGTGAAGATCAGATTAAGGAAGCAATAAGAAAACGTGGTTACACGGTAAAAGGCATCAATCTGATCTTGCTTTTTTTAT
>CALOED010000051.1:0-7148 GCA_942492005.1 uncultured Saprospiraceae bacterium
AAACTATGTGCCTATGTGTTAAAAAACTGCACAAACACAAGAAAACGAAACTAAGTGTTGAATAAGAAAAGAAAGGATAAATGATAGAAACTAAAACGCATATCAATAAAGACATTCTAAAAAAAGCATTTGAACTTATGGCAACTGCCAAAACGATGGCGGAAGTCTATGAGGAAAATTTCAAAGTCGTTTCAAAATACGTTCATGCCACTTCTCGTGGTCATGAAGCAATTCAATTGGCATTGGGTATGCAATTGACACCAAAAGATTTTGTATCGCCATATTACCGAGACGATGCCATGCTTTTAGGCATAGGTATGTCGCCTTATGATTTGATGTTGCAATTGATGGCAAAACGGGAAGACCCATTTTCGGGTGGTCGTTCCTACTATTCGCATCCGAGTCTGAGAGATGATGACAAACCCAAAATCCCGCATCAATCTTCTGCCACAGGAATGCAAGCCATTCCAACTACGGGTGTAGCAATGGGTATTCAATACAAAGAAAAACGAAACTTACAAGCTGAAAACGAAACAGGCGCAATTGCGGTTTGCTCATTGGGCGATGCTTCTATCACAGAAGGCGAAGTAGCAGAAGCCTTTCAAATGGCTGCGTTGAAACAGTTGCCCATTTTATATTTAATACAAGATAACGAATGGGATATTTCAGCAAATGCTAGAGAAATTCGAGCGCAAGATGCCACAGGAATATGCTCAAGGTTTTCATGGAATTGAAGTGAGAACTATTGATGGTAGCGACTTTTTTGAATGTTATTCTACTATCGAAGAAGTCATAGAATTAATGCGAAAAGAGCGTCGCCCGTTTTTGGTACACGCTAAAGTACCATTGTTGAATCATCACACTTCGGGCGTTCGAAAAGAATGGTATCGTGATGATTTAGAAGAACAATCGAAGCGTGACCCATATCCATTATTCAAAAAGCAACTCATTAAAGAAGGCATTAATAAAGGTTCTTTAACTAAAATTGAAAATAAAGTTCGAAAAGTTGTTGAAGCGGATTACGAAAAAGCACTGACAGCAGAAGACCCGAAACCAGAAGATTTGTTTACCCACGATTTTGCGCCAACGCCAATTACAGAAGAAAAAGGAGAACGCTCGCCAAGCCACAAAGAACCAACTGTCATGGTAGATAGTGCGTTGTTTGCCATTCGTGAAGTGATGGAAAGCGATGAACATTGTTTGTTGTATGGTCAAGATGTTGGTGGTCGATTGGGTGGTGTTTTCCGAGAAGCAGCGACTTTAGCGCAGCAATTTGGCGATGATAGAGTTTTTAATACGCCGATTCAAGAAGCATTTATTATAGGAAGTACCGTTGGAATGTCGGCAGTTGGATTGAAGCCGATTGTTGAAGTTCAGTTTGCAGATTATATTTGGCCAGGATTGAATCAATTGTTTACAGAAGTCAGCCGCTCTTGTTATTTGAGTAATGGAAAATGGCCTGTGAGTTGTATTATTCGAGTTCCAATTGGAGCTTATGGCAGCGGTGGGCCTTATCACTCTTCGAGCGTAGAAAGCGTTTTGGCAAATATTCGAGGCATCAAAATCGCTTATCCAAGCACTGGGGCAGATTTAAAAGGCTTAATGAAATCAGCTTATCACGACCCAAATCCAGTAGTTATTTTAGAACATAAAGGTTTGTATTGGTCAAAAGTGCGAGGTACAAATGCCGCTAAGACTATCGAGCCAGATGAAAATTATGTTATTCCTTTCGGAAAAGCTAGAACGGCACTAGAGGCAAATGCTGAAAATAAAAATTCAATAGCCGTCATCACCTACGGAATGGGCGTACATTGGGCATTAAATGCTGCAAAATCTCATAAAGGTCAAATTGAAATTATTGATTTAAGAACCATTTACCCATTAGATACAGAAGCAATTTTTGAAGCGGTGAAACGTCATGGAAAGTGCTTAGTGGTTACGGAAGAACCTGTGAATAATACGTTTGCGCAAAGTGTAGCGGCTCGCATTCAAGAAAATTGTTTTGAATATTTGGATGCGCCTGTCAGAACGATTGGTGCTGAAAATATGCCTGCTATTCCTTTAAATTCCGTTTTGGAACAGACGATGATTCCTAATATTGAGAAAGTAGAGGTGGCGATTAATGCGCTTTTGAAGTATTAGAATATTATATTTATAATGAAAAATTAAAAAGCCATTGTATTGTCAGTACAATGGCTTTTTTATAAAAATAAATAGACTTATTACAATGTTTCAAAAGTTTATTTATATACTCCAAGGTAGCTTGCTGCCTTGTTTGCATTGAAAATCAAAGTACAATGGGGCAAGCCACCATTGGAAAAAAGATTAACTTATTTTTGAAACACTGTACTTATTGTAAAATAAAAAGTAAGGCGCAAAATGCAATATACTGGTTTTGAGTAGTTTTGTGTGCGCCACACACCAAACAGCAGCCATTCCCGATAAGGAAAAAAGATAGCGAAAATATAAGGTAGCGTTACGATTCTTTTTTTTACAGCTAAAAAGAAGCAAAAAGTGAAATATTCCTTATGGGCAATTGCTGACCAAACAGAATATTGTCTAGTCAATGCTCTTATTTCCTATCCTTTCCAAAAAGGAAGTTTAGCGACTTCGGCTTTAAGTTGTTTTTTACGAATTTGAATAAAAATCTCGCTACCAGCCGTTGCGAACTCTTTTTTGACATATCCCATGCCGATAGCTGTGCCGAGCGAAGGAGATTGCGTGCCAGAGGTTACTTCGCCTATCACGTTTCCTTCCGCATCTACTATTTCGTAGCCATGACGTGCTATTCCACGTTCTTTCATTTCAAAACCGACTAATCTGCGTTGCAATCCAGCGGTTTTTTGGTCAATCAAGTATTGTTTGCCTACAAAATCGCCACCGCTTTTGATTTTTGTAATCCAACCCAAACCTGCTTCGAGCGGCGAAGTTGTATCGTTGATGTCGTTACCGTACAGGCAAAAACCCATTTCCAAACGCAACGTATCTCTAGCTCCTAAGCCAATAGGCTCGATACCGTGAGGTTGGCCAGCTTCCATGATAGCATTCCAGATTTCAACGGCTTTTTCATTTCTAATATAAACCTCAAAACCACCAGAACCCGTGTAGCCCGTAGCCGAAATCAACACATTATCGACACCAGCAAAAGTGCCTTTGTCAAAAGTGTAATATTTCATATTGGTCAAGTCCATATCCGTTAGCGGCTGCAAAACCTCCGTTGCTTTTGGGCCTTGTACCGCAAATAAAGACGTATCGTCAGAGATATTTATCATTTTCGCATCAAACGTATTATGCGATTTTATCCAGTTCCAATCTTTTTCCATATTGGAAGCATTCACCACCAACAAAAAAGCCTCTTCACTTTCGCCAGACATATCTTCGGGCAAACGATACACCAATAAATCATCAACGATTCCGCCCGTTTCATTTGGCAAGCAAGAGTACTGCACATCGCCCACTTTTAGTTTTGCTACATTATTGGAAGTTACTCGCTGTACCAAATCCAATGCTTCTTTGCCTCTTACGATAAATTCGCCCATGTGCGACACATCAAAAACGCCCACTTCCGTTCTCACTTTCTGGTGTTCATCCTTGATGCCTTTGTAAGATACAGGCATATTGTAGCCCGCAAATTCTACCATCTTAGCACCTAAGTCAATGTGCGTTTGTGTTAAAGGTGTATTTTTCATAAATCGTTTGATTTTTAGTTGAATAGCGTTAGAAATATCTGTTTTTTGAAGATGACGACGCAAAATTAATAATTTCGTTGGCTTGTATAAAAATTGTTGTAAAATAGTTCACACTAATTCAGATTTGAGTAGGAAATAATGGGTAGAGTTTTTAAAAGGCAATTTAAAATTGATAATTTTGTCATTTATTACAAAAAATATATTCAAAGTTGAAGTACAAGGCGAGAAAAGTATTTCTTTGTTAATCAATGATAATTCATTTTAAAAATTAAAAAGTAGCTTGCGATTCTGTTGTTTGTAAAATACCAAAGGCTCGTTATTTTTTAATCGTTATTTTTTATAAAAAAGAGAATGAAACTAAGCAAGCCAGTAAGGATAAAAGCAATAGCAGAACAAATAAATGCCAAAATTTCAGGGATAGAAGACGCTTTAGTAACGGGTCTGAATGAAATTCATAAGGTAGAAAAAGGAGACTTGACTTTTGTGGATGTAGAAAAATATTATTCCAAATCGCTTCAGTCAGCCGCCTCTTTTATTATTATTAATAAAGAAGTAGAATGCCCCGAAGGGAAAACGCTTTTGATTTGCGACGATCCTTTTTCGGCTTACAACTCGCTTACCCAATATTTTCAACCTTTTGAATACGTCACCTCCAATGCAACGCCACAAGTAGGAAAAGGCACGGTGATAGAACCCAATGTGACGATTGGGGCGCACGTGACGATTGGCAAAAACTGCCTTATTCGCTCCAATGTAGTGCTTCATGCTTACACAACTATAGGAGATAACGTGATTATCAATTCGGGGACAATCATCGGAACGGATGCTTTTTATTACAAAGGCACGCCAAATGGTTATGAAAAATGGCACTCGTGCGGTCGAGTAATTATAGAAAATAATGTAGAAATTGGCGCACTGACTACGGTAGATAAAGGCGTTTCGGGCGATACGATTATTGGAGAAGGCACTAAGATAGATAATCATTGCCATATCGGACATGGCGTAGTAATCGGTAAAAATTGCTTACTAGCGGCGCAAGTGGGCATTGCCGGAAAAACGACTCTGGAAGATGGCGTAATTCTATTTGGGCAAGTCGGTGTTTCCAAAAGCCTAACCATCGGCGCAAAATCCGTAGTTTCTGCTCAGTCGGGCGTTTCCAAATCTTTAGAAGGCGGCATTGCTTACTTTGGTTCGCCTGCCGTGCCTATTCGCAAGCATCACAAAGAAAAAGCGGCTTTGAGAAAACTGCCAGAACTCTTACCTAAAATCTTAAAATTACTCAATAAGGAAAAAGACTCTTAATCTTTTACAGTAGAAAGACATTTTTTTGATTAAGGATGGTTAAAATTGCAGGAGCATGAACCGAAATTGGGGTTCATGCTTTTTCTTTGCTAACTATTACCTAAACAAGTACTATGAAAAAAGCTATTCTTACGTTCTCTTTGTTATTTATAGGCATTACGGCTGCTATGGCTTGCCGATGCAGAATGGATGATGCAAAACTTTTGTATTTTTTGGATTCAAAATATGTTTTCAAAGCAGATGTAGAAGCTGCGGCCGACTGTGGCGATAACAATAAATACGAATATGAACTCGAAGTAGAGGACGTTTATAAAGGCGAACTCGAAGAAGAAATCAAAGTTTATACGGATTGCATTACCTCTTGCGCCTTTCATCTCGAAGTTGGGAAAACCTATATTTTCTTCACCGACCTTATTAATAATAATATCGGATTTTGTGAATATAAACTCAAAAAAGGGGACGACGATTATAAAACGACCAAAAAGTTTTTAGCCCAAATTGCAGATACTCGCCTCGATTATCTAACGATTAATGACAAAGACGGCAACAAAATGGGCGAAATTCAAATACAAGATGGTAAATTGAATGGTCTGGCAAAAGTTTATTATCCAGATGGTACTTTACGTCGCAGAGGAATGTTCATCAAAGGAATCCCTTCTGGTGGTTTTGAGTTTAACGAAATCACAGCAAATTCAAAAGAGCATTATACGGGCGATTATGAAAATGGACAACGAGTCAGAATGTGGATACATATCTCCGAAAAAGATGGCAAAACTAGCTATGAGCATATTTTTTATGAAGATGGCGAAATCGTAGAACGTCACCTCATGGATGCAGAAAGCCAAATCAAAAGATATTCTCCGAAGAATGAATAGGATTTATTGCTGCATCGTTTCATGGACTCATTGTTTCATTGTTGCTACCGCAGTTAGTGCCATGAAACAGTGAAGCAATGAATCCCCAACTCCCTCATTTGACAGAGAAATTACGGCATTCGTTAAGTTTAGTCAAAAGGTATCCCTTACAAGTACAAAAAAAATGCTATTTTTCACGCCAGTTTAGAAATAGTATTTCTATTTCTTATCATATTCAGAAATTATCTATTTAATACAATCAGAATTACAATCAAATAAAAGGTTAAGATTTTAAGATTTTAAAAAATCCTGTCATCTTAACTTTAATAAAACCTAATTGAAATGTCGAAACTGGCACATCAAAAAGAACTATTTGGGCATCCTGTTGGCCTATATGTTTTATTTTTTACAGAAATGTGGGAGCGTTTTTCCTATTACGGGATGCGTGCGTTATTAGTATTATACATGACTGCTACGGCTACTCATGCGAATGGTATAGGCTTAGAATGGACTGAAAAGGAGGCTTTAGCATTATATGGCTGGTACACTATGCTTGTTTATGTAGCTTCTATTCCAGGAGGTATGATTGCCGATAAACTTTTGGGGCAAAAACGTTCGGTCTTAGTAGGTGCAATTATTTTATGTTTAGGGCATGGGGTACTTGCTATTGATGCCGTATGGGCATTTTATTCTGGTTTAGGATTAGTCATTCTAGGTGTAGGAATGCTCAAGCCAAACATTTCTACAATGGTAGGAGGTTTGTATAAGAAAGGAGACATTAGAAGAGATAAAGGTTTTAGTATTTTCTATATCGGAATCAACCTTGGTTCTCTTTTAGCTACCTTAATAGTAGGTTTAGTAGTTGCACAATATGGTTGGCATGCTGGTTTTGGACTTGCAGGAATCGCAATGGTACTGGGGCTGATAGTTTATGTTTGGGGACAAAAATACCTAACAAATGTAGGTAATCTAATAAAAGAAAGCCCCGATTCTCCAGGGGTTTCTGTTCCTCAGTTATTTGGCAATTTATTCAAATCTCAAACTCAATTGATAATTACGCTTATTCTATTAGCCTTGTCAGCTTATGGCTGGCTTGTTATGGGTTGGGCTTATGGTTTATTATTTGTATTCTTATCAGCTATTTCTGGCATGATGATGATGATTTATAAAGATCTTAATTCTGCCGCAGATAGAGATAGATTCGTTGTCTTATTATTATCCTTTATAATGGTCATTATATTTTGGGGTGCGTTCGAGCAAGCTGGAGGATTAATGAATCTCTACACAGAATCTAAAACTAATA
>CALOED010000052.1:0-7928 GCA_942492005.1 uncultured Saprospiraceae bacterium
AACGAAGACGTGTTTGTTATTAAGGAGAGAAATATTGGTTGTCAGTGATTTTTTTTTTAAAAAAAGTCAGTTAGAAAAAGAAAAGAGGCGAAGTCATTGAATGATTTCGCCTCTTTTTTTTAATTATTGGATACCAATTGAAAAATCAAGGTATTGTTGTTGCCAATGACTTCTTCGAGCCAAAGAAAACGCCTTTCCAGCCTAGTAATTTTTAATGTTCTGACAACGCCAGAATCATCATAAATCAATTTAAGCTTTTCATCATCTTCTATAAATTCCCAACTTCCATCGCCTCGCACGGTCACGCTATCTCTAAAATCATCAATAAAAGAAAAACGCCCATCTTGAGCAAAACCGATACTGCTATTGGTATAAATTTGAGCCAAACTATCCTCACCGATGGTAATGTTTAATCCATTTCTATACACATCCGCATACGCCCAACTATTCGTCAGACGGCTGGTTTTTCCAACAAAAGAAAAAGCTGGACCATATTCGTATTTGCTACAACTTGTAACCATTACCATAGTTACTATCATTATACTAAAAAGAAGTGTAATTCGCTTCATATCAATCTTTTTGAATATTTGAATATCTTATTCTCTACCTACAAAGGCATTCCAACATAGTTATAAGGCGTAATTTGCCTCAATTCTGCCTTGACGTTTTCGCTTATATCCAAGTCTTCAATAAACGCTTTAATCGTCTTTTCTGTGATTTTTCCTTGCCCTCTTGTAAGTGCTTTGAGTGCTTCGTAAGGGTTCGGATAGCTTTCTCGACGGAGTATATTTTGAATAGCTTCCGCTACTACCGCCCAGTTATTCCCCAAATCTTCATTGAGTTTATTCTCATTCAACTCTATCTTGCCCATGCCTTTGAGCAACGACTGAAAACCTATCATCGTATGACCAAACGGCACGCCAATATTACGAGAAACGGTGCTATCCGTCAAATCACGTTGCAACCTTGAAATCGGTAATTTTGCAGCTAAATGGTTGAAAATAGCATTTGCCATCCCAAAATTTCCTTCGGCATTTTCAAAATCAATCGGGTTTACTTTATGTGGCATTGCCGACGAACCCACTTCGTTGGCTACTACCTTTTGTTTGAAATATTCCACCGAAATATAATTCCAAGCATCTCTAGCAAAGTCTATCAAAATCGTATTGATGCGAGCAAGCGAGTGAAATAATGCGCCCATATTATCATAATGCTCAATTTGAGTAGTATATTTCGAGCGAGACAATCCCAATTGTTCTTCTACGAATTTGTCTGCAAATACACGCCAATCTACATTGGGGTAAGATACAAAATGAGCATTGAAATTGCCCGTTGCGCCGCCAAATTTAGCAGAATGAGGCACTAAACGGAGTAGTTCCATTTGTTTTTCGATGCGTTCCACGAATACGTGCATTTCTTTGCCCAAAAGGGTAGGAGAGGCGGGCTGCCCGTGCGTGCGTGCTAAAATCGGAACATCGCTCCAAGCAATCGCTATTTTTCGCAATTGCGCTAATATTTCCTCAATCATCGGGATATAAACCTCGTGAAGTGCTTCTTTTATCGAAATAGGCACAGCCGTATTATTGATGTCTTGAGAAGTGAGCGCAAAATGAATAAATTCCTTGTAATCGCTAATGTCAAGTGCATCGAATTTATCTTTTATAAAATACTCCACTGCTTTTACATCATGGTTCGTGATGCGTTCCGTCGCTTTGATGGTATTGGCATCAGCCTCAGAGAAGTTTTGGTAAATCGCTCTTAAATCAGCGAATAGATTTTTATTAAAATCAGCTAATTGAGGCAACGGCAATTCTACCAAAGCAATAAAATATTCAATTTCTACTTGTACTCGATACTTGATAAGTGCGTATTCTGAAAAATAAGGACGAAGCGACGCAGTTTTTGAGTGGTAACGCCCGTCAATTGGAGAAACGGCAGTTAATGAAGATAAATCCATAGATAGCGGTTATTTTCACTTTAGGAATAATTTAAGAATTGACTAAAGTGAAATTATTTTTTTGATTTAAAAATTGATGCAAAGATAGGTCTATTTTTTTGAAAAGAATATGAATGAAAGGCTAGGTTTTAAGTAGTTTCTAGTTAAAATATATCATAAGCCCCGTTGAAAACAGAAGGATGAAGTCGGTGTAATATTTTAGTTAAATAAATATATCAAATAATTGAAAAGGCTGAAACAGTTGATATACAACGGACAACGAATATTTTTAAATGGCCGATTTCTTGAAAAGTAGCAGGAAAGTCAAAATTGGAAAGGTATTTGCAATTTTATAAATGGCTAACAAAATATAGGGAAAAGTACAAAACAGTACCCCCTAGAAAATGGAAAGCCCTTGCGCCGAAGCGCAAGAGTGTCCTAACCCAAACAAATAAACACAAAAAACTACTTCTGTAGCACTTTGTAATACAATGATAAGGCTATTTTTTATATCAGGCAAAATCTAGTATGATTTGATGTGACAGTCAATCAAATTAGATTTATTGTGATATGTAGTCATATCAATGCTTTAGCATTTTAATGTGTGACATTGAATTGTTTTATTTTTTATTAAAAAAAATAAAATATGTTCTTTGTCCTTTTTTTTTGCCCTATTTCGCACTAATAATGCTCATTTATTGTGTCATTTAAATATTAGAATAATATAGTTTATAATAGGCTAATACAGAGATACAATTATTTGCAAAGCATATTTTGGAATCGAAAAGCCCTTTAGCCAAATCCTTGTTTGACTAAAGGGCTTTTCGATTATTTTAGGATAAAAAAGGGCAAAAAGTATCTAATTTCAGAGGCTGCTCCAGATTCTAGTTAAGGATTGTTTTCAACTAATCCATCTTTCAAAACATAAGCGGATACATTGTCTTTATAAACAAGTGCTTTGCCATACTGAAATGCTTCTACTATTTGGTATTCAAACGGAACGGCTATATCATTAAAAAGATTTACAAAGCCATATCTACCATTCTTTTTTACCGCAAAATAACCTTCGCTATACGCACGAATGACATCGTATTCAAAGGGCAATGCAATTTTATTATGAATATCCAAGCAGCCCATTTTCCCATCTTTAGAAACCAAGAAAAAGCCTTCCGTCTCGGCAGGCAAACGTCCTAAAAAGCCGCCAGCATCGTCATATATTGTTGGAACAACTTCATTGCCTTCAAAATCAATATAACCGAATTTTTTGTTGATTTGCACAACCGCATAACCATTCATGAAAGTTGGGCGGATGGTATTTGTATATTTAAATGCCGTTACTTTTTTGCCTTTTTTGTTGATGATGCCCCATTTGCCATTGAGTTGAGCGGCAATTACACCATTCTCAAATCGGTAGCCCATGTTTTCATACTTAAAAGGAATGACGGTTTTATTGCGCTCATTGATAACGCCCCATTTCCCTTTCTTTTGCACCACAGCAAATCCACTTTCAAATGAAAGTGCATAATCATATTCAAAAGGAATGACTTCCTCTAGTTTATCATTCACATAGCCGTATTTTTTATCTTTGCGAGCGTAAGCTACGCCATTGTTGAACGTGCCTATTTCGCTATAAATAAAATTAACACGGGTTTTTCCACTTCTATTGACAGCTCCCCAGTTTCTTCCCATTTTAACTATTGCCAATCCATGTTCAAAGTCGAGGGCTTTATCAAAATCAAATCGGATTTGCTCATTATTATTTTTATCAATGTAGCCAAAAAAGTCGCTTTTGCGAGCATAAGCCAAGCCAGCCCTTGTAAAATTACCCAATTCCTTATAAATAAAAGGAATGATAATTTCGTTGCGAGCATTGATAACGCCCCATTTTCCATTTTTTTGAACGGTAGCTATTCCATTATTGAAATCTCGAACTGCGTCATATTTAAATGGTATCACTTCTTTGCCCGACAATCCGATAAAACCGTATTTGCCATTTTTGACAGCAGGGCAGACGCTATTGTAAAACACGCCTAAGTTATCGTATTCAAAAGGAATTTTGACTCGTCCTTCTTGGTCAATGCAGCCATATTTGCCATCTTTTTTGACGGCTGCCAAACCTTGACTAAATGCACGAGCATCTTGATAAATAGGTTGAATCACTTCATGGCCAGATTTGTCAATGAAGCCCCATTTGCCATCTTTTACAACTTGTGCGGTATGTTCGTTGTATTGAAAAACCCTATCGTAGAGAAATAGGGCAATGGTTTTACCTTTTTTGTTGATAGCTCCCCATCGTCGTCCTTTTCGGACAGTAGTGATGCCTTCAGAAAAAGATTCTACTTCATCGTAGATGAGCGGGATAGTTAGTTCGCCATAGTCATTGATGTATCCCCAATGACGACCTCGCTAAAACGGCTGCCATACTTTCATGAAATGGCAAAACCTTATGGTAAATTTTGTTGGCTTCTTTTTGAACCAACGCTAATCTTGTTTTCTTACTGAGTTTTCGATTTTTGCTCACCAGATTACCGGTCTCTTGCGAACAACTACTAAGTAAAAAAATAAGAAGCAAAGTAATTAGTGGTAATTGCTTCTCCATTTGGTGCGTTTTTGTTATTAAAGCTGTGTATTGTGTTTTAAGTAATTGATAGTATTTGTCGCACAAGTTTTGATATTTTTTATAAAAAAAAAGAACGACTGACGATTTTATTGCCAAAATAAATACATATCTAACTTAATACAGTGTTTCAAAAGTTTATTTATATACTCCAAGGTAGCTTGCTGCCTTGTTTACATTGAAAACCAAAGTACAATGGGGCAAGCCACCATTGGAAAAAAGATTAACTTATTTTTGAAACACTGCACTTAATTTATAGAAACAAATGAAAACTAATTTTTTTCTTACAATCAATAAATTACAAAGATTGTTCAGAATTATTTTTCACAGGTTCTATCTCAATGAATAGTCAAAAAAATTTGGATTATTCATTGAAGGGTGGGTTTATAGCATACTTATTAATTGTGTCTTTAGTTAATTAAGATGTAAGGTATTCAAATATTAATGAATATAAAAATACATAAATTGTTATGATATAAAAATGACAATCAATTTATATATGTTATAAAAAATGCACATAAATCATTCCAATGTGGGCAGAAGCCATATTTAATTTAGAGCTTTGACGGCTAAGGTGGTATTTTTTGACCATATTGATATATAAGCCGACTATTTGGGCCATGTAAGCGTTGGTATGAATACTTGCATTGTAGTGAAATGAAATCGGAATATTATATAACTAACGAATGTTGTATTTTTGCAAAAAGAAGATGATACGGATATGAATGAACAAACTTTTTGGAAAATAATAGAAACTTTGCATCCGAGTATTTATACGCTAGAGGAGCGTATTGAGCGGATAGAAGCAGACTTGAGTGCTTTGGAAATGGAGGATGTGTTGAAGTTTGATAGGGTGCTTTGGTGGCTGATGGCTAAGGCTTCGACCGATGAAATTTGGGCGGCAAGTTGTATTCTTACACAAAATTATTCGATAGAGGGTTTTCGTCATTTTAGGCTGTGGCTTGTCATGCAAGGGCAGCGAATATTCAAAAAAGCATTGAATGATGGCGAAACTTTGGACGCTTTTATTGACGCTTTTAAACTCAAAAAAGTAAATGTTGCAGATTATGAAGTAATCACGGAGCTTGTTCGTGAAAATTACGTTATCAGAACTCAAAAGCATGATTATGAAGAGGCAAATACTTTCCTCAAATCATTGAATTATCAGGAAGTTGAGCGAGTTGCAGTGCCTCAAACATTTGAAGATGCTTTGCCCGAATTGTGTCAAAAAATGGGCTGGGATGTGAAAATATATAAAGGCGAATGGGCTTCGGATAAGCCTATAAGCGAATAAAAACCTGATTTCAAAGCTGAAATTATCAAACAACCTATCCAAACCAAAAAGATGATAAAAATTCAAATTTCGGAAGCATTGAGAGCTAAATGCCCCAATATTACATTAAGTGCGATTAGTTGTAATGTAAAAATAGAAACGGCTTCGGATGCGCTGCTTAACGAAATAAAAGAGGAATGCGAACGCATTGTAACTCATACGGAAGTAAGCCAAATCAATAAAATACCTGCTATTGCTGCGTCGAGGTCGGCTTACAAGGCATTAGGCAAAGACCCTAGCCGTTACCGACTGTCAGCCGAAGCACTGCTGCGCCGGATTGTGAAAGGAAAAGGATTGTATCATATTAATAATGTAGTGGATTTGCTAAATTTGGTTTCTATTTCCACGGGCTTTTCGATAGGCGGCTACAATCAATTGGCGATTTTGGGAGATATTGAGTTTGGTATTGGCGATGCAACACCTTATGATGCGATTGGGCGTGGCGATTTGAATATTGAGTTTTTGCCTGCTTTTAGAGATGATTTGGGCTTTTTCGGAACGCCAACTAGCGATTCTACTCGAACCATGATAACTGAAAATACACAACATTTCTTGATGGTAATTATCGGTTTTGGCGGAAAAGAAGGGCTAGAGGAAGCTACCGAATTGGCAATTAGACTCCTGAATGACTATGGAAATGCTAGTGCTTTAGATAGTTGTTATACATAAGAAAAAAATGACCACAAAGGCAAATTATCGCTTTTGTGGTCATTTTTTGTAAATTCCCTTATTTCTCTTTGGCTAAAATTTCGGTCTCTTCTCCAAAAAATTGCGCAAATTGCTGCATTTGATTGGCTAGTGTCTGATTTTTAGTGGCTTTATAATAAGTATCCGCCAAAGTTCTAAGCGTATGATACATCAATCTATCCATTTCGTTGGTTTGAAAATCTTTTGTCCACAAATCCAACTTCAAAGTATCTTTTGTGTCTTTATCAAACAAAGCCAACAACATGGCTTTTACCTCTGGCGTGTTGCCCGCTACTTCATCCTACGAACCCCACCACATCTGTTCAGGCACATTATCTTTATCTAATCCTAAGGTTATGACGACTTCTTTTTTTGTTAATTGTTCCATTGACTTATATTAAATCTACATTGAGTAGATGTGTTTCTAATAAGAGAATTTTCCATTTTATAATCCTCGCTAATACAAGACACAAAAATACAATAAATGTTCGTCTAATCAATAAAAGGACGACATCAAAACTCGCCCCATTCTCCATCGTCGCCGCCATCGTCGTCATTATCGTCCCAATCGAGCGGCTCGGTCACGTCGTCGGTTTTGAATTTAGTTTTGATGATATTTTGAATATCCTGAAACTCAACTTTCAACTTATCATCCAATACGGCTTTAGCGTCTTTTTTATCGGTATAATCGAAGTTGAGCTTGCCGTAGAGGTTGCCTTCCATGCCCACGTAGATATTAAACCAGCCGTTCTTTTTGGCTTTTTTAGGATTTCTAAGCGGATTGAAACGTTTGAATTTACTAGAAATAATCTGCCCCGCATTGATTTTAAATTTGAAATCAACATCATTATTAAAACCATATTTTCCTGCCAAAGTCAGGTTGAGCGCATTGGATTGTAGAAACATAGAAGGAATCGTCAGCACGCTATTTTTGATACTGAGTTGGTTGCGCATATCGGTGAATCGGATTTGCTTGAGGTCTTCGATTTTTACAAATTTGGAAAAATCTTCCATCATTTTAAAATCAATCAATTCGCCTTCTCTAATCGTCAAATCCATTAAGACATAGAGTTTTTCATCCAAAAAGTTGAAATCTTCATCCCAAAAAGCATTGATTAAAATTTTAGAATCCAAACGCCCTTTTACGTTTTTATCGGTGAGTTCTTTTTGTCCGAAATTTTCATTCTTCAAAAAATCGTTTCCCATCAATATCATCACATTCAATATATGCCACCTCTGGTAAAGTTCACCCTTTCAGGCGTAATTTGCTGGTAATGTTCTAATTTTACCATCCATTACTTCTACACCAACATCTTTCAAAATAATTTCTTTATTATTATATTCTACCGTGCCTC
>CALOED010000053.1:0-2677 GCA_942492005.1 uncultured Saprospiraceae bacterium
ATAGGTAACTAAATTTGTCGCTGCTAATGGATTCATAGACCAAGCCTGCATTGTATTGGAAAAGAGGCTCTCTACTTTGTGCGTTCCATTTTTGTAAACCCACCGTCAAGCCGCCTTTCAGACCAACTGCCGAAGATTGCGCCATAGCAGGCGTTATCGTAAAAAAACACAATAAACCGATAAATAAATGTTTCATGTTTGTTTATTTTTTTTGGTATAATGCCGTATTCAAATGCAATCATTTTAATGCCGCATTATATTAGGATGTTTTTTATTATATTAATAATATTCAAAAGAGCAACGAAGTATTTTTTTCGGTTCAATATGGTTTGGATTGGTTAAACAGGAGTAATGAAATGTTGAAATATTGAAAAAATGAGCCATTTATTAGTACTATTACCTGCCAATATTCCTTCATTGCATTATTCCAACCAACCCAACTCATACAGAGCCGTTTTTTCCTTTGAATGACTAATAAATTTATAAACGATAAAAATAGAAAAACATTGAAAATATCCGTAATTCAAAATTTATTAGAAGTTGTAATATTTTGTTTTAAATAAATTATAGACAAACAAAATGTTTTTAAATATCTGAAAAAAATCATATTTTTGAAAATTGTAAAATAACGAGAAAAGTTATTTTTGCACCAATTTTAAAATATAAAATAACCGACAATACCATATCAATTTTGGAACGAAACGAAATAGTGAATCAAAACGGCGACCATATCATTACCCTTTCGGGAATGTATCAAGAATATTTTTTGGATTATGCCTCTTACGTAATTTTGGAGCGAGCAGTGCCAGGCGTAGAAGACGGACTGAAGCCCGTTCAGCGACGCATTTTGCACGCCATGCGAGAAATGGATGATGGGCGTTATCATAAAGTAGCCAACGTCATTGGGCAAACCATGAAGTATCATCCGCACGGAGACGCTGCTATCGGGGATGCTTTGGTCAATTTGGGGCAGAAGGATTTACTGATTGACTGCCAAGGAAACTGGGGCGATACTCGAACGGGCGACCGTGCGGCTGCGCCTCGATACATCGAGTCTCGGCTGACCAAATTCGCCCTTGAGATAGCTTTTAATGCAAAAACCACAGAATGGCAATTGTCTTACGATGGTAGAAACAAAGAACCTATTTCGCTACCGATGAAGTTTCCGTTGGTACTATCGCAAGGCGTAGAAGGGATTGCAGTAGGGCTTTCTACCAAGATAATGCCGCACAATTTCAACGAACTCATCAAGGCTTCTATTGATATTCAAAAAGGCAAATCCGTGACCTTATACCCTGATTTTGACGGGGGAGGCTCTGTGGATGTGAGTGCTTACAATGGCGGAAAACGTGGCGGAAAAATTAGAGTCCGTTCTACCATTGAGCAACTGGATAAAAAAACCTTAGTCATTCGACAATTGCCTTATAACGTCACCACGACGACGCTCATTGATAGCATTCTGAAAGCGAACGACAAGGGCAAAATCAAAATAAAAAAGGTAGTAGATAACACGGCGAAAGATGTAGAAATTCTGATAGAACTGGGGCGAGATGTTTCGCCTCAACTCACAATTGATGCTTTGTATGCTTTTACGTATTGCGAAGTTTCTATCTCGCCCAATGCCTGTGTGATTATCGAAGATAAGCCGCACTTCATGACGGTAGAGGAGATTTTGGAACGCTGCACGCACCGTACCAAAGCTCTTTTAAAGTGGGATTTGGAAATACAAAAAGCCGAACTCGCAGAAAAATGGCATTTTGCGAGCCTCGAAAAAATATTCATCGAAAAGCGCATTTATCGAGATATTGAGCAATGCGAAACCTGGGAAGCCGTCATTGAAACTATTGACGCAGGGCTCAAGCCTTACGTGAAGCATTTCAAGCGTGAAATTACGCAAGATGATATTGTCCGATTGACAGAAATCAAAATCAAGCGCATTTCTAAATTTAATACCTTCAAAGCGGACGAGCAAATTCAAGCACTGGAAGATGAGCTGGAGAATGTTATTCAGAACTTAGCCAACTTGACGGATTATACCATCGCTTATTATGAAAATTTGCTAAAAAAATACAGTAAAGGCAGAGAGCGAAAAACCATCATTACGAGCTTTGACACCATAGAGGCGACGCAAGTAGTGGCGAATAATGCGAAACTCTATGTGAATTACAAAGAAGGATTCATTGGGCATAGCTTGAAGCGAGGCGACGATGTAGAGTTTGTTTCTGAATGTTCGGATATTGATGATATTATTGTATTTCGAAAAGATGGAAAATACCTCGTAACTCGCATTAGCGATAAGCAATTTGTGGGCAAAAACCTCTTGTACGTTGCTGTTTGGAAGAAAGGCGATACCCGAACGACCTACAATGCCGCTTACCTCGACGGTGCTACGGGGCGAAGTTTCATCAAGCGGTTTCATGTAAATGCCATCACTCGTGATAAAGAATACGACATTACGAAAGGCAGTGAGCGTTCCAAATTATTGTATTTTTCGGCTAATCCGAACGGAGAAGCGGAGACTATCAAAGTATTTCTAACGCAGAGTTCGAGAGCAAAAATCAAACAATTCGATTATGATTTTGGGGATTTGGCTATCAAAGGGCGAACGTCAAAAGGCAATCTCCTCAGCAAGTATGCGGTGCGAAAAGTAACTTTTGATAAAGCTGGAAAATCCACA
>CALOED010000054.1:0-5090 GCA_942492005.1 uncultured Saprospiraceae bacterium
GTTTTCTAACTGTGGGCAAACTTGCCTTGCGCCCGACTATGTTTTGGTGCATGAGTCCAATAAGGATAGGTTTTGTAACCTCATGGCGCAAAGCATCAAAAAACTATACGGAGAAACCGAAGCCGACCGACAAGCGAGCGATAGTTATACTAGAATAGTCAATCAGCGAAACTTCCAAAGAGTTAATGCCATCCTAGAAGATGCAAAATCGAAAGGGGCAAAAGTGGAATTTGGCGGCCATAAAATAGATGAGGAAGATTACTTAGAACCAACGATTTTAACGAACGTCTCTGATGATATGCAAGTATTGCAAGAAGAGATTTTTGGCCCTGTTTTGCCTGTGATTTCATACGCAAACATAGATGAAGCATTGGCAAAAATCAATAGTTTACCAAAGTCATTAGCGGCTTATATTTTTAGTAAAAAACGCAAAAATATTAAATACTTTTTGGATAATACACGCTCCGGCGGCTCTTGTGTGAACGATTGCACGATACATTATTCCAACCCACATTTGCCATTTGGTGGCTCGAACAATTCGGGAATAGGCAAAGCACACGGGATACACGGCTTCAAAGCATTTTCGAACGAAAGGGCTGTTTTGAAACAAAATTTGCCAGTTAGCGCAGTGCAAGCCATGCAGCCGCCATATACTGATATGGTGAAAAAATTGGTAGATGCAACGCTGAAATGGTTTTAGTATAATTAAGAATTAGGAATGAATAATTAAGAATGCCTGCATTAGTGTAGCTGTTCATGAATTATTAATTCTTAATTTTTAATTCTTAATTAATATAATATTATACATGAAAACGACTAATCAAATTATTTTACTTTTTGCTATTGTATTAGCATTTGCAAGCTGCAAACAGTCAAGCAGCTCAAGCGCAGGAAATGAAATTACCATGACTGCGGACAACATGGTGTCAGACCTTCAAAAAGTACTGATAGAAGCCAAAGAAGGCGATGTAATCGTCATGCCAGAAGGAACTTTTGAGTTCAAACGCCCACTTTCTTTTAACGATGTGCCGAATGTAACGATTAAGGGCGCAGGTAAGAAAAAAACGGTTCTTTCGTTCAAAGGGCAAGTCGAAGGGGGCGAAGGAATGATTGTGAAAAATGCTAATGGCATCGTTTTGCAAGGCTTTACGGTAGCTGACCCGAAAGGTGATGCGATTAAAGTGCAAGACACAGAAGGCGTAGTTTTGCGTGATTTGGAAACCACTTGGACAGGCGGAAAACTGGCAACGAATGGCGGTTATGGATTATATCCTGTGACTTGCTCAAATGTACTAATGGAAGACTGCGAAGCGTCTTATGCCATGGATGCAGGTATTTACGTTGGTCAATCCAAAAATGTAGTGGTTCGTAATAACTGGGCGCACAACAACGTAGCAGGCATCGAAATTGAAAATACTATCAATGCTGATGTGTATAAAAATAAAGCAACGGACAACGCTGGCGGTTTGATGATTTTTGATATGCCAGACTTGCCGCAAGCAAATGGTGATTATGTCAAGGTTCACGATAATATCGTAGAGAACAACAACGGCGAAAATTTCTCTCCAGAAGGAATTGTCGTCCATATTTTGCCTCCGGGAACGGGTTTGTTGATTATGGCGCATCGCAACATGGAAGTGTATAATAACAAAATCACAGGTCACAACACCGTTTCAGTAGCTATTACTAGCTGGCAAATTACAGGTCGTCCGTTCAAATCTGAAAAATACGACCCATTCTGCCATGCGTTGAATATCTATGACAATGAAATCGTATTGGGTGAAGGTGCAGCAGATTTGACTACTGATTTTGGAATGCTATTCGCAGCCGTTAATCAGGGGAAACCAGGCGGAATTGCTTACGACGGCATCAATAATCCTGCTTTTATGAATGAAGATGGAACATTGAAAGACGAGCATAAAATCTGTATTCGTAATAATTCAGAAGTGTCATTTATGAATTTGAATGCGCACAAGGCGATGGGCGAAACGGGTTTGGATGTGGCAAAATTGGCTGCTTCTATCGAAGTTGATGCTTCAAAATTCAATTGTGAAATGGCTACTATTGACTTGAAAGAGGCTAACTCCTGGTTGGCAGAATAATTATTGGTTCTTTGGCATTTTGCCAGCTTATCCAATGCGAGCTTGCTCCATTGCTCTAACTCATTGAAAAACAATGGAGCAAGCTCGCATTGGAGCTAGTTATATTGTAGTCTGACAAAAATTGTCAAAGAATCTAATTATTAGGCACAGTAATTTCTCATACAGTATTATTCCTAGATGAGAATTACAGTTGGAATAGCTACACTGAGTTTATTAAATAGTTTAGTGTAGTTCTTGAATTTTAAACAATTCATTATCAAGCTATTCTTCATTCTCATTACATAACGTAAGTTAGGCACACTCCAAAAATAACCTTACATTCTTTAATGGCTATTTTTAGCCTTATTCTTCATCAAAAAAACTAGGCGTAATCCATTATGCTATGTTTTTTTTCTTCGACTAAGGCAAAAACTATCTCTTTGAAGATTGTAAATTTATTCTTTTCGTGTGCCTTAGCTAAACTACGAACGAAGATTAAAAAATATGTTGAATAGGTTTATATCTATTGGTATTACTAAAGATTTAAAACGTTCCCTTAAATTTAAAATTAGGGTAATGAATAGCGTGGCTATTGGAACAATGGTTGTGCTGGCTTTATATACCATTATTCATGAAATAAACCAAGATAGTAGAATCTATCTCATGTCTCATATATTTTATATAGCGACCTCGTTTGGTATTCTCCGATTTAATTATTTAAAGAAATATGGTGCTGCTGATTATATCATGAATATTTTATTTCCAATCTCTTTTGTGGTGACATCCATTGCCATAGGAGATGCCATGGATGTAGAATATTTTCTTTACGTTACGGCAGTGAGTACCAATTTTATGACTTTTTTTACTAGCCGTGAAAGGAAGTTTTTCTTTGTTTACAACCTTTTCTTATTCATTATCACCAAAATAAATCTGATAGTTAATCCAAATGGCTTAATAGGAATAGATAAAGAAATAGGGCCTTATTTGAATGTATTTAATGGGATAACAGTGCTGGTTATATTATATGTGATTGTGCTAGTAGTGATGCGGCAGAATAGGAGTTTGGTGCTAAAACTAAAACAGCTAACAAGTAATCAGGAGAGAATAATTGAAGAAAGAACCATTGAAATAAAGAAAAAAACAGAAGATTTAGAGCGATATGTCCACGAATTAGAACGATTTGCATACATCTCTTCTCATGACTTACGTGAACCGTTAAGAAATATTATGAGCTTTTCTCAACTACTAAATCGTGATATTAATAAAGGAAATACTCAAAATTTAAAAGAATATTTAGCTTTTATCAACAAAGGAGTGGCTAGAATGGACAACCTGACGAAAGACATTGTAAGCTATGCAGGAATTGAAAAACAAATTAATGAGACATCTGATGTAGATATTAACCTAATTATTCAAAATATTGCCCAAGATTTTGATAAACAGGTAGTTGTAAAAATACCAGAACCACTTCCCATACTTCATATTAATAAAAATCTTTGCCACATACTTTTTTTCAACATTATTGAAAATGCCATACAATACAGTAAAAATAATCATTCCAAAATTACTATAAAAACAAAGAGACTAGAGGATTATTATGAGTTTTCGATTCGGGATAATGGTATTGGGATAGAGGAAAAATACCTTGAAATTATCTTCGAAATGTTCAAGCGTCTTCACAATGATTTAGAGAATAAAGGCTCGGGGATTGGTCTTGCTATTTGTAAAAAAATAGTTGCTGCTTATAATGGAAAAATATGGGCAGAAAGTAAGTTAAAGGAAGGCAGTACGTTTTATTTTACACTTCCTTTGGCTTAATTTTGCAATGGAAATCTTGTTGAATTAGTCCAAATTTTTTAAAAGATAGCAATGAAAAAAACACTTTTACTACTTTTTACCATTTTTACAATCTCTATTTTATATTATCAATGTGCGCCAGAAGACACAACAGGCGTAAATGTCAAGATTGATAAACCGCCTTTTGAAACACTTTCCGAATATCGATTCTTCGCAGGCGATTTAGCAAATTTAGAACCGAATGAAGGCGTTCTGCCTTATGATTTAAATACGCCTTTGTTTACGGATTATGCTAAAAAAGCACGCTTCGTTTGGATGCCCGATGGCAAAAGCGCAACATATCGAACTGGTGAAGTACTGGATTTTCCCGAAGGAGCAGTTTTGATTAAGAATTTTTATTATGAAAATGACGAACGCAATGCCGAAGCTGGCAAAAATATCATCGAAACTCGACTTTTAATCCATCGCAAAAAAGGCTGGGAAGCGCATTCTTACGTTTGGAACAAGGAACAAACCGAAGCTAATTTGGATTTGGTGGGCGATATTCGGGATGTAAACTGGACAAATGCAGCAGGTGAGAAAGTACAAGCCAAATACATTATTCCAAACAAAAACCAATGTAAAGGTTGTCATTCTTATAAAGGTAAAATAATGCCGATTGGCCCGAAAGTACGAAATTTGAATAAAACTTACGCTTATGCAGACGGAGAAGCGAATCAACTTGAAAAAATGAATACGGTTGGTTATCTAGCAGGTTTTGAAGCTAGTCAAGAACATCCAAAAGTACCCGTTTGGGATGACGAAAAAACGGGTTCACTACACGATAGAGCTTTAGCCTATTTGGATATCAACTGCGGACATTGCCACAACCCAAATGGACCAGGTGGCACTACGGGCTTGAATTTGGTGTATGGAAACGCTTTGGATATTAATTTAGGTGTCAATAAAGCACCTGTGGCAACGGGGCGTGCGTCGGGCGGTCACTCGTATAGTATCGTGAAAGGGCATCCCGAAAAATCCATTATGACGCACCGAATGGAATCTACTGAACCGGGTGTGATGATGCCAGAATTGGGGCGCACTTCGCAACACAAGGAAGGTTTGGCGTTGATTACGCAATGGATTAAAGAGATGTAAGCAAATAGATTACTGAAATCACTAAATTCGGGTTAAGTTTGCAGCAAATTTTTTATTTAAAAATGAATTAACGAA
>CALOED010000055.1:0-2419 GCA_942492005.1 uncultured Saprospiraceae bacterium
CAGAATGAATTCCAAATTTATGTCACTTTAGAATAGAATTAAAATCAATCGGCTAGTTTCAGAATTGAAACTAGCCGATTGATTTTAAGAACGACGATAAAAAAATTTAATTTAAAATCTTCTGAACAAATCCATTCACTTTTTCTTCTAAATCGCCCTTTTCGGTCAATGCTCGAATAAAAGCACTTCCTATAATTGCGCCATCGGCATAGTTGCAAGCCGTAGAAAAACTTTGATGGTCTGAAATTCCGAAACCAATCAATCGAGGGTGTTTGAGTTGCATATCGTTGATGCGATTGAAATATGTCAACTGCTCTTCCGAAATGCCCGACTGCGTGCCACCCGTAATCGAAGCACTCGATACCATATATACAAAACCTCGTGTCAATTCATCTACTTTGCGAATGCGTTCATCTCCTGTCTGTGGCGTTATCAAAAAACTAATGCCTAAGTCCAAGGCCTCAAAATGCGCCTTATACAGCGTTTCGTATTCATAAATCGGCAAATCGGGCAATATCAGACCATCAATACCGACGGCTTTACATTTCTTAAAAAATCAACTTCTCCGTACTGCATCACTTGATTGAAGTAGCCCATGAGTATCAAAGGAACGTCCGTGACTTGGCGAGCGGCTTCTATTTGGCCAAATAAAATATCGAGCTGCATCCCGTTTTTTAAAGCAATTTGGCTGCTTGCTTGTATCGTTTCGCCATCTGCCAGAGGGTCAGAATACGGCATTCCTATTTCTATCAAATCCACGCCTGCGCTTGCCAAAGTACGAATGATAGTTGTAGTATCGGACAAATTGGGATAACCTGCCGTAAAGTAAATATTTAAAATATCTTTCGATTTCTCACTGAAAAGTTTTTCTATTCGGTTCATTGTATTTTTTAGTTGATGATGTATTGGGTATTTTATTTTAATGAATAGGATAAGAAGGGCAAAAGTAGGAATTTTCAAATCAGTTTAGAAATGAATCAAAAGGGACTTATTGTCCAATGAAATTTTAGTTCAACCCAATTATATTCAAAACGAACAAGTCGCTGTTTCGCCTGTCTAGCATTCCATCCGCTTTAGTCGCATTTTTAAATATTTTAATAGAAAAAATAATATAAATTGATTGCAATATAGTATATTTATAATATCATTTTAATATCAATAAAGCATTAAATCAATGAAAGAAAAATTAAGCAAACCATTATCAGGTTACATTATGTTGTTGGCCTTTTTGGCTGTACTTGTATTGAGCATTACAGCAATAGCAAAAGGAGAAGAAAGTAGCACTTATGCGTTTTTGGGTGTCATAGGTTTATTATCCAGCATTTTGATGACACCAGGTTTTTTCTTTGTGAATCCGAACAACTCACGAGTTTTGGTATTGTTTGGAGATTATAAGGGTACGGTAAAAACAAACGGCTTTTACTGGACGAATCCATTTTATGTGAAGAAAAACATTTCGTTGAGAGCTCGCAATTTTGATAGCGATAGAGTAAAGGTAAATGACAAATTGGGTAATCCGATTATGATAAGCGTCATTGCAGTGTGGAGGGTGAAAGATACTTTCAAAGCGGCATTCGACGTGGACAATTACGAAAGTTTCGTGCGGATTCAGAGCGATTCGGCGGTGCGTAAGTTGGCAGGAATGTATCCTTATGACAACTTTGACGACCATCAAGAAGAGGTTTCATTGCGTTCGGGGATGGAGGAAGTCAATCACAAATTAGAAGAAGAATTGTCAGAACGCCTTGAAATTTCAGGCATTGAAGTATTGGAAGCTCGTATTGGTTATTTGGCGTATGCTTCCGAAATAGCAAGTGCTATGTTGAAACGTCAGCAAGCGGAAGCCGTGATAGCAGCTCGTTTCAAAATCGTAGAAGGCGCAGTGAGTATGGTAGAAATGGCATTGGAAGAGTTGTCGAAAAAACAAATCGTGGAATTGGATGAAGACAAAAAAGCAACGATGGTCAGCAATTTGATGATTATTCTTTGCTCTGACAAAGAGGCTACTCCTGTATTGAATACAGGCACTTTAAATCAGTAATCTCGCCATCTTTGGTATAACGGAATATGGTTGCGTGTCTTGTTTGAAAAAATCAGATGCGCAATTATTCCATTATTCTAATAAGAGTTCATGTATATTTTTATTATAAAAATGGATGCTTACCATTTGTAAAATGCGATTGGAAAACTTTAAAATTTTATAGAAAAACATTTCATCATGCCGAAGAAAAAATTTGTACTCCGAGTAGATGACCGAACGATGAAGGCGGTAGAAAAATGGGCTGCGGATGAGTTTCGTAGCGTGAATGGGCAATTGGAATGGATAATTACAAAAGCCCTCAAAGAAGCCCGACGACTCAAAAAAGAGCAAATAGAAGAAGAAAAAAATGAAGATGCTTCAATACAGGATAACCCGATT
>CALOED010000056.1:0-7910 GCA_942492005.1 uncultured Saprospiraceae bacterium
GAATTAAAATCGGCAATTGAAGAAGCTATAAAACTCGAATTTGCACGAAAGGGAAGGTTGAATCGGATTTCAGAAATCGTCAAGACGCAATGGTTTTCGGATGCTAAAGTAGTGGAAAAAGAAGTAGTGATAAACTACCCACACACCTGCCGAGCTGGGAACACTTCACGAGCGTAAAAAAGAGGAAATATTGCCAAAAGTAGCCGAAAAACTCAATATCACCAAAAAAGTAGCTTTTGGCAGAGAACAGGAAATTGGGCAATTAGCTAGTGTTTTAAAAGGTAAATTTGGTAGAAGTGTTATCATTGTTGGTTTCGGGGGTGGGCAAAACCAGTTTGGTTTGGGAGTTGGTTTTTCAAAAGAAAAAACATTCCATCCGTCAAAATATATACGAAACCACCGCCTCCACGCTTATCAAAGAACTCACCGGCAACACAGGTTGGCAAGACAGTATGGCTTATCTCTGCCGTGAATTGGTGACGAAAGGCGACGTTTTGTTTATCCGAAATATGCTCGAACTCTTTGAGGTTGGGCAATATGAGGGCAATAGCGTGAGTATGGCGGAATATTTACGCTCGTATTTGAGCAGAGGAGAAGTCTCAATTATTTCAGAATGCACCGATGAAGAATACGCCAAAATAGAATTGAGAAGCCCTGACTTTCTTTCATTGTTTCAAATTATTCGCTTGCAAGAACCCAAGGATTTGGAGAATATTATTATTCAAAAAATAGAATCTGTCGCCGACCAAAAATTCAATATCAACCATGAAGCAATTCGAGAAACCGTCCGATTGAATAAGCGATATATGCCTTATTCGGGCTTTCCGGGTAAGCCTGTTCGGTTTTTAGAAAGTTTGTTGTTGAACTACGTTAAAAAAGAACAAGAAGACAAACCCACACTCAACAAAAGTTTGGTCTATGGGCAGTTTAGCGAAGAAGCGGGGATGCCACAGTTTATGATTGACCCCCAAGTTTCTATGGATTTAGATAAGATTTTGGAGTTGTTCAAGTCTAATATTTTTGGTCAAGAGAGGGCAGTTCATAGCGTTGTAGATGTTTTGGCATCGGTTAAGACGGCACTTACCCGTCAAGGCAAGCCGATAGCTTCCTTGCTTTTCGTTGGGCCAACTGGCGTTGGAAAAACCGAAATGGCGAAAGTTTTAGCTGAATTTATGTTTGGCAGCAGAGACCGAATGATTCGGTTCGATATGAGTGAGTTTTCGCAGGCTTATCAGGTAATGCGACTGACGGGGACTTCTTATTTTCAGGACGGATTATTGACTTCTGCCGTTCGTCAAACACCTTTTTCGGTTATTCTTTTTGACGAAATAGAAAAGGCAAGCCCTGTGTTTTATGATTTATTATTACAAATGTTAAGCGAAGGACGACTGACGGACAGTAGCGGAAAACTCGTTAATTTTTGCAGCACTATTATTATAATGACTTCCAACATTGGCGCAGCTAATCTGCAAACGGGGCGCATCGGGTGGAGTCATGAGTTGGACGTAGAAGCGATTACAGCGCATTTTGAAAGTGCGGTGCAGAAACATTTTAGACCAGAATTATATAACCGCATCGACCAAATTGTTCCTTTTGAGCCTATTTCTAAAAAAGCCATTCGCCACGTTGTAGATAGAGAAATTAGTCTTTTGCGCAAGCGAGAAGGCATTGCATACCGAGAAATAGACATGAGAATTTCGGACGAAGTGCTAGAGTATGTGGGTGAAAAAGGATACAATCCAAAATATGGAGCAAGGCAGTTACAAAGGGCGATTCGAGAGCAAATTGCCATCCCGCTATCTGCCCGATTGAATGATTTTGCCTTCGATGAAAAACTTGAGGTAAAACTCCTGATTAATGACAATGCGATTGATTTCTTAATAGAAACCGACCCGTGGAAGTTTGATTTGCTGATGGAAGAACTTACTCGCAACGAGTTTTCTGACCATGCAGGCGTATTGAGAAGGAATATCAGAATGTTGCAAGAAGGGGGTTTTTTCATCCAATTGCTTTCTCGCCTCGATATGTTCGAAAATAAAAAAAAGAAACTGGGTGAAAAATTTTGGAAAACCCAAAAAGGGGAAGAGTACAGCTTTAACCTACTCACAAAGGATAGAGTAGAAAAAATGGCGAAACGAATAGAACGCCTAGAGGAAGAATTGATGCTGGTCAGTATGGATTTAAAACCTTACAATACCACCATTATTGATAAAATAAAAAAATGGGAAGAGCAGTATTATGATATAAAAATAGAGCTTTTTACCCGTATCAATGAGCAATCAAAAAGTTGCCGTCTGGGTATTTACGGGCGAGATGTTAAAAAAATAATAGATGTTTATTACCAGTTATTTGAGCGTAAAAATTTTACAGTAGCAGCCTCTACTTTATGGTATCGAGAGTCTTATTTCAATGAAATATTGCAAGAAACCATTGAAACCAAAGACCCCGAAACAGGAATAATTTCTAAAGCAACGCTTTCAAGGCCTCGCAATGATTACATCTCCAAAGCCTTTGACTACAACGATAAGGAATTATCTTATTTGCCACCAGAAAATGGTGATTTGCTAGTAGGTTTAGATATTGATGTGTTTGGAGATTGCCCATATTTGTTCTTTTCAGAAGAAAATGGTTTTCATCGGACTAAGCTATCTGCGAAAAAGCAAATAGTACTTGAAGTGATTTGTAATCCAGACATCAAAGCTGCATCGCCACCAAAAACAATTCACAAGAAAAAACACTTTGAACGCAAAAATGCTCGACGCACTTACACAGATTCGCACATCAAAGACACGGTTTATAAAATCAATCGTGAAATCGTTCGAGATAATTTGGCAAAATTGCTTTATAATGCAATGAATGAACGATTTGGCAGTAAATTAGATTCAAGGCTCATTTGATTTTTATTGGTTTCTCAGTTAAAGTTTGACTTTTCAGAGTCCTTTAATTATTGTTCAATTATTATAAAATACGATGGATAATTCCTCTTACGGTGTGTGTCATTTAAGTGCTTTGCCTATTCGCTCCAAACCGGCAAATAGAAGCGAGATGGTTTCTCAATTACTCTTTGGAGAGACCTTTGAAATATTGGAAGTAAGGGAACTCTGGACAAGGATTCAATGCAATTGGGACAATTGTAAAGGTTGGTTGAGCAATCATCAAGTAAAAACCATTACAACAAAAGAGCTAGAGGCGATTCAAAAAGATACCGCTTACTGTTTAGAAATAGCACAAGCCGCCATGGGCAACAATCATTACATCCCCTTGCTGATGGGCAGCACATTGCCTAGTTATGATGGTATCAATTTCAAATTCAACGAAAAACGTTACACGTATAGCGGACAAGCCATTTTGCCTTCACAAGTAGAGCCTTCCGAAATTTTGGCCATTCGCATCGCCAGAAAGTATTTATTCGCACCGTATTTGTGGGGCGGTCGGTCGCCTTTTGGGATTGATGCAGCAGGTTTTTCCCAAATGGTTTTTAAAATGATGAATATAAAATTGCCCAGAAGTGCCGCAAAACAAGCGCAAAGGGGCAAAATCGTTCATTTTATAGCAGAAGCGCAAGCAGGGGATTTGGTCTTTTTTGAAAATGAAATTGGCAAAACCATTCACGTAGGAATTATTCTCCCCGATTTTGAAATCATCCATGCCGCTGGCTGCGTCCGTATTGACAAAATTGACCATTACGGCATTTTTAATATGGAAACGAACCGATATACTCATAAGTTAAGGGTTATTAAAAGAGTTTTGTAGATTAAAGACACCTTGATGTTTTATACATATACAAATTAGGCATCGCACGCTTTCGAAAGCGTGCGATGCCTAGCCTTTAATTTTATAACTAATCTACAACTTCCAACGAATACCGCCCATTATCCACCTATTGGGCATTTTTGCGCCCAGAATATCCGCATATTGCTCATTCAATAAATTGTGAATAAACAAATTTAATCCGATTTGGTCAGCGATTTGATAACCGAATCTAAAATTCCAAACCATGTAACTCGTCTCCAATTCAGCATTAATGCCTGAGGCTACTCTTGCATTTCTGACTTTCGATAAACCATTCAAGCCAAAATCAATTTTTTTATAACGATACGTCAAATTAGCCGTAAAAAGGTGTTTGGCATGATTGGAAAGGTAAACCGAAACCACATCATTTTCGTTAGTGGTATTCAAATAAGTATAACCGATGCCCATACTTACGTTAGAAACATAGCCAACTTTTCGGTTGTACCACATTTCAAATTCTGCGCCTGAGGTATTGACCGAAGCGATATTGGTCGCATAAAAATAATTGGCACTGTCTTGCAAATTGGCATTATTCAAAATATCATTCTCATTGGTAGAAACATAGTCTATCAAGTCAGATGACTGACGGAAAAATGCCGTAGCCGACAAACGCAATTCGGGAATAGGGAAAACATCCAGCCCAATTTCTTCTGACCAACTGTTTTCTGCATTGAGGTTAGGATTGCCCAAAGAACGCCCTGGCGTAAGATTTGCTAAATTATTGGAAACGTAACGCTCCGTGTAATCTGCCGCTCGAATACTCCTACCTACGGCTGCCCTTAGGTTTAGTTTGTCATTATAATAATAAGAAGCATTCAACTGAGGTGTGATTTCAAAATTGTAATTTTCATCATAATCGCCCCTGAGACTAGCGGCAAGCTGCATTCCGTCCAATGGGCGATAGATGCCAATAGCATAAATACCCAAATGTAAATCCGAATGATTGCCTCGGTCATTGCTCTCAATATCCCTATAATCCGATTGAATACCCATTTTTACATCAAAATCATCGCTGATTTGCTGCAAATGATTTACTTGAAAATTGTAGAACTGTGTAGTGTGATTATTGGTAGAAGGAAAATCAGGACTGAAAATAAATTCGTCGGTATTAAATTTATAAGCAAAATTAAAATCCGTTGCACTCTTATCGCCAATGTGTTGTACTTGCGATTGCATCCAAAGATTAGAGGTGGTTTCTGTGGATTTATCAAACGGACTACTCGTATAAAAATACCTTGCGCTAAAATCTCTGTAATCGTAAGCAGAGCGAAGCGAAAGTTTCCAGTTGCGCTTCAAAGGCACTGAAAATGAGAGCGTAACCGTCCGATTGTCAAAGTAATTATCGTAGCCGCCAAGGGAAGTGGTGTCCGTTCCGTTGATGAAGGATTGAGGCGCAATAGCCTGACCTTTCGATTTGTTGAGCATTCCACTAAAGCCTATTTTCAAACCGTCATTTTTTAATAAAAAGCCCATATTGCCTTTATATAAGCTATTTTGACCATAATCAAAATCAAGGTTTGCGTCTATGTTTTTTCCTTTTGGCTTAGAAGTCGCAAAAGTTTTGGTGATAATATTAATGACACCACCTACCGCATCGGGCCCGTACATCGAAGCCGCAGGGCCTCTCAATACTTCAATTCTATCAATTTCAGACATCGCAATTGGAATATTACTATTAAAATGTCCTGTGAGCGGGTCATTCAATCGCATACCATCAATCAGCATCAACACTTGCGTGTAAGTGCTTCCTCGCATCGAAATATCTCCTTGCGCTCCGAATCCGTTTCTTGCTTGTACTTCTACGCCAGGGATATATTTCAAAAGTTCATCTACCGAAGACACCGGCAACAGTCGAATATCTTGAGCCGTGATTACGGTCACGTTTCGCCCAGTAGTAGCCACAGAAGCAGGGATGCTAGTAGCTGGAATATTAAGCGTGTCCATGAGTTGAATGACATCTACTTGCGCCTGCAATGCCCATACATTAATTATTAAAATACTAGATAACACTAATCTTCTTATCATATTTTTTATTTTAGATTGAGTTGTAAAACTTGGGCGCAATGATAGGAAAAATTAAGGGCTTAATGGTTGAAATGGAATAGAATTACGAGTGAAAATTGAAATAAAATATTGGTTTTTTGAAGAATAACAGGAGTTAAATTTGTGTTGCGAAATGAGATGTATTTTTGAACAAAAAATGATAGTATTAACATTTTCGTATAAATTTTATTTAGATATGTAAAACCGCCTTTTTTTTAATAAATGAAAATATAAATCCACGTGAATTTTCGCTAATAATTGAAAAAGAAGGGGTTACGTCCAAGTATTTTTAATAATTAAAATATTTTAACCTAAAATTAACATTTGGCACTCGACTTTATTTTTATTTTGTTTAGTAGATTGTGACAGTTAAAAAATTTCGTTGCAGCTAGAATAAGTATCTATTTATATTACAAAAAATTGTACTATTTAAGTCTTTTTAGTTTTTAAGCCAGTCGAAAATACCTACCCCTTGACAGGTATCATAAAAGAGACGTTCTTTGCACCTATGAAGAAGCAATATTTGCTATTAACAGGATTAGTTATCGTAGCCTTATCATTTGAAATTATAAGCTATATACCTAGTTCTACAAAAAATCAACCCGCAGGTCTTATTACCAGTAAAGCAATTGTAAAAAACAATATATCTAAAACTGGAAAAGAAAAGCGAGCGAATCATTTTACAAAGTTATACAATAAGAGTATTCCTTTATTTTCGCCGCTTGACAATGAAGACTTGCTACCGTTACCTACTGAACGTCTTAGCAATGCACTTAAAAATCAGAAGAGGTTATTAAAGTATGCTAAAGACAAGACTTATTATACTGACGACGATTTGACTATCACTAAGAAAAATTTGAATAAAACCGTACAATTACTCGAAAAATGGAGTGGAACAAACGGTGAGATAGCTTTAGGTGATATGTTTGAAACTTTTTTGTTGAAAGGTAGAGACAAAAAAGGAAACGTCAAATTTACAGGATATTATTCGCCGATGATAGAAGTGAGCGATGTCCAAACAGAAGAATACCAATTTCCAATATACGGCAAGCCTAATTCAGATAACTGGGACGGCAATTTGCCTACCCGCCAAGAAATAAAAAATGGCGCATTGAATGGCAAAGGATTGGAATTGGCATGGACTAAAAATTACTCGGACATTCGTGATTTGCAATTACAAGGTTCAGGATATGTAAAATATCCAAGTGGTAAAGTAGAATATTTCATGTATGGAGGCACTAATGGCAGAACGACATCAAACTCAATGCCAGTCAAAAAGGTAAATATGTCGCCATCAGAAGATAGTGTTGCTACCCAAAAACCGCATAAACCTACTTACATTTTCTTCAACAGAGTTCAAAAATCCATGCCTATCGGGGCAGGGAGCGTACCTTTGACACCAGAAGTTTCGGTAGCAGTGGATCATCGTTTGATACCGCTTGGAGCTTGCCTTTTTAGTAGAAATGCCAGTAATTGACGCTAAAGGCAAATTATTGAGACATGAGTATCGCATATTAATGGCGCAAGATACTGGTGGAGCTATCAAAGGCGCAGGAAAAATCGATTATTATACAGGAATTGGCGATGTAGCTTACAAGAAGGCTCGTTATATGAGTCATTATGGTAGAGTTTGGTTATTGATGCCTAAGAAGAAGTGATTGTAAATTCATTTCAAAGAATGAATGACAACATTATTTTTTAACAAAAACACATTAAAAAAGGGTTGGAAGCATTTGCTTCTAACCCTTTTTTCGTTCAATTTTTTGGATAAAGATTTGCATCCTACAAATCGGCTTTTTTTACTTCACATTCACATTAATCACCAATACTACTCTTTCTGGATGAGAATTGCCCACAACTGTCACTAATTCCGTATTCAAACCTTCTTTATTCGCCGAATTGAAAGTAACTACTACTTTTCCTTTGCCTCCGGGCGGCACAGGTTTTTTGCTATAATCAGCAACCGTACAACCGCAAGAACCCTCTATTTCTTCAATCTGATAAGGAATTTTTCCAATATTCGTAAAGTCAAAAGTATAAGTGACTACCTTTCCTCGTCGAACTGTTCCGAAATC
>CALOED010000057.1:0-19429 GCA_942492005.1 uncultured Saprospiraceae bacterium
GCTAGTTTAGCCAATGTCAAGTCTTTTAGCAAAAATCATAGAATTACCGTCAATACTTTCATTAGAAGTATTTGGGGGATTTTACTGTGTCGCTATTTTCAAAAAGAAATAGCCGTGTTCGGAAATAGTGTATCTGGGCGCAATATTGATTTGAATAATATAGAACTGATGGCAGGTTTGTTTTCAAATGTTTTGCCATCAAAAATAGCCATTCAGCCCCATGAAAATTTTATAGATTGGGCAAAACAGAACCAAATAGAGCAGGTAAAAGGAGGAGAACACGAATACATAGATTTAAACCAAATCCTAAATTGGGCTAACTTAAATAACACAACTTTCTTTGATAGCATATTAGTATTTGAAAATTATCCGTGGTACGATTTGGGTGAAGGAAACTTGAGAGTAGAAGATTTTGATGACGTTTTTACGACTACCTATCCCGTAAATCTTATCATCAATATGATGAATAACGAATTTTCTATTTATTTTAAATATCATTCGCATCGAGTAAAACATTCTGTAATAGAATGGTTCGCTACTCAATTTGTAGTACTCATTGAAAATGTTCTTCAATCTCCAAACTTATCCGTAGAGGCACTAGCTCAAAAAACATCAAATCCGCCAGCGTTGAAAAAAACGCTAGTGGAAGAAAAGAAAATGCAACAAAAGAGAGCAGACTATATTGCGCCTCAAAACGAACTGGAACTTAAAATGACCCAACTTTGGGAAAAAATACTAGGTGTTGCGCCAATAGGCGTTACGGACAACTTCTTTGAAATCGGCGGAAAATCCATTCATGCCGTGCGCCTTTTAGCGCAAATAGGAGAAGAGATGAACCAAAATTTACCTCCTATTACACTCATACAAAACCCCACGATTAGGAGTATTTCTAATATTCTGAAAGGAGATAAGGAATTGCCTACGTGGTCAAGTCTTGTCCCTTTGAAGGCAAATGGTACAAAACCACCTTTGTTTTGTTTGCATGGCGGTGGTGGGCATATTTTCTTTTATCAGCCGCTTGCCAATCACTTGGAAAATGACCAACCTGTTTATTCCATTCAGCCATTGGGCTTAAATGGAACGGAAGAAATGCACGATTCTATTGAAGAAATGGCAGCTTATTACATTGAAGAAATCAAAAAAATATATCCAAACGGGCCTTATGCTTTTTTGACCTATTGTTTCAGTACCGCACTAGGCATTGAATTGAATCAACAACTTAGAGCAATGGGCGAAGAACCACCACTTTTAATCATTGTAGATGCGGGCCCTCCGAGTACTGCTACTACATTGACGGAGGAAGAAAGAAGGGCGAGGATTTTGAAAATGAAACCCAAAGAACTGGCTCAAGCGGGTATTGGAAAAATCCAAAAAATCATCCAAAAATTTACTAAAAAACGAAGCCTTGAGCGAATGAGGGATAATGTAAAAGTGGCTTTTAAAAATGAAGAAGAGCAATTTAATCATAAAATTAACCAACATTTAGGAAAGGTTTTTATTAAATATTCTCCCAAACCATTTACAGGAAAAGTAGCTTATTTGACGAGCCAACAATATTTTGAAGCAAAAAAATCAGAAGATAGAATCAAACGCTGGTCAGAACTCGCACAGGACGGCGTGAATGATGTTTACGTTGTGCTAGGGCATCACCGCACGTTGCTCAAAGAGCCAGAAGTAGGCGGTTTTGCGGAAAAATTACAAATTTGTTTGGATGATTTTTTTAATTCAAAAGCCTAAACGATGGCTTTGCAAATGAATGAAAAGGCTCTGAGCGAAGGCGAAATTCACGTTTGGTCAGCGAATTTAGATATTCAAAAAGAAGTAAGTGATATTTATTGGAGCGTATTGTCTGTTGATGAAAAAGAACGAGCAAATCGGTTTCGGTTTGTAAAAGATAAAACCCATTATATAGCTGCTAGAGGTATCTTGAGGCATTTGTTAGGGCAATATTTGAACGAAAACCCAAAGCGGCTTCAATTTCAATACAGCGATTATCAAAAGCCATTTCTCGAACATCAATCCGAGATGGAGTTTAATGTTTCTCATTCTGGAAGTTACGGATTGTTTGTTTTTACCATAAAAAATAGCATCGGTATAGACATAGAATACACGCAACGCCCAATAGAGGTGGCAGCAGTAGCAAGCCGTTTTTTTTCAAAAAAAGAAGCGGAAAAATTACTCGCTTTGCCTATCTCGACACATCAAGAAGCATTTTATAATTGCTGGACTCGCAAAGAAGCTATCATTAAAGCCATCGGGCAGGGATTATCTTTTCCGCTCGACCAGTTTGAAGTGACGCTTGCGCCCAACAGCGAAGCCGAATTGTTGGCTACCTATTGGGACGAGGCAGAAGTTGGACAATGGGAAATGCGCTCATTCGTACCTGCTCCAAACTATATAGGTGCTTTGGCAATTAGGACAAAAATTGAATCTATCCAATATTTTAAATGGGAAGAATAAACAACCCCAATCGGTTATTCAAAAACGATTAAACTACTTAAAATCGAAATATTTTTTTAGAGAAAAACTTATTAGTTAATGAAAAACACAATGAAATTTTTGTCACTTATTTTTTGTCTCGCCTTATTAAGCTGGACGCAAGCCGTAAACGCACATGAACTACAAGGAAAAATCACGACAACTAAGGGAGAAAACATAGCTTATGTGCAAGTAAGTATTTTGAATACTCAAAGACACACTCATACGAACAATATTGGAGAATTTGAACTAGGTGGAGTGGAAGTAGGAGATACTATTTTGGTTACTCATTTAGGATTTAAAGCTCAAAAAATAGAGATTCGAGACGTTGAAGAATATTTAAGTATTGTACTAGATGAAAATATTTTTCAGTTGGATGATGTAGTGATTCTACCCGATGTAAAAACCATCAACGTGATAGCTACCATTGATTTGAAAACCTTGCCCGTCAAATCTTCGCAAGAAATTTTACAAAAAGTACCTGGACTTATTATCGGTCAGCACGCAGGCGGTGGCAAAGCAGAGCAAATATTTTTGAGAGGTTTTGATATTGACCACGGCACAGACGTAGCGATTACCGTAGATGGGCTGCCAGTCAATATGGTTTCGCACGCACACGGACAAGGCTACGCAGATTTGCATTTCGTTATTCCAGAAACGATTAATAAAATTGACTTCGGAAAAGGTACTTACTACGCAGACAAAGGCAATTTTACGACTGCGGGCTATGTAGATTTCCAAACCAAAGACAAGCTGGATAATAGCTCGATTCAGTTAGAAATGGGGCAGTTTAACCATATTCGCACCGTCGGCTTATTCAATGTATTGCACAACGAGCGACAAAGTGCTTACATCGCTACGGAATATATTTCGACCGATGGATTTGTAGAATCTTCTCAAAATTTTAATCGAGTCAATCTTTTTGGTAAATACACGGCAAAGGTGAGTGACCATGACGAATTATCCATTTTGGCTTCTTACTTTGATAGCCGCTGGGATGCTTCCGGGCAAATTCCTATAAGAGCCGTCAATCAAGGATTGATAACAAGGTTTGGTGCAATAGATGATACCGAAGGCGGAAAAACAGGGCGAACAAATATCAAATTGGATTATACAAAGTACATTTCTCACGATGCTTTTATCAAAAATGAAGTCTTTTTTGCCCAATATGATTTTGAGTTGTTTTCCAATTTTACCTTCTTTCTCGAGGATTCTATCAATGGCGACCAAATTCACCAAAAAGAAGATAGAAACATTTATGGCGCATCGAGCGAATGGAATTACTCCTTTTCGGGGCATGACCATTTATTGCAAATAGGCGTAGGTATCCGCAACGACCAAAGCAGAGACAACGAACTCTCTCGAACGCTAAACCGACGCACAACGCTCGAAAATATCAGTTTAGGCAACATCAATGAAACCAATATGTTCGCTTATGTCAATGCTGAATTTACGTTTGAACATTGGCTTATCAATCCTGGAGTGCGTTTGGATTATTTTGATTTTAAATACAATGATGCGCTAATCACGCAGTATGAAACGCAAAACGCTACTAAAGCGATGGTGAATCCTAAGATTAACATCATTTACCAATATTCTCCTAAAATTCAAACTTATCTAAAAGCAGGAACAGGATTTCACTCCAATGATACACGAGTAGTAGTGGCGCAAAACGGTCAAGAAATTTTGCCTCGTGCTTATGGTAGCGATTTGGGTTTGGTTTGGAAACCATTGCCTCGCTTGATAATCAATGCTGCTGCATGGTATTTGTTTTTAGACCAAGAATTTGTATATGTAGGCGATGCAGGCATAGTAGAACCTAGCGGACAAACGCAAAGAATAGGGACAGATTTTGGTATTCGTTACCAGTTGAATGACTGGCTGTTTGCTTACGTTGATGTGAATACCGCTAACCCTAAAAGTGTGAATGAGCCAGAAGGCGAAGCCTATATCCCGCTTGCGCCTAGCTTGACTTCTTCGGGCGGCATTTCTGTCAATCATCCTTCTGGATTTTCGGGCAGCTTGCGATACAGACACGTATCCGACCGACCTGCCAACGAAGATTATTCCATTACGGCAGAAGGTTACACTATTGTAGATTTGAATGCAGATTATGTTTTTAAAAATATTACATTGGGCTTTATTATCGAAAATTTACTGAATGTAGATTGGAAAGAAACCCAGTTTGCTACCGAAAGTAGATTGAGAAACGAGGCAACGAGTGTAGAAGAAATTCATTTTATACCCGGAACGCCATTTTCAGCAAGAGCAAAATTGACTTATAGTTTTTAAAAAAAAAATTACAATATTTGCACCATTGGGATTGTTTCATTATATCAATTTAATTTTTTGGTGTCGTATAAAACCTTCTTAGGGGTCGGGTGCTTTCAAAGCACCCGACCCCTAAGTACCTAAAATTCAAGTATCCGTACGGCATAAATATTTTAAAAGCGAATTAGATGAATCTGATGGTACAAGTTATTTTGATTTACCACTGGAAAAAAAATAAATGAGCCAAAAAATAGAGTATATCATCAAGCCGCCGTCTAAGTTTTCTTTGAACCTGCAAGAACTGTGGTTGTATAGAGAATTGTTTTATTTTTTTACTTGGAGAGATGTCAAAGTAAAATACAAGCAAACCGTTTTGGGTTTTTTGTGGGCAGTTTTGCAACCCTTTTTGATGATGATGGTATTTGTGGTGTTTTTTTCGAGAGCCCTCAAAATACCTACCGACAATATTCCTGCGCCCGTTTTTTACTTTTCGGGCCTATTACTTTGGAACTTATTCAGCACAGGGCTAGGCACTGCTTCGCAAAGCATGGTTTCCAATTCTAATATCATTAAAAAAGTATATTTCCCTCGATTAATCATTCCCGTTTCAAGCATCTTAGTCTCGGTTTTTGATTTTTTAATGGCATTTATTGTCTTTCTGTGCATTATTGCTTTTTATCAAATCACAATGCCCGAATTTGTGATACAATCCTCTATTTTTATCTTTCTTCCTTTGGGCTTGCTCCTCACCGTAATGAGTACGTTAGGGCTAGGTTTTATATTCTCTTCGCTCAATGTCCAGTATCGAGATTTTAGATATATTATTCCATTTATGCTCCAGATGATGTTGTTTACTACGCCTGTGATTTACCCCATTACGGTTTTTGACAATTATCCTTTATTAAAATATGTTTTAGCACTCAATCCCATGACAGGAGCGATTACGCTAGTCAGAAATTCCTTTGTCCCCGAAGCTATCAATTGGCTTTTAGTTGGCATTAGCGCAGGCATGAGCGTAGTGTTGTTGTTGTTCGGTATTTATATTTTTAGAAAAATGGAGGCTTATTTTGCGGATATTGCCTAAGATTTGTTTTAATCAAAATACGGATTTTAAAAAAAAGAAAAGATGAAGCCGATATTGGAAGTGAATAATGTTTGGAAAGAGTACAAAATAGGCGGCAAAAAGCAGAGTTACGAAAATATTCGAGACCGTTTGAAACTGAGCTTTAAGCGAAAAGCACCCAAAGAAAAATTTTGGGCATTGCAGGATATTTCCTTCAAAGCCTACGAAGGCGATTGTATCGGCATTGTGGGAAGAAACGGGGCTGGCAAATCCACTTTACTTAAAATACTCTCTAGAATCACGCCGCCTACTCGTGGAATGATTCACGCCAGAGGAAGGCTATCGAGCCTTTTGGAAGTCGGCACGGGGTTTCATCCCGAACTCACAGGCAGAGAAAAAATATACTTGAATGGTGCAATTCTCGGCTTGCGCAAACCCGAAATAGATAAAAGTTTTGATAATATTGTAGATTTTAGTGGCGTGGAAAAATTCTTAGATACGCCATTAAAACATTATTCTAGTGGTATGAAACTGCGTTTGGCGTTCTCCGTAGCGGCTTACCTTGAGCCAGAAATACTGGTGATAGATGAAGTGTTGGCGGTGGGCGATGCAGAATTTCAAAGAAAATGTATCGGCAGAATGAACGAAGTAAGTCAAGAAGGTCGGACGATTCTCTTTGTTAGCCACGATTTGGAAGCGGTTCGCAAACTCTGCACCAAAGGCATTATTTTGGATAACGGAATAATGAAAGACAAAGGCGATATGGCTCCGATAATAGATACTTATTTGTCTTCTTTTACCAAAGATTCCAATATGAGTTTGGCAAGTATGAAAGGAGAAAATATCCATTCAGCGTATCAAATCCAGCAATTTAGTTTTCGTTTGAATGCCAAAAAAATGCACTTTGATTTGGAATTAAAAGGCGGTAATTTCGCCAATATCAAATCTATTATTTACAATATCATCGCCCTATCGGGGCAATTGACTTCGTTGATTGACCTTAGAGAAGATTTGAAAAACGCCATTCAAAAACAACCAATTGGCAAAACGCTAAAAATAGCTTCGGTTGTAGTTTTTGAGTATTACGTGGAAGGAATGTATGAATTTTCGCTTGGCATCCAATACAAAGACGGCAACTGGTATCAATCTAATAGAATGGGATTTGAACTGGTGAATCAAACGATTAATAATAAATACCCTGCCAAGCATCGAGGCTATTTTGAAGTGGATGCGATGAATAATGTTATTATTGGTTAATAACTCATGTTACGCACTTCAATGTCCCTTATGGGACAACCTAGCGGAACGCCTAAAATACGCTTAAACTTTAAGCTATAAACAGTTTGTCCTTACAGGACACCGTTTTTGGGTAACAGCAGTTAATAAAAAAAAACGTAGTTTAGTGTGTTCAAACCAGTATTAAAATAAAATCAAAAAATATGATAAGACGAATTATCGCCATTATTATAGGAGTGGCTATGGCAATATTTATGGTATATTTTATAGAACTTATCGGACACGAAACTTATCCCAAACATCGTCTCAATTTCAATCTGTCGAAATATCAATTATCACAACAAATAAAAGCAATGCCTATTATGCCTTTGCTGATTCCTGCATTTGCTTGGGGGATTGCCGCTTTTTTAGGCGGATTTTGGGCAAGAGCGATTGACAAAAACTTGTCGCTACCTTTCGCCATTCTTCCTGGAATATTGGTAACAGTAGGCGCAGTAATGGTGATTACTTCCGTTCCATATCCATTTTGGTTTATACTAGTTGGTTTGTTTTTAGCATTGGCAGGTACTTATTTTGGGCAAGAAATGGGCAAAAAGGTGAAGTTGTTTTAAAAGAAAAAAATCATATTATGGCACGAAAATTTAAATGTCCAGATTGCGGAAAATTAGCTTTGACAATTGTGAAATCTTTGGATTTGGGCGCAGATGAGCGGAGCGACGAAGTAGCGATTCAGTGCGTAGAATGCACTTTGTGCGGTTTTAAGGCATTGTCTATTTATGAAGAATCGAGGCGAGGTGCGTCCGAAAGTGTCAATCATTATGGTTATAAAATAGAAGCTGCTCAATATCAAAAATTAAGTGATGATATTGATAACCAAAAAGTTAGCAACTACAAAGATTACCACAATGGCGATGAAGCTATTTTTACGATGTTGTAGTTTTATATTAAAAATTGAAAATTTCTTACCTCCTTTTTCCTTCTTATATTTATTCAAAATAATTATATTCACTTGATTTTTATACAAGAATAATTAAAAAGAGAAACGCTAATGCCCAATATATTTGGTAAGGTAGTTTCTTTTTGAACCTAATTTTGATAAAACCATGTGGAAAAATTTACTCGCCATAGTTGCAGGGCTTGTCGCTGCATTTCTAATAGACGGCTTATTTACAGAATTTACGGCAGGAGCAGTAGGAGCGGAGTCCAGTGAAGACCCGAATTTTGGGCAATATTTAGCAGATGCAGAAATTACCGCTTCGGGAATGTTGGTGGTCGGTTGGGCGTTGGCTTCGATGGTTGCTGCATTTATAGCTCGTTTAATTTTAGACAAATATACTCCCAACGGCATTCCGATGATTCCAACAGTTGGGGTAATCGTTGGAATATTGGCAATGGGCATTCCTGCGGGTTATCCGATGTGGATAATTGCTGCTGGTGCTGTTTTAGCATTACCAATGGGATTGTTTGGAAATAATGTAGCAAAAGGATTTAAGAAATAAATAGAGAATTTGAGTTGGCAGTAAGTAGTAGTTAGTTGGCTGCCGCATAGAAAAAGTATTGCGATTTGTAATGCTTAGGGGATTTTACTATCAATTTCATTCTACTAAAACCACCTAACCAATGAAAGAATTTGTATTGCCGGGCGGCAAAAATCGTCTCTTATCTTTAGACATCTTGCGTGGACTGACCATAGCAGGGATGATAATCGTGAACGACCCCGGCTCGTGGGCGAATGTATATCCGATGCTCTTACACGCAGATTGGCACGGCATCACGCCAACGGATTTGGTATTTCCGTTTTTCCTATTTATAGTTGGCGTTTCTATATCCATTGCTTACACAAAGCGGCTCAAAATGGGCGCACCCAAAGGCAAAATGATACAGAAAATTTTGCGCCGAACGCTCACCATTTTTGCATTGGGCTTGTTTTTGTGGCTATTCCCCAAATTCGACTTTTCGGGTATTCGTATTCCGGGCGTATTGCAACGCATCGCTTTGGTTTTCGGAGCGTGTTCGCTATTGTTTTTGTATTTTAATAAATGGAAACAGCAAGCATGGATAGGTATTGGGTTGCTTTTGTTGTATTGGGGCTTGATGACGCTCGTGCCAGTACCGATTGACGAAGTGATACTCACCGCACTCGAAACAGGGCAAGTGCAAGCGCAAGCAGGCATGATAGACGTGACTATCCCAACCAAAATAGGCGATAGTTACGTGGCTGCGAACTTAGAGCCAGGAACAAACCTCGAAGCATGGGTGGACCGAGCGGCTATTCCTTTCCGACTTTGGCAATACACTTGGGACCCCGAAGGCTTACTGAGTACGATTCCTTCCATCGCTTCGGGCATTACGGGTATTGTGATTGGGCAATTGTGGTTGAGCAAAGAAAAACCAGAAAGAAAACTAATATGGATGTTTGCCATTGGTTTTATTTGGTTGGCATTGGGCGCAGTCTGGCATTACGCTTTTCCGATTAACAAAAACCTTTGGACGAGTTCTTACGTCTTGTTCACCTCTGGGCTTTGTACGTTGCTATTTGCTACTTGTATTTGGTTCGTGGATATGCAAGGACACCGTAGAGGGGTTTTTCCGTTTGTGGTGTTTGGCACAAATGCCATAGCTGCGTATGTATTGCACGGCATTTTGAATACGCCTATTGGCGCAAAGGTATTCCATGGCGGTACGACTTCTTTCAAAGCGTTGGTCTATGACGGATTGAATAATATAGGTTTGCCGCCCAATCTTTCGTCTTTTCTTTGGGCATTGTTTTATACTTGGCTGATTTATATCATCGTATGGGTGATGTATAAACGAAAGGTATTTTTGAAGATATAAACTAATTTATCGAAATTTAACAAATCTGTATCGAAAAAGTCGATTGAAATATGAAATTAAGGCGTAATATGGTTTGTATCAGTTAATTATTTCAAACAACTTAAAGCATCTTTTAATGGAAAACAGGTTAGAACGTATTGCCTCTGAGGGATATGAATTTAGATTTGGAGATTATATCAATCAAGGTTTTAATTTTTGCAAAGATCATTGGGGCAATCTTGCACTCACCACATTGGTATATTTTATAATTTCGGGCGTGATGAACGGCATTGAAGAAGTATCGCCCGTATTCTCGATTGTTACTGCTTTTATCGGCACACCGTTATTTATGGGCTTTTTTATTATCATTAGAAATTTGCATCAAGGTAAGTCTTTTGAGATGGGCGACTTGTTTGCAGGCTTCAAGGACTTTGGCGAACTAGCTATTTTAGTTGGGCTTTATATTCTCCTGTTTGTTCCTTTGATTCTGGTAGGTATTTTGGCTTTTAGGCTTTCAGGATTAAGCACCTCTTTTGCGGTCGGTGGAGTTGGAGTTGGAATGGGCGTAGTACTTATGGTTTTCTTATTAGGTATCATTTACGTTTCTATTGCTGCGAGTCTTGCTCCTATGCTGATTGTGTTTTTTAGGCTAAAAGCCGTAGAAGCTGTGAAAATGAGCTTTAGAATTATCAATCAAAAATGGTGGACGGTTTTTGGTTTTATGATGGTGACTGGACTGATTATGGCATTAGGAGTGGTTGCGCTTTTTGTCGGTATATTTTTTACTTTTCCAGCTATGATAGCCGCTCAATATTTTGCTTTTGCTGATATTACGCAGCTAGACGAAGAATCGCTAGAGCATGATATTTTAGACCATCTGGTAGAGAACTAAAATAAAGACATACAAGTAAATAGACAATTTTTTTAAACCTGCCTGTCGAGAGGCAGACAGGTTTTAAAAAAAATGTATAGTAGTATGGTGTTTTTTATAAAAATATAGCATTCAAACCTTACATAATGTGCCTATTGTGTTGATATTCAATTTTCTTCTCCATCTCGACTCAACATCTCAAATCCTTGCAACAAGACATTTCCATCTTTATCAACGAGCGTCAAAGTATGCTTTCCCGTTGGCGGTTGAAGTGCCATTTCGTGGAAAGTAGAGGTTGCGCCCAGATATTCATTATCCAAATGCCAATAAATCACGGCATCCGTTTGTCGGTGTGCTACCTTAAAAACGGTTTGTCCTTGCTTGCCATCCAAATCAATCGGAATATAAATTTTAGAAATCTTTTTCGGATAAATCATTTCCATTTGCTGATTGCGCTCCGACAATTTTTCCAAACAATCGGTTCTATAAGGCGGTAGAATTTTATAATTCGGATGATTGTGTTTGTAATAAAATTCCTCAACAGGCGGCAGTACAAAATACGAAACGTGTTTCATATTCGCAGGCAATTCGCAATCGCTATGGACTTGCCATTGCGCTGGGGGGTCGAGGTGAATGGTTTTATGATACGGGCAGCTTTTAGAATTTAAACCCGCATTGGGTATCAAAATAGTATCAACTGCGCCGCAATGCTCCGTAGGCAGATAGCCGCTTTGTCGGCAAACGGTAGTTTCGGTGAGTTCGTCGTGTGGCGGCAAAAACCAACTGGAAGGGTTGAGATAGTTAAAAACATCAAACAATATAGGCGCAGCAGCCAACACGCCAACTAAGCCTGGCCGCCCTTCTCCGTCGGCATTACCTACCCAAACGCCCACCGTGTATTTGGGCGAAACACCCACCGCCCACGCATCCCGAAAACCAAAACTCGTTCCCGTTTTCCACGCAACCATGCGTTTTGATTCTTAGAGTTCCCATGCGCCATCTTCCGTTGGGCGTTCTACTTTGAGCATCGCTTCAAAAGTACCATGAACAGCCGATGCGCCCAAAATTGGCGGTTCTTTTAGTAATTTTTCTCTTTTGGCTAAGCCAAATTGTACGTCTTGTAAATAATTCAAACTACGAAAATCATTAGCATCGTACCTGCCATCATACTCATAAAAATGGTTGAGCGTGCGAGCCATACTGGCGTAAGTGCCTACCAAATCCCATAATTTGACCTCCGCACCACCCAAAACGAGCGGCAAGCCGTAATAACTCGGCGGATGATTGATGGTAGAAATGCCTAATTTTTTTAAGTAAAAATGAAATTTTTCCAAACCATATTCTTGCAACATCCGCACTGCAGGCACATTGAGCGAGCGAGCGAGGGCAATATCGGCAGGCACGGTGCCGTCGTAGGTTTCGTAATAGTTTTGAGGTCGGTAGTTTTTCATTTGGGTAGGAATGTCGGGCAAAATATTGGTCGGTAGAATTTGTCCTTCATTGAGCTGTAAGGCGTATAGAAAGGGCTTTAGAATGCTGCCTGAGCTTCGAGATGCCGTAATAATATCCACTTCGTGACCGTGTTCGTCCGACGTTTGGTCATAAACATTGCCAACATAAGCCAAAACATTACCCGTTTCTACATCCGAAACCACTACGGCAATATTGTGAATACTATTGGCAGAAAGTACCCCATGATGCTTTTTGACAATGTTGTTTGTAAAAATTTGGAGTTGTTTATCCACCGTAGATTTGATGCGAGCTTGGTGTTTATTTTTATTAAACACTTCTATTTTGGCTCTTTCGAGCAAATGAGGCGCAAGACGAGGCAAGGGAAGCGGCTCATCGGGCAAAGGTTCAACTTTGGCAAGGTTGCAAGTTGTGGAATCGATTTTGCCTTCTGCCAACATTTTGTCCAATAAACGATTGCGTTTTTTATACAATGCGTCTCGATTGCGTCCAGGATGAATGAGGGCAGGCGCATTGGGCAGCACGGCAAGGGTAGCGGCTTCGCCCCACGAGAGCAAGTTGGGCTTTTTACCGTAATATCGCCACGATGCGGCATTGATACCCACTACATTTCCGCCAAAAGGCGCATTAGAAGCATATTCATTGAGTATGTAGCGTTTGGAATATTTCAACTCTAGGCGAGTAGCTAATATGGCTTCTATAAATTTTTGCCTCAAATTTCTATCCTTGCCCTTGCGTGCCATTCGGAGCAGTTGCATACTGATTGTGCTACCGCCACTGACTACGCTTCTGTTTCGGATATTCTGAATAACGGCTCGTCCGATGCTCAGAGGGTCGATGCCGATGTGATAATAAAAACGTTTGTCTTCGAAAGAAATCAAGGCTTCTGTAAATTTGGTAGGAACAGTATCTACATTAGGAAACCGCCATTGCCCGTCGGCGGCGATTCGTGCGCCCAAAAGTTCTCCATTTCTATCTTCTAAAACCACTGAAACAGGGTCATTGAATAGCTCATTGGGTAAGGAAAAAAATAAATACCAAAGACTAAAAATGCCTGCTCCGCTCCAAATTATTCGCTTTTTGGAAGGAAACCACCAGAAATATTCCTTGATTTTGGAAAAGAAAGTGGAAAGAATACCTAAGATGATTAAGAGTTGTAGCATGGTGTTGATTGGGTTTTCGTTTTTATTCAAAATAAAAGTAGATGGATTTAGAGGTAATAGACAATATTCTGTTTGGTGTAAAAAGTCGATTTAAGTTCATATTATCAAATCAAAGCCGAAACCAAATCTAGTATATTTTCTGCCATTTCTAAAGAAAGTTGCTTCTTTTCTTCGGTTTATATTATTTGCATTTTTGGTTCGGAGAAGAATTTAGTGGAAGTTGGATTTTGAATATTAGAAGAAACTAGAGTAATAAAAAATAGGGTTTATGAAGTTTCGTATTCCAATATAAAATGATATTTCATATTGGAATTATTTCATATATTAGCTTTGCTTAATTTAGATTTATCCATCATTACTAAACTGAACAAAATGCAAAAAATGCTACTTTCTTTAATTTTAGCACTCTTTTTTTCGGCTGCCGTGTATAGTCAATCCTTTCCAACGCCTACGCCAATAGATACCGTAATTACTTATTATCAGCCGAATAGCGATAAATCGGTTTATACGGTTATGCAAAACATTTGGGGTGCAAATCGTTCTATTTCTTACTTCAATTTGTTCCCAATCACTGCACCTATCGAAGAGCGTCCGATAGTCTTGCAAGATGGCGAAGGCAAAAACGGAAATGTTTTTGAAGCGAATTTGGAGCAATCTTTTATTTTGAAAATGGGGCGCAACCAAGAGAATAATCGAGCGCAAACTCGCCGAGTGACTTTTGATGCCGCATTTAACTTACGCATGGCAAGAGATGCGTCGAATCCATTGATGCCTTCTAGCAATCGGGTAGGCTTCGGAATGGATAAGATTTTTTATAATTCTTATTGCAATTGGCGAGATTTGCGAGATTTGAACAAACGCCAACAAGAAAAACTTACCGAGAATTTCGTTCAGAAAGAAAAAGCCTTGCATATTTGGTATTATTCCTTGCAAGCAATGCACTATTCTAATGGTCAGCCGCCAGGCTTTTATTTGGATAGCACCATTCGTAGGCACGATTATTTGGAAGGAGATTTTAGTACGAATTACCTACGAGGCGCACTGACGTATTCTTTTTTATCAAAAAAAAGAAACCTACTAACGCTCAATATGGGCTATCAGTGGGACTCAGAGTGGGGCAAAATATTCAGGTATTCGCCCGAAAATGAAAAAAGTTATGGGCATCATCGCCTCGTCGGATATATTCAGTATCGACACATCGGCACGCTCAATTCTATCCGAAATTGGACGGATTACCGCTATGATACACCTTTGAAACTAAAACTAAAACGATTCTATGAATTGAGAACTCGACTGGAGTATGAGTATATTTTGGATAATGATTTGAGCAATTTCAGGCATGATAATAAATATCGCTTGAATACCCATTTGTTTATGCAGTTTTCATATTTGAATTGGCGAACATTTGGTTTGATTGCCCATTTTTATCTCGGTCGAGATTATTTGAATATTAGATATGATGATATTATTTTTTCGGCTCAATTGGGTTTTTCTTTTAATATGAATAAGTATATGCCGCCATTTTCTAATGACCAAATTGTAGTGAAATTTTAATGAAAAGCATGAATTATCTCGAATTTTAAAATTTAAGATAATTCATGCTTTTATGATTTTCAACGCACCATGCCACTGCCAACTGCTACTGCCTACCCTTTTAGTTTTTTAGCGTTAATCACATCTTTCACCAAAGAGCGGAATTTTTTGCGATACTGCTCCACGTAATCTTGATATTTGGGTTCCATATCTTTGTAGCCTGAGCGGCGAGGTGCAATAAAAATACCAGAGCCATATTTGGCTTGCAACTCATAAGAAACTTCCACAGTAGTGCCTTTCTGAACGAAGTACATATCAATGGTGATAAATTCAAAATATCCCATAATGAAATCATCCAAAACTTCTTTTTTGATATTTGAAATTTCAAAACTCACTTCATTGTCATTATCAATCACACTAAAATGCACCTTGTGCCAAAAGCTAGATTTAGCGATGTAATGGTCACGAAGATAGAGTTTTAGGCGTTTTTTGATTTCTTCGAGGTTGCCTTTTGTCATTTGAGGTTTGGAAGAAGGAATGTCCGAAATGTCGAGTTGAAAAATGCCTTTTGTGGTCACAAGCGGCAATTCTTCATTTATGACCAGTTTGTTTTCATTATAATAAATCCCAATCGGATAATCGCCAGATAGCGTGTGAATATTGATTTCGAGAGAATCTTTGCCTACCGACATTTGAAAGAGAAACTTAGCCATCAATTTTTTGCCGAAGCTGGCGTGGTATTTTTCTTTGAAAGTCTCTTTGAGGTCAAACCAAATATCTTTATTTTGGATTTGCATATCGAGAATGAGGCGATTTGGTTTTATTTTGAGCCGAGTGACCTGTATATGAGCCGATAGCTGAGTAGAATCCAACCATGCTTCAAAGTTTTTTTGCTGTTTTTTAAAATAATCAGACTCTTTCTGAAACCCCGATTGAGCAACGAGAAGCGGATTGCCGACTAGAGAAACCCCTAAGAGGACAGCAAACAGGAGTTGGTATGACTTCTTTTGCATAGTTTTTTGATTTTGTAGTAGAGTAGAATACTCAAAGTTCTTTAATTTGTTTGGATATTTTTACAATAGTGCTTTAAACAATATTAACGAGAATTAATATATTGAGATTGTTTGTAAAGTATAGGTATTATTTTGAATGGGGTCTTACTGAATACAAAAAGTTAAATAATATTACGCTTTTTTGCTAAAAAAGATTTCATAAGTAGGAGAATGTACTCTCCGTTTACTTCTAAAATTTAGTAAGCCTAAATCTAATTACTTGATGCTCAATCCACTTTTTACAAAAATAGTCCGTGATTCGACGGCTTATCTCCCATAAAAAGTAGAGATTCGTATAATGAGATATAAATAATCCTGATTGTAACGGATTGCGTGATGGCAAAATTCACATATAGCAGCAACCCGAAAAGGGTTGAATATGAGTAACCACAGGTGCAACCTGTGGCTAAAAACGATTGCTTTTAATAACTACGAAGTAGTTAAACACTAAAGAATAGCTGTTTTGAGATGTTTAACTGCTTTGCAGTTGTAAAAAACGTATTCCTAACCACAGGTTTACACTTGTGGCTACTCATATTTAACCCTTTCAGGGTTATTTTTCCTTTCACTGCAAACCGTTACAATCAGAAATAATCTAAGATTAAGCCACCTTCAGCATGGTGATTATAGCGTGTAAATGAATACAAAATCATACAACAATGAAACTATTCGCATTTCTAGTTTTAATATTATCAATGAGTATAATAGCCTGCGAGGACCAAAATAGTCTTGAGCCTATTGCGGTGAATGACGCTTGCGATTCTTACATTCCTTTTTATGAACAGCAAGATAGTAATGCCATGTCGATTAGCATAGAATGCAACTGTAAGGATAGTTTTGTTGATTTAAGTACCAAATTAATGCCTTATACGGATGTGGTGAACTTGGATTTTAACTGCAATGCAAGCCAATTTAACCTTATTCCAACGATGCCTTCGGTAAAGTTATTAACTTCTGATGTGGCTACTTCTAATATTTTGGCCTTTCCGAATTTGGAGGTTTATAAGAATAAATCATTTATGGAAAGACCTTTGGCGGCTCAGATTATATTTCTGCCGCAGTTGAAAGAAGTAGCTTTGTTTAATGTTACTAAATTTCCTGACGTGCTAGGCACGAAGCCGTTGGATATTTTTAAAATGACTTTTCAAAACACCGCATTACAGACTATTGAGTTGCCTGACAATTTGCATACTTTATCTAACTTGACCGAATTGAATATCCGAAATATGAACTTGGCTATTTTTTCAAATTATGAAAATTTAGTCAATTTAGAAAACCTCACCTTATCGAAGGTGTCATGGTAGAATCCCTCAAACGCCGCATCAATGGTCGAAACTGAGAAATTTTGAATTGTCAGAAGTGACGTTTAGAGGAAGTGGAAATATTCCTGATATTTTTGGGACTATGGATAGCTTAGAAACGGTTTACATTAGAGAAACCCCTGTATCGACCCATTCGTTAAGAAATTTGTGCAAAGCTCCGAACTTAAAAGAACTTACCCTTAGCTTTTGCGAATTAGGCTCTATTCCGGATGAGATAGGCAACCTCATCAATTTGAGTAAACTCATCATTGCTACCAACCAAAATACTGTAAATACTCCTATCACGCTGCCTTTGTCCATTGGAAATTTAAGTAATTTGAAATCCATTTTTGTTAGTATCAATGCTAACGAGTTTCCAGTGGCAATATTAGGGCTAAAAAACACTTTAGAATCCATTACAATAGAAGACGAAATTGGTAGCATTCCTGCCGAAATTGGCGATTTTACAGCATTGAAAAGATTAACATTAAAAAATTGTGGATTGACGAGCTTGCCCGCAACGATTCAAAACCTAGCCAATACATTGGATAAATTATACTTGGCAGGTAATCATTTTAATGAAACGACGAAGCAACAAATTGAAAATTGGCTGCCGAATACCGATATTTATTTTTAGTAACTCCCATTACGCAATGGGAACGCTGATTGCGCTGATTTGCTAAAGCAAATTCACAGATAATCGCAGATTAGATAAGGTTATAATCTGCTTCATTTAGTATTATTTACACATTAGAATAGAAACCTGTTAGCCAACAGTTATCGTTATCATCATACTACGATACTTTTTTTTTACACAATAGGCACATAGTTTTTTGATGTTTTTGCTTACGCAAAATAAAAAGTTAGAGGTGCTATCTGCATTCCTGTTTTTTTGAACCACCTCACTATTTATCTAATGTGTTTTACAAACAAAATAAACGTTAATCTAATTGGCCAATGGTTTCAAATAGACTTTTAAGAAGTTAAAACCATTGTGCATATCTTCCACCAAATTGACGTATCGGACAGAATACGGCACTTTAGGAAAATAGAGCCTAAACGAAAATTCATAACCTTTTTCCGAAAAAACCTTCCTTTCGGGGCAAACAGGAATGCCTACGGCTTTGATTAAATTATATTTTTTCCCCGTTTTTATATCTTGAATATACATGGCTTCGTCTACGCAAGCATGACCCGAAAACTCGGATTTGTAGGTAAAAGAAACAATTGTATATTTTGTTGTAATTTCTATCTTATCAATATCCACACGAGTATTTGTCCGTTTTTCGTATTGGGGATTGATGTACGTTTGTGCGAATGTCATATTCGCTAAAAATAAAATGGATACTACTATAATTATACTTTTCATTGTGTTCTGTTTTAGCTGTTGCTATTTTATGAACGTACAATTAGTATTAAAATTACAAGATTTAGCAAGAAAATAATTAGCAAGAAGTGCTTACTTCGTCGCATCCGTCATCATTACTCGCTAATGGCTTGAGATATACGTTGAAAAAATTAAATGGATTTTGCACGTTTTTCAAATCCTCAATAATATGAATGTGGCGCACATTGTGTTTCAATTTTGGGAAGTAGAGTTTGAAGCGAAGGACTTGTCCGGGTTTTGTGAAATAATATTTATTCGGGCACTTAGGTATGCCTTTCACTTGTGTCAGGGGGTATTTTTTATTTCTTTTGACATCCAAAATGTATGTGGTACTCGTAATGCAAGCCCAGCCGCCATATATAAAACTTTCGGGAGCTTCACAACTCATATAAACGATAGTATTTTCTTTCGTAATTTGAATTTTATCAATATCCACCATTGCGGTCGCTTTGCCTTCAAAAGGCGGATTGATGTTCGTTTGAGCTTGTGGGTGTTTAACGATTAGGAGCGAAATTATCTGTAAACCATTTGTTTTCATTTTCTAGTTTTTTTTGTTGGTTAAAAAGTAGGCAATATAATAGAAATAGACCAACGAGTTGAGGTTTTCTATTTGCAAAAAAAAAAAAACATATACGGACTACTTAATATCTATGTGACTAAAATACTAATATTTGAGTAACGTTGCTTTTTTAATATTTGATTTTAAAACCTTTCTAAATTAATATTTTTTTAACTGTTGTTTGCCATCTCTAATGGTTTGTTGAGGTTGAGTTTAGTCCTGTAATAGTTT
>CALOED010000058.1:0-17078 GCA_942492005.1 uncultured Saprospiraceae bacterium
AATCGAAGACAATAACGCTACGGCATGGTTAGTGAATACGGGTTGGACAGGCGGAAGCTATGGCGTTGGTTCTCGGATTAAGTTACGCTACACTCGTGCAATTATTGATGCTATTCAGAATGGAAGTTTTGAAAATATAGAAACAGTAACAGACGCATCATTTGGTTTTGAAATTCCTACCTCTTGCCCAAATGTGCCTTCAGAGTTGTTGATACCTAGAAATACTTGGACGGATAAAGCAAAATACGACGAACTCAAAGAAAAATTGATTGGTTTGTTTCAAGAAAATTTTGCGCAATTTTCAAAAAATGTCAATGACGAAATCAATAATGCTGGACCTAAAATAGCAATTCCTGCTTAGCTCAATTTTTAATGTAGATGATTCCTGTTTTGTTGATGAAATACTATTTTATCAATAAAACGGAATATATTTTCTAGCAGGAACGCCAATATATTCTGCTAATACACCATCTTGTATTTCGATAGTTTTGTGTTGGTAAAAAATTAAAAAGAGTTAAATAGCCAATGAAAAACGGCGGATTTCAATCAACTCCACCCTTCTATTATTCTCTCAGCATTCTGCTCGTTCTGCTACATTTTGGCGAATACTTTCTGGGATATATCTACTCATCTTATACGCTTTTCATTTTATTAAGACGTATTTTAGGACAAGACAATCGTTTTTTTTTAAGCGTAAAGTTTTTTTCATCAAAACGAAAATAGTACAGTGTTTCAAAAATAAGTTAATCTTTTTTCCAATGGTGGCTTGCCCCATTGTATTTTGATTTTCAATGTAAACAAGGCAGCAAGCTATCTTGGAGTATATAAATAAACTTTTGAAACACTGTAATAGCTAGGTTAAAGTGCTTTAAACTAGTCGGTTTAAGGGAGTAGAAAATGCCGAAAAGCATAAAATACTTCTTATCTGTATAAAAGTTGAAGGTTAAAAATGAATAAGGTTTATATTTACAATTCGAGTATAAAATAGATTAAAGCATAACTTTCAATTGTAGGGCGAGCAAGATGCTCACGATACAATTTTACAAAACCAAATAATAACAATGAGGAAATTAACAATCTTACTCGCAAGTATTTTATTATTTGCAACACAACTACAAGCGCAGGAAACCGTCTTTTTTGCTGACCACCCGACGCTTTCGCCCGATGGCAGCACCGTGATTTTTAGCTACGAAGGCGATTTGTGGACAGCCAGCACCAGCGGAAAGGCACAAGCAGCACGACTAACCGCAATGGACGGCAACGAAGACAATCCCGTGATTTCGCCCGATGGCAAATGGTTGGTGTTTTCGTCCAATCAGTTTGGGAATAATGATTTATATATCATGCCTGCGAATGGTGGCGAAATTCGTCAATTGACGCACCATCAAGCAAACGACGAGCCTTCGTCTTGGTCGTGGGACAACGAAACGATTTATTTTGTGTCGAGCCGTGAAAATCGCATGACCACTTATTCTATTAGCATGAAAGGCGGCACGCCAAAACGTTTATTTGGACATTACCACAACATTATGCACAATGTGGCAGAAGCTCCAAATGGAGATTTGTATTTCAATGAAACGTGGGAATCTAGTATGTTCACACACCGCAAACGCTATAAGGGGTCTTACAATCCAGATATTAAATCTTACAACCCCAAAACGAAAAAATACAAGCTACACACGACTTACAACGGTAAGGATATGTGGGCAACGATTGACAAAAATGGAACAACTTATTTTGCTTCTGACGAAGCGAATGGCGAGTACAACCTTTATACTTTCGATAGCGGAAAGAAAAAACAATTGACTACATTCAAGACTTCTATTCATTCCCCGATGGTGAGTGCGAGTGGAAATATGATTGCATTTCGTAAAGATTATCAAATTTGGGTATATGATACCAAATCCAAAAAATCTCGCCAACTCAACATCACTGCGCCTAAAAACGTAACGATTGCTCGCACGCAGGATTTTGATGTAAAAGGCAATATTTCGTCTTTTGATGTCTCGTCTGATGGCAAAAAAATGGCATTTGTATCACGAGGCGAATTGTTTGTTTCGGATATGAAAGGAAAGTTTGTCAAGCAATTGGCAACGGCGGCTGACGGTCGAGTATCGGAAGTGCTTTGGATGAAAGATGACAAAACCTTGATTTTTAACCAAACCGTTGGCGGTTGGCAAAACTGGTTTACGATAGCCGCAAATGGTAAAGGCGAAGCCAAACAACACACTTCGGACATTGCGAATAACCGCAACCTCACGATGAGCAGCGACAAAACCAAAGCGGTTTATCTAAGCGGCAGAAACGAATTGCGCTTGATGAATTTGGAAACCATGTCAAGTTCTGTATTGGTCACAGATGAGTTTTGGGCAATGTACGCCGATGCGCCTTACTTTTCGCCTGACGATGCTTATGTAGTGTTTTCAGTAATGCGGAGTTTCGAAAAAGACATTTTGGTGCATCATTTAGCGACTAACAAAACGACCAATTTGACACAAACGGGCGTTTCGGAAGTTTCGCCATATTGGTCGCCCGACGGCAAGTATTTGTACTTTTTGAGCAATCGCACACAGCCTTCTTACCCTTACGGAATGCAAGAGGCTCGCTTGTTTAGGATGCCGATGCAAAAATGGGATGCGCCTTTTCATTCGGATAAATTCGATGAATTATTTGAAGAACCAAAAGAGCAAGAAAAAGATGAGAAGGATGAGAAAAGTAAAGAAGATAAAAATGATGATAAGCCAGATAAAAAGCCAGAGAACGTAGTAGAAATTGATTTTGAAAATCCGATGGAGCGCATTCAGCAATTTGGACCACAATTTGGAACGCAAGGCAGTCCTGTGGTTTTTCAAAAAGGGGAGGAGACCACGATCTTATTCGCTTCCAATCACGATGAAGGTAAATACAATTTGTATAAAATGACGACTTCGCCTTTTGAAAAATCGAAGACCGAAAAAATAAAAGGCGCAGCTACGAGCGGTTTTGGTCATCTGGAAGTGAAAGGTAAAATCTATTTGATATTCAATGGAGATATTTATGAATTGAAAGGAGATAACGTGGACAAGATTGATATTTCGCATACATTCCGCCGTCAGTTGAAAGCTGAATTTGAGCAAATGTATTACGAAACGTGGGCGAATATGGGTGAGAATTTTTACAATGAAGATTTTCACGGCATCAATTGGGATGAAATGCGAGATAAGTATGCGGCTTATATTCCAAAAATAAACTCTCGTGATAACCTTCGTCGAGTGCTGAATGATTTATTGGGCGAATTGAATACATCGCATTTTGGTTTTTACTCCAATGGCAAGGAAGAGCGTATTTATTACGGGACTACAACTTTAGCCACAGGTATTGATTTTGATAATAATAATCCGTATCAAGTCAGCGAAATTGTAAAAAATTCGCCAGCAGATAGAAAAGGAATCAGCATCAAAGCAGGTGATGAACTGATAGCGGTGAATGGCGAAAAAGTAGATAAATCTCAAAATAGAGAAAGCTATTTCACGCAGCCGTCAATGGATAGAGAAATAGCTTTGACCTTCAAAGGTTCAGGTGGAGAATATACCGTGAAGATACATCCAACTTTCTATGGTGCTATCAATAACGATCGCTATGACCAATGGATGGCAGATTGTCAAAAGCGAGTAGATGAAAAATCGAATAAGCGAATTGCTTATGTTCATTTGAAAAATATGGGTGGCGGCGAATTGGAGCATTTCAAAGAACAAATTGTGTCGGAAGGCTATCAACGAGATGCGGTAATTTTGGATTTGAGATACAATACAGGCGGAAATGTCCATGATGAAGTCTTGCGTTTCTTGTCGCAGCGCCCTTATTTGAATTGGAAATATCGAGAAGGTGCATTGACGCAGCAGTCGAATTTTGCACCTGCTGCGAAGCCTATCATTCTTTTGATTAACGAACAAAGCCTAAGCGATGCCGAAATGACAGCGGCAGGTTTTAAGGAGTTGGGCTTAGGTAAAATCATAGGAATGGAAACTTATCGCTGGATAATCTTTACTTCTGGAAAAGGTTTGGTTGATGGTTCATTCTATCGTTTGCCGTCTTGGGGGTGTTATACTTTGGATGGCAAAAACTTAGAACAAACAGGCGTTGCGCCAGACATTCAAGTGAATAATACTTTCGTGGATAGAATAGAAGGAAATGACCCGCAATTGGATAAGGCGATTGAGGAGATTTTGAAGGAGTTGAAGTAGGATTTTGGGGTGTCGGATAGCTCTAAGCTATCCGACACCTGCTCAAATATCATTCTTGGGATTTCTCCCATGAAATTTTATTATCAGAATGCTGCTCAGAGTGAACTTTGATTGCTTTTGTTTCTACCATTTAGTGATTATTTTATTCAAATTTATCTTATTTTAGAGTTACTAACAAAAGAATTTGGAGCAAGCATAAATAATAAAAGGGTGAAGTTGATTTCCAACTTCACCCTTCTTATTTTGATTATTCACCTACTGGAGCTAGTTTTACTTTCAAGCCCTCCAAATCATTGGAGAGTTTGATTTGACAACCCAAACGGCTATTTTCTTCTACAAAAAAGGCTTGGTCAAGCATATCTTCCTCATCCTCCGATGCTTCGTGTAATTCATGGTCAGATAGCACATAAACATGACAACTGGCACATAATGCCATTCCACCACAAGTACCTTCCACGGGCAATTCGTAGGCTTTGCAAACCTCCATCATGTTCATATTCATGTCGGTAGGTGCTTCTAGTTCGTGCGTATCGCCTGCTCTATCTATAACGGTGACGTTGATTATATTTTCCATAGTTCAAAATTAAAAGCCATTTACGCCATTTACAGTGGTATATTTGAACGAAGGCTTTTTGTCGGGATAAACAATTTTGAAGGCAGATTGAACCATCAATGTAGCTTCGTGGAAACCACATAAAATCAATTTCAGCTTGCCCGGATAGGTGTTCACATCGCCAATTGCAAAAATTCCCTCAATGTTTGTTCGATAATCAAAAGTATCTACTACGATGGCATTTTTTTCAATTTCCAATCCCCAATCTCCAATCGGACCCAACTTTGGCGTTAGCCCAAAAAGCGGAATAAAATGGTCGGTCGGAACGGTGATTTCGCCTTCCTTTTTGTGCTTGATAGTGATTTCGTTGAGTTTGCCGTTTCCACCAAGTCCTACTACCTGAGCATTCGTTACCAGTTTGATTTTGCCAGACTCTGCCAGTTCCATTACCTTTTCCACCGAATCCAACGCACCTCGAAACCCAGCCCGACGATGCACCAACGAAACTTCTTTGGCAACGTCTGCCAAATAAATCGTCCAATCCAAAGCAGAATCGCCACCGCCCGCTACTACTACGGTTTTGTTGCGATACATTTCTGGCTCACGAATCATGTATTCCACGCCATTATCTTCAAACTGTGCAAGATTAGAAATAGGAGGTTTGCGAGGCTCAAAACTACCCAGTCCGCCAGCAATTGCTATTACAGGCGCAATGTGTTCCGTCCCTTTGTTGGTGGTTACTTTAAATTTTCCGTCCGCCAGTTTTTCGTAAGTTTCCGCTCGTTCGCCTAGCGTAAAAGTAGGCTTGAACGGCTCTATTTGCTTCATTAAGTTATCCACGAGTTCGCCAGCCAAAATATCTGGATAGCCGGGAATATCATAAATCGGCTTCTTTGGATAAATTTCGCTCAGTTGCCCACCTACTTGCGGCAATGCGTCAATCAAATGACAACGCAATTTCAATAATCCTGCTTCAAAAACAGTAAACAAGCCCACAGGACCCGCTCCAATTATTATTATATCTGTTTCTATCATCTTAGTAATGCTTCTTTTCCATGTTTGCGCTGCAAAATATATCATTTGTTATACACCAACAACTGTTTTTGTTAGTTTTCAAGTTGATGTTTATCAGCTTGAAATAAATGTACTCTACAACGGTTTATTCATTTTCTCAAATGAAATGCAAAAATACTGTTTTTTGTTTATTAAAAGAATAGCTTATTTAGATTTAATCAAAATAAAAATGGCTGTTAAGTAAAACTTATTTTTATAAATTTATAGCTTATTAGGCTTTATTCTAAGAAACTGCTGTATTTATTAACTGTGGTTGCAAACGGTGTCCTGTAGGAAATGTTTTGTTAAGTTTAGGTTTTTGGGGTTTTGGTGAAAAGGCTGTTTTGGGCGGCTTTTATCATCTCTGTTATTTTATTAAGATTGTCCCAAAGGGACATGAGTGCGTAACATGATTTTTTTATTTGGCTTTTGTTCTTCATCCAACGGCGGCTTGCCCCGTTGAACGGTTTTTTGCACGTCTAAGACGTGAAGGATAAAGAATTTCAGAGTCGCTGCGCTTAACTCTGAAACTAGCGGTAGTTTCTTATATGGAAGTTTTTAACTGCAGTTAGGCAAAAACGGTGTCCTGTAAGGACAATCTGTTTATAGCTTAAATTTTAAGCGTATTTTAGGCGTTCCGCTAGGAACAGCCTTTGTGGTAATAAAAAGGCTGTTCCTAGCGGAACGCTTATAAACGTCATCTCGCTATTCTATAAACAGATTGTCCCAAAAGGGACATCGAAGTGCGTAACATGATTTTTTTATTTGGCTTTTATTCTTTTATCCAACGGCGGCTTGCCCCGTTGTTTTCCAATGACAATATGTTTTTTGCACGTCTAAGACGTGAAGGATAACAAGTTTCAGAGTCGCTGCGCTTAACTCTGAAACTAACGGTACTTTCTTATATGGAAGTCTTTAACTGCAGTTACGCAAAAACGGTGTCCTGTAAGGACAAACTGTTTATAGCTTAAAGTTTAAGCGTATTTTAGGCGTTCCGCTAGGAACAGCCTTTGTGGTAAAAAAAGGCTGTTCCTAGGGGAACGCTTATAAACGTCATCTCGCTATTCTATAAACAGATTGTCCCAAAAGGGACATCGAAGTGCGTAACATGATTTTTTTATATGGCTTTTATTCTTTTATCCAACGGCGGCTTGCCCCGTTGTTTTCCAATGACAATATGTTTTTTGCACGTCTAAGACGTGAAGGATAACAAGTTTCAGAGTCGCTGCGCTTAACTCTGAAACTAGCGGTAGTTTTTAACTGCAATTACGCAACTTCGATGTCCTGTAAGGACAAACTGTTTATAGCTTAAAGTTTAAGCGTATTTTAGGCGTTCCGCTAGGAACAGCCTTTGTGGTAAAAAAAGGCTGTTCCTAGCGGAACGCTTATAAACGTCATCTCGCTATTCTATAAACAGATTGTCCCAAAAGGGACATCGAAGTGCGTAACATGATTTTTTTATATGGCTTTTATTCTTTTATCCAACGGCGGCTTGCCCCGTTGTTTTCCAATGACAATATGTTTTTTGCACGTCTAAGACGTGAAGGATAACAAGTTTCAGAGTCGCTGCGCTTAACTCTGAAACTAGCGGTGTCTTTAACTGCAGTTACGCAAAAACGGTGTCCTGTAAGGACAAACTGTTTATAGCTTAAAGTTTAAGCGTATTTTAGGCGTTCCGCTAGGAATAGCATTATTGTTAATGAAAAGGCTGTTCCTAGCGGGACGCCCATAAACGTCATTTCTCTATTCTATAAACAGATTGTCCCAAAAGGGACATCGAAGTGCGTAACATGATTTTTTTATTTGGCTTTTATTCTTTTATCCAACGGCGGCTTGCCCCGTTGTTTTCCAATGACAATATGTTTTTTGCACGTCTAAGACGTGAGGGATAACAAGTTTCAGAGTCGCTGCGCTTAACTCTGAAACTAGCGGTAACCGTTGGATGAATTAAAAAGCCCGTAAAAAATTTCATATAAAAACTGCTGAAAAATGTGTGGTAAAAAATAAAACTTACTGATTTTGAGTAGTTTTGCGTGGACTGCATACAAAACAGAATATCACCTATTTTAAATTCCAAAATATTAGACAAATGACATTAGAGGATTTAGGAAGTATTGCGCTCTCCATTATTATTTTTTTGTTGGTTATTTTGCGTGCTGTAAAGCAGGCAAATAGCCGCCATAAGCATTATTGCACTCGATGCAAAGGAAGTGGATTTATAAAATTGGGCGGAGAGGAATTGACTTGCAATCGGTGCGCAGGCACGGGCGAATTGGGTAATCATGCTTATGGCGAGCAGCAAAAAAGTAGGTTTAAATAATTTCTTTTGGTATTTAAAATCTAATCATTTTACAATTCTTTTAAAAATCCTTACCTTCATATTTAAATAAAACATAATACATTGGCAAGAAGAAGAAGGTCATTCCGTAGTCGAGGCACACAAAAGCCGCTAAAACTACCCAAAGTTCAATTTAGCGAAGCTGCAAAACGCTATTTCACGGTATTGTTTACCGTATGTTTCGTTGTGCTGGGTGGTATCATTTTGGGTATTTCAGTAGTGCAAGAAATCATTCCAAATGCAGATAAGCAACTTCATACAGATACTGCTTCGTTTTCTATGTTTTTGGTCAGCTTTGTGATTGCGATGATAGGGTGGCAAGGCATTGGCGTTTTGAATGTATTGTTATGGTTACTTGGGAGGTTGATTACTTTTGGCCTAAGCGATTCTACACCGCCTACTACGAGGTCTATTCCGCCCAATGCTTGGAAGATGATTCCTTACTGTGCAGCCGTTTGTGGGATTTATGGCTTTGTGATTGGTGTAGCGAATGCCGATGTCAAAACCTTAATGACTACTTTCGATTTTGCAATAGCTGGTGGCGCATGGGGCGTTTTTTTAAATATTCTTGCTCGGTTTCGATTATTGCCTTTCGATGAAAATGCCGTAGAGGAATATGAAGAAGAGTTGAGGTAAGGAGCGTTCAGCATACCACCAAAATTTTATTATGCTATTCTGTATTTAGTTTTTTTTAAAAAAATCAAAAGAATTTATACTCTTATATTTCGTTCTGATTTTTAGCTTTTAAAAGCTAATTACTCATCTTTTTTAACTAAAAGCAATACAAAAAAAGGTCGCTCTAAAATACCAAAAATTAGCATCTCTTATTTTTGGCATTCTATATGCCTATATATAAGTATAGATTATCAAAATACAACACTAACGAACTAAGGAAACAAATGAAAAATTTAAAAACCATCATTACACTTATCGCATTTACTTTAATCACTTATACCATTCAAGCTCAAAAAACTTCCATTAAAAGCGAAACGCTAGTGAATGAGAAAGGGGAATTATTGAACGCAAAGAGTTATACCGTAAAAAACAAAGTAGATAACGAGGAAGAGATTGTCAAAAAATTCTATTACGATAAAGATGGGCGTTTGGCTTTTCAACGCAATTATGATTTTGAAGGTCAATTGATGTACGATGAAGATGGCGTAGCGATTTATGAATATCAACACGATGTTTCGAGCAACGTAACCGAAGAGCGTTATTTTGATGAAGACAAATATTTTTATCAGTTGGAATGTTCTGGCGCAGCTATGATTAAGCGCAAATTTGATTTGGATAGCAAAATGATTGAGATTTCATTTTTTATTAATGAAACGATGCCTATCGAGTTTGGAATAGCAAGTATCCAATTTGAATATTCTGATAACGGAAAAACGACTACCGAAAAACACTATAATTCAGATGGCGAATTGATTGATTTTTGCGCACCTATTGTTACGTTTGAATATGATAATAAAGGTCGGATTATTAAACAAATATTCAAAAATGCCAAAGAAGAAATTTGTGGTCGCTTTATGGAGGGCGAAGAAGATGAGGTGGCTATGATTGAATATGTTTATGAAGGCAGCCAACTGAAAATACAAAAGGCTTTTAATAAAAATGGTAAATTGATTGATACCATTGAAGCGTAGGATATTGGTAAGGCACACGAAAAGAATAAATTTACAATCTTCAAAGAGATAGTTTTTGGAGTATGCCTAACGTTGATTTCCCAAAAAAGAAATACTCAGACCTAATCATTCTGCAACAAAGCAATCAAAAATCACTCAAGATATATTTTTCGTACAGTTAGTTTTTTAATTATCTAAACAAATGAATTGAGCCTTTCTCCTCACGAGAAGGGCTTTTTTTATTGGGTAATGTGCTAATCGTTTTTATTTTATTAAGAACCATATTACTCCAGCGTTGTAAAAAAAATTGCACCCCAAAAAAACATCGCTCCGTAGCTAGTGCGCACTAATAGCGGAGCTACTTCTGCGGTCTTGCCTGTCGGCAGACAGGTTCTGCGGTTGGATATTCGATATTCTTCGGTTCTCCAATCCTATACGATATAAATATTAGACAAGCGTATAATAATAAAAAAGCTCCTCCATCCGAAGATGAAAGAGCTACTTATATAGTTAAATTAGAATACTGAATTCATTCCATTAATACTATTGTTTCACAAACTGTTGTGTCCAAATAGCATTTTCAGTGACAAAGGTAATGGTATAAACGCCATTTGCCAAATCTGCCACACGAATAGTTGTTTGATTGTTCGGAGTATTAATATTCTGAACCACCTGACCCAACATATTTGAAATACGAATAGCTTCCAACTGAACTTCTGAATCTACAAACAACAAATTGCTAGTAGGATTCGGGAAGAAACGCACCTGACCTTCAAGCGTAGGTTGGTTATTGGTATTTGAAATCAACTCAATATCCGACTGATAGCGAGGGAAAATCTGATAACCTTCTGTGTAAGGAGAAGAAGCGTCAAATTGTCCGCCAAGACCCGTTACATTGAACCAGCCCGATGGTGCTGCTTGCCCAAAAATATCACAATCTGCATCAATTCGCATCACTAAAGTATCGGTTGCATTTCTAATTTCAACATTAAATCCAGAGCCTGCATTGGTCCATTGAGCAGGGTCAATCAATGTTACCGCTTCTACTTTGATAAATTCTGATTCCGTAGATTCGTTCAATGTAGTCACGATAGCTGGTGATTTTAAAGTACCTGTTCCCAATACGCCAATGGTATCTACATCCAATTCCGTCAATCCGCTAAATTGAGTAATAGAACCCACTACTCGAATGGAGTCGCCTTCATTAACCGAATAGCCACTAGGCACATCAGAGAATGCAAAAATATTGATACCGCCAGTAGCGTCAATCAAAGTAAATGAATAGCCATTGCCGCCACGGAAATCAATCCCGTAAACCGTACCTCTCAATTCACAAACCACGTTCATTGAATCTGGAACACCATCAGCATCTACTGTATTTACTTGTGCGATATTGTAAACTGGAATAGGACAAGCGATTGTAAATACAACCGTTGCAGTATCGCAGCTAAACGCATCACAGATAAAGTAAGTAGCCGTATCTGTTCCACAGTAGCCATTACTTGGCGTATAAGTCGCTTGTTGAGTAATAATATTCAACGAAATTATACCGTTTGTAGGGTTTTGTGCAATGCCTGCATTCACCAACATATTCGGAATATTATCGTTGGTCAGTGGATTAAATGTCGCTGCTGTATTGTAATCTACCGAAACATTATCGTCGTTTGCAATAATAATCTGTGGACACATTGGCAAATATGAGCCAACTGGTAAAGGTTGAGGAGAAGTCGCATTAGTCGATTGACCGTCATACATATTGGTAGGTGCTATTGTCCAATTACCAATTGTAAACGTACTACCATCAGGGCCAGTACCACAATTTCTATATACCCATGTATCTACATAATCCCACGGAGTACCCGTACCATCCACGTTAATATCTCCATAAATATCAATTACCGTAGTATCTTCAAATATCTCTACGGCATCATCGCCATTTACACCAGTAGAAAGCCCGTCTTCGAAATCTGCTCCGAAACCAAAGAACTGACGGAACTGCGCTGTATCATTTGCTAAGTAGAAAAATGTACCTGCAGGAATACTTACCGATGGGAAATTGTATTCGATACCATCTGTACCGCCACCATTATTAGCCGCTCCTACTCCAAATACACTTAAATCTGGGATAGCTGCTGTTGCGTAAAATTCGTAGCCTTTAGGCGTACCACCGCTTAATGGACCGTCGAATACTGCTGTAAGTACCAACGCATTGGTCAAAACATAATCATTATCATCAATAGTTACAGTATAAACGCTATTTGCGCCAACGCTTACTCCTGTACTAGGATTCATCAAGTTCAATACTATCGTTTCGTTACCTTCGCTAAGTGCGTCGTCCGTGATAGTAATAGTAACCGTCCGATTCATCGTACTGCCTGTCGCAAAAGTAACGGTAGTAGGTGTAGTATAAGAGAAGTCAGAGCCATTAGTAGCCGTTGAGTTTACAACATCCAAGACTACATCTACCGAAGAAGCCGTACCTATATTAGGGTTTATAATCGTAACATCTATCGTCACACTGCCCGCACTTTCGGCTACTACGGTTGCATTTCCAGAGAAATTAACTTCCGTATTGACAATCGGCACTGGAATAATATCCATGGTATCACGAGGCAAAATCTGATAACCATCGGTATAAGGATTGGAGCTATCAAACTGACCGCCAATACCCACAACGTGGAATGCACCTGTTGGAGCAGCAGTACCACTGACGTTAATATCGCTATCTACACGAAGAGTGAAGGTATTTGTACCGTCTGTAATATCTACGTTGAATGAGCCTGATGTTTGCCATTGAGATGGCGTAACCAAAGAAACATTATCCATTCTAATCAATTGCGATTCTGTGTTTTCTCCTAATGCTGTTACCAAAGTAGGCATATTGATAGCATTCCCCTGTGAGATTAAGAAGATAGAATCTGGACTGATTTCGGTCAAACCATTAAATTGTAGAATACCTCCTTTGATATGAATAGAGTCTCCTTCTGTAACTACATAGCCCATTACATCATTAGAACTGAATACATTGATTCCGCCCGTAGCATCTATTATTGTAAATGAATAACCTCCATTTCCATCATAATCAGGGCCATAAACCACGCCTCTTACTTCATAATCATTGCCCAAAGAATCGGCTACACCATTTACATCAGTGGTATTGATAGTTCCAATATCAGCTAATGGATAAGGATTAAGGACTACTGGCGGCACACAGTTATTCGCTGCGCCCGGAGAACCCAATACTGGTGTACCTGAAATGGTAACGCCTGTACTTGTGAATGAGGCTATCCAGTTGGCAGGGTCAGTATTGTCAGCGTTTACATCGCATAATTCAAGACTTGGGCCGCCACCATCTGCGGCACTTGGCCATGGGCTACCATCATCATAAACCAATGAATCTATCACCGTTCCATTCGCATCTACTAGGACAATATCTTCACTACTATTGACTAATGAGCCAGATGTCCATTGATAAGCTGTTGCGCCATAAGCGTTGAGCATAGCCATAGAATCTACGGCTACCAGTAAGTAACTGCCTGCACTCATGGTGATATTAGGAAATGTATAAACTATACCTTGTGTAAAAGACCAGCCATTCAAATTCACGGCAGTACTTTCATTATTGTATAATTCCAAATATTCCAATGTGTCAACACTTGGCGAATTATAGTTAATCTCCGTAATGACAATTGCTGGCGGAGGAGGTACAGTATAAGTGACTTCCAAATTTGGACGGATTGTCGCATTGGTATTTTCTCTAGTAGCGAAGTGCTTTGTTGTTTTGTTTATGCCTTCATTACCGATGATTTCCCAGCCAAAATTAGTAGCACTGCTTCCGACCCAACCTTGAACGTCTGCAATTAAACCTGCACCCGTCCAAGTATAGCTGCCCAATGCGTTGATAGTCATAGTCGCGCTAGCGGTGCTATTATAATCACCACCTGGGGTAGTCCAAAAAGTAGCATTTGAAAATCGGTGCAGCCAAGTTGCGTCGCCAGTCGTAGCTGTTGCGCCAGAACCAGAACCATTACCTGTACCTGAATTGGATGTGCCTTCGCCCCAATCTGCACTTACCTTGTGCAAAGAAACAGGTTGCGCTCCAGATGACGTTTTCGTCATTTCAAATTTAATTTTCACATCGGTGATAACGGCATTTGAAGGAATAGAAGAGACATCGAACTGGACTAAGGCTCTTCGGAGCTGCCCGCCGTTCGTTCTTCCAAAAATCATTTCGCCACCAATACCACTACTCAAAGCCCCCGTAGCACTTTGAAACATCGTATTGTCCTTGACGGAAGGTAAATTTACTGTCGTTTGAGCGTGCGAATACACAACCGCAGCAACCATCAGTAAAAGTGTAAAAATCGTTTTCTTCATAATAAAAAATCGTTTGTTGAAGATTGAAAAATTAGGAATAAGTAAGAATGCAATGATAACATTCTAATGTCTATTAAAGATTAACTTTTTGTAAATTAGTAAGGCTGCGCAGCGGCAAGCATGGCTTATTGGTTTGGAATAGTAGTAGATAAGAAAATCAATACCGATTTAGCGAGGGCAAAGATATATGAATTGATTTAAAATATTAAATTAAACATTCATTAGTATAAATAAACGACATTATTGGCGGGGAGCGAAGTGAAAGAAGGAGGGCAGAAAAGAGGTTGTTTGGGATGATGTTTTTTTGATTTGCTGGCGGTTTTTGCTACTTTGTTCAAGTATCTATTTTTATAAAAATACATTCCCGAAATCAATAAAATAGCTACGGGTATCGTTTTTTTGAAGACGCTCAAATTTAATAATCAACCGCTTGTTTTTTATATAATTGAATAAAGTCGCTCTACGCAATTCAATTAAAGGATAGGACTAACCTTCAATTTCCACTATTTTCAACGCCACCATCTCGGCTATTTTTTTCAAAATATCTAAATGACTTTTAGTAAAAAAGAATTTTCGTTCGTGTTCGGAATCTATTACGCCAAGTACTTTTCCATCATTGATAATAGGAACGGATAATTCTGAATATCTAATATCATCATCTATTACGTATCTATCGTCCATTGAGGTATTGCCAATAATTTCGGCTTTGCCAGACATGGCTACTGCACCAACTATGCCTTCGCCTAATTCAATGGTGATAGGATTGAAAATATCAAGGGCAACTGGATTTTTGGGGCCGTGAGCTGCTTTTTGCACTAAAACGCCTTCTTCGATTAAATAAATAACGCAGTCTTCAAAGTCAAGGTGAGCAATAGCATTTTGAGCAATTGACCAACACACATCGTCAATAGTTGATTGTTCGTTGAGGTGTTTTTCAAACTCTTTTAGTACTTGCCGATGATGTTTTTGGTCGGATAGCGGTTTAGATTTCATTTATGTTCATTTTGTTTTGGATGGCTAATTTAAGTATTTAGCAGCTAATTTTTTTTTTAAAAAAGAAAGCCTTTGAAACAAACGTAAACGAATGAACCAAAGGCTTTACTAAGACAAAAAAACGTCTTAAATGACTTAATAGAGTAGGTTGCCTACTCTTATTCCTCCATGTAGTAGTCTGATTTATCTTCTTCTTCGCTCTCGTAGCCGTCATCACCTGCATCGCTTATCGAGCGAGAGACTGGAACGGGATTGTCCTTTTCGTAAGCTGTTTCCGTGAAATAGACAACACTGCCACGAGGTATTTCTACTCTTTCTTTCTTTTGGTTGGCATCTCTGCTGCCTTGCCCTGCGGCATCTTCTGCGTCTTGGCGAGCGAGGAGCAATTCTGTTTCGAGTTTTTTCAACTTTTTCTTCAATTCCTCGATTTCACTTTCGATTTCGGCGACACGCCCAGCCGATTCGCTAATTGGATATTGAGCGGCTGCTACGCCATTCGTCACTCTATCCCAATCGAATGCAGGGCCAATATCTACTTTGTCGGCTCTGGAATTTACGTGCGTAATGATTCCGCTAAAATTAGCTCCCTCAGCCGTAGCTTCAAAACGCTTATCTTTATCTACAAACGCACGAGGTATTTCGTAACGTGCCGTTAGGTAGCGCAATAAAACAATGATGCTTTCATATTGCTCATCGGTAAAAGTTGAATAATATTTGTAACCTCGGTATGGTTCGTCCAGTTCTATGTATTGGTCTTTATCGTTGATAGAACAATAGACATCATGCCCCGGTCGCTTTGAGTAAATCGTTTCTAAATTATCGCCTTTTTTGACTAATGGGCCATAGCTAGATATTTCGATTCCAACAGATGTTTTACTATTGGCTCCATTGCCGCCTATTGCGCCTCGCCCTAAGTGATAAGACCAGTAATAAGAGCTAAACAATTGATAAACCGTGCCATCTCGCCCAACTACAAAAGAGGTAGAGACGTGTCCACGATTGGGGTCAGATAAGTCGTTGATGTCGCCTTGCATATGCCCAACGGTAAAATGAAGTACAACACGTTTTTTATCAAATTTTTGGCTATAAAAATAGCCTTGATACCCATCTGAGGGTCTTACGGTATAGCCTTCAAGTTTCAAATCTTCGCCAGTCACAGGTAATGTAAACTTAGCTAAATCAAACTTTCGACTATTTGCTATTCCTGTTTCTTTAAATGCTTTTTCTCGTGCTGCTAGTTTAGTATAGTGCATGATTTTATTTTGTTAGTTGTAAAAAATGAAGAGATACAAGTTAAGTATCAAGAGAAATTAAAACCTGACGGCAAATAGGTTTTCATTAATTACGTAGATGGTTAATTTTTTTTGCCTGCTGATAGACAGGGCAAAAGTGTTGAAATGGTTGTTTCTTAAAAACTGGAGTTTAATATACGTCATTATTTTATGACTTTCAAGAAAACTAAGATTTTAAATCTTCATTCATCAATTTTCCAGTCTTATTCAAACATTCTGCCTTTCTTTTCTCGTTACTTCACTTAAATTTGCACCTGTTTTTCATCTATCAAAAATTAAACAATGAATAATATTTTATATTTTTTCTGCATCGCTTTTTTTCTTTTGAATTGTACAACAAACGAAAAACCAACAGTTCCAGAGCCTAATACTCCTTCTCTGAACGGCATAGATACCTCCGCTCCGAAACCTGCTACCGACCTAGAGACCGTCGAAACTTTTCCGAAAAGCGCAGTGGATGTTTCCAAAATAAAAGAAGGAACTACATCGTCGAAATGGATGATAGTGCCGGGCGTGCGAGCGGGCGACATTCGCAAAAATTCATCATTGGCAGACCTTACAAAAATTTATGGCAATGACAACCTGACAAAACAAGGCATTGTAATAGGCGGTCAGTTAAAAGAT
>CALOED010000059.1:0-2800 GCA_942492005.1 uncultured Saprospiraceae bacterium
CCAATTTCAAACAGCTTGGAAGGAGCGTGAAAACGCCGTTAAGAAAAAAATGGAAGACATCAGGGATGCTCAAATTGCTTATAAGAGTATCGTAGGAAGGTATGCACCTACTTTTGATACGCTTGAAGCGGTTCTTTCTACTAGCAAGTTTGAAATTAAGTCTGTCTTGGGAGACCCTGACGACCCAAATTCAAATTATCGTACCATTACTACGTATGTAGATGCTGCGGATTCGATGCGTACATTAGGCATCAATCTTGATTCACTGCGATATGTTCCTTATTCAGACAGCCTTTTCATTATGGATGCGAAGGTACTCCCAGAGTATCAGAATGCTAAGAATATTCCTGTGGTGGAATGTAAAGTCAGAATCAAAGACTACATGGGACCGTATGCTGACCCGAAATACAGCAAATACGATAAAGCTTACAAACCAGAATTGTTTACAAAATTCGGTGATCTAGGATCACCATCAACAGACGGAAATTGGCGGAAATAATATTTGACATACATAGAGATAATTTTTCATCTCAATCTTCTCATAACCTGTCCGCTCTTATTGGGGCGAACAGGTTTTTTTTCTATTTGTCTAATCACCAAAAAGAAATAGTATTGCAACGGCATTATATGTTGAGTACTCATCAATATCATGCTGACCTAATTTCTATTTTTCAAAAAGATAGTGTTCTCAAAAACCAGTATCATCAAGTGAATGTGGCAGTAGATGCACCTCATTTTGCATTTATTCCGAATGCTATTTACAATCCAAATCTACAAAAAACGTATCTCCAGCAGACTACCCCTATTTCGGTTAATGAAATGGTATTTGTAGATGAAGTAGAGGAATTGAAACTCAAAAACGTTCACGCTATTGACAGCCGATTGTATGATATATTGGATGCAAATTTTACTTATTTCAATTTATATCATAATGCAACACCATTTTTGAGGCGTACCCAAAGGCTGGTTGAAGGCAATGATGTTTTGGTGAATGTGCTACCTGATAAGCTGCAAATAGCAGTTTATAAAAATAATCAATTCCAGATTTACAACACTTTTAAATACAATTCTGCCGAAGCGTTTTTGTATTATGTGCTATTGATGTATCAAGAATTTGAGTTAGATAATATGAATACGCCACTGACATTGATGGGCGGCATTATGCCCAATTCTGTCGTTTATCGTTTATTATCCACTTATATCCGTCAAATCAAATTTGCAAAACGGACGAAATATTATCAATTTAGCCCAAAATACAGCACGGTACCGCAGCAATTTCATTTTGATTTATACACCATGAGCGTATGCGAATAATAGGAGGAAAGTTTAAAGGCAGAAAGTTTTTTCCGCCAGCGAAGAATTGGCCCACTCGACCCACTACGGATTTTGCCAAAGAAGGTCTTTTTAATATCATCAACAATCATTTCTATTTTGATGAAGTAAAAGTACTCGACCTCTTCGGCGGCACAGGCAATCATAGTTACGAATTTATATCAAGAGGATGCACCGATGTGACTTATGTGGATAAATTCTACGGCTGCGTCAAATTTGTTACCGAAACATCTAAGACACTGGATATTGAAGATAATATCAAAATCGTAAAAGCGGATGTTTTCAAATTCATTGAATACGCTTCGGACAAATACGATTATATTTTTGCTGGACCACCTTATGGATTGACCACCATGGATATGATTCCTGATTTGATTTTCAAACATGACTTGGTAAAAGACGATGGATGGTTTGTGATGGAACATAATCCAAATCACGACTACGAAACGCATCCCAACTTTTGGCAAATACGTAAATATGGTAAAACGTATTTCTCATTTTTTAAAAACTTAGAAACCGAAAAACCTGAAGAAGCGTAAACTTTTTGGAAGGTTTTTCTCTTTTTAAATAGAATGAATAAAACATATTAAACGCTTTTATTCATGTCTGAACGGCTTTTTGTTTTACTACATCTGAAATATAAATTGTACTCATGCCTAGTTTTATTCCCATATTTCCATTAAAATTGGTAACATATCCCAATGAGCAAGTCAATCTTCATGTATTTGAAGATAGGTATAAGCAACTTATCAATGAATGTTTTGAACAGCAAAAAACCTTTGGGATACCTGTATTCGCAAACGGCAAAATCAAACATTATGGGACGGAACTAGAGATAGAAGCTATCCGAAAAACCTACGAAGATGGGCGCATGGATGTAACTGCACGTGGTAAACGAGTTTTTAAAGTTCAAAAAATTTACAACCCCTTTCCTAGTAAATTATATGCCGCTGCCGATGTTGAAATGATAGAAAATGATAAAAAAGCGGATTTTGTAACGAGTCTTTCTATTATCGAAAAATTAGAGGAAATGTACGAACTCCTCAAAATTAAAAGAGAAATACCCAACGACCCCTACTCTTTGTATTCTTTTGATATTGGGCATCACGTTGGTTTTTCTATTAATCAAGAGTACAAACTCAAGACGATTGAAAAAGAAGCTGACCGACAGGCTATGAATCTCACTCACATCACGAATATTATACCGATGATAGAGGAAACAGAGCGTTTGCGTGAACGGGTAAAACTTAACGGACACTTCAAAAATATTTTGCCGCCAGATTTTTAATGGTAAAAGACTTCCCGAATATTCATTTTTCATCTTTCTATTCCTGACCAAATCATGCTCAATCAACCCTTCAAACTGCCTTGTGGTGTAGAATTGCCCAACAGAATTGCCAAAGCGGCTATGACTGAACGCCTTAGTCGCAAAGATAATTTTGCAAATGAAATGCACGAAACCCTTTAC
>CALOED010000060.1:0-7056 GCA_942492005.1 uncultured Saprospiraceae bacterium
TGTAATAATTGGTGGGCAACTCATTCTTAATCATCATTTTTACAATTTCAGCGACATTAAATGCGCCATCTACGGAAGCAAGCATTGTCCCCAACATATAGTTTTTGACCATGCTTAACTCTTCCTGCGGTATGAGTTCGTTTCTTAAACGAGCAAATTCGGAATATATTTCTTTAATAGCAAGCTGCGTTATGTCAGTTTTGACTTCTGTTCCTATAAAGAAATAACCATCCAACAGCATGGAATCCAGCGCAGCATATATATTATAAGTATATCCTTTTTCTTCTCGTAGGTTCTGATTGAGGCGAGAGCCAAAATAACCGCCAAGAATGGTGGTGAGAATATACATTTTCTGATAGTCGGGATGGTGGCGAGTGAATAGTTCTTTACCAATTCTAACCGCCGATTGTACGCTGCCTTTCTTTGGGAGTGTCCAATGAAGTTCCTTGCTGGGCGTTTTTATAAAGGATTGTTTGGAGGATTTTCCTTTAGCGATGGCTTGCCCCAAGTATTTATTGATGAGCGGAATGGTTTCTTTATTGGGTTTTCCGCACACAATCATAAAACAATTTCCTGCGACGTAATTGGTCTGATAATGCTCCAATAAGTGCGCTCGGCTAATCATATTGTACCATTCGGGCGTGCTATTGTAGCCATAAGGGTGCGATTTGCCAAACATCATTTCTGTAATTTGGCGATAAGCTACGGTGTCATTTTGTTCTAAATCTACCTTCAGGCGTTCTTGATTGCGTCGTATCAAAGCGGTTAGCTCTTTTTCTGGAAAAGAAGGATTTGCCAAAACTTCGCTCACTATCGGCAGAATGTTTTTCAAATGCTTCGTCAGACAATAAATTTGGATGTGAGCGGTATCCAGATTGGAACGGAAACGAATAGAGCCGCCATAGAAGTCAATTCTTTCGGCTATTTCTCCGCCTGTCATGTTTGTCGAACCCTCTCGAATCATGCCCGAAGTCATCTTAGAGGCTAATTTCTGTTTTTCATACCAACGTCCAGAGAAAAAGACCAACTCTAGTTTTAGTACGTCCTGTGTTCCCATATTGATTTCATATACAGGAACACCATTGTCCAATTTATATTGATTAGGAACGGGCAATTCAAAACTTCTTATCTCTCGCAACGGTGGCGCAACTTTCCTATCTAACATTCTTTTTGTTCTTAATTTTTAATAGATACATTCTTTTGAATGAACGCTATGCTTACTTTTATAATTGGCTATTTAATCCTTGTTATTCATAAAAAATGGATGTTTCTACAATTTTGAATAACGTACAATCCAAGATATTGAGCAGCCAAAAACGCAAAAGTAAGATAATAAACATGGATGTTAGCGGCTAAGTTGCAACTATTTCTTTTTAGAGTGCCTTAGAACTCGTAAAATAATTTACAGCAATTTTACTGTAACTTATTGATTGTAAAGGAGATTCTAAGTTTAATTTTAATTTGTTTCTCTGTAATCATTAGAGGGTAGAATATTGATTTATTGTAAAATAAATACTATTTTTATAAATATAAGAGTTATGATTAGCAAAGACTTATCTATTATTAAAAAAATGCAACCATCATCAGCTATGAATAAAGAATTTTATATCTCATTGGTCAATAAACAACTTAGCGGTCAGATATCCGATGTGGAGCAGATACAATTGCAAAGGTGGCTCAATGAAGATACTAGCCGTTTAGAAATGGTAAATGAAATAAAAAAGACTTTTGAAAAAACGCCAGAAGAGGTGGTTCAAAAAAAACCGATTTCGCTCGGAAAAATTATTGGTATAAGCGCAGCAGCAGTCATTTTGATACTAGTAGTAGCTGGGCTTTGGTGGAAAAATGCGAGCCAACCAGCGATGGAAATAGTAGCCGCCAGAGATGGGAAAATCGTGGAATTGAAAGATGGTTCGGTGGTGACTTTGGCTAAGGGAAGTTCGCTGGAATACACCGAGTCGTTCAATATTTCTGATAGAAATATTTCGTTTCTTGGTCAAGCGGTTTTTGATGTAGCAAAGGGAGAAGTTCCTTTTATTATCACTACTTATCAAGCTACCATTAAGGTACTCGGTACAAAGTTTGAACTCAACGACGACGCTCAAAACCAAATGATTTATATCAAAGTGATGGAAGGCGAAGTGAGTATAGAACTCAATAATGGTGAGGACAGAACTATAAAAACGGGCGAACAAATGTCTATTGACGCTCTAGCAGGCACTTTTACGCTGCCTCGACCCGTGCCTCGTTTGGCAGTTAGAAATTTTGAATTTAAAGAAACGCCTATTCAAACCGTAGTTGAAGAGTTGCAAAAAAACTATAATGTAGAAATTGGAATTGATGACCGAATGATTAATTGTGTGTTTACTGGCACATTTAACAACAAGTCATTAGAGAATATTTTTAAAATAATGGATAGAAAACTAAACAGTAATACTTTTTTGCAAACGGACGGGGCGTATCTGATAGAAGGCGAAGGGTGTAGCGAATAAAAGCCGTATTGAATGCTTTTGGGCGTTCAATACGGCTTCAACCCATTATCGAATAATATTCATAAACATTTCCATCATCCATGTTGGCTTGGAGCGTACCACGTTTTCGAGTGCCGAATCTGCTTTTTCTGAAAACATTTTCAGTTCGCTCACCATTCTCAAAAACTCTTCTGCCTCTGGCGAATTGGGCGTAACTACTGACACCTCCTCTAGTACCTTAATGGCAGGTTCTAACTCTTTTTTCTTGCGATGTAAAATAACTTGACGCACCATGCGCCACATATCTTTTTCTGCCACAAAAAACTCTTTTCGCTCCCCTTGCTTCAATTCTTTATGCACCAAGCCCCAGTCTATCAATGCACGAATATTCATATTGGCATTACCTCGTGAGATTTTCAAGTCCGACATAATATCTTCTGCACTAAGCGGCTCTTTAGAAATGAGTAATAGTGCGTGTACTTGTGCCATTGTTCTATTGATGCCCCAATTAGAGCCCAATGTCCCCCATGCTTGTATAAACTTGTCCTTGCCTTCTTGTAATTCCATATAAGTTGATAATAGTTTAAATATATCGAAATCCGATAAACTAAACTAAGTATTTATTCTCAAAGTTTCAAAATGTACTGAAACTTTATTTAAGCGTAACATATCGTGTAAATCAACAAAAGATTCCCCTTACCAATAGTTCAAACGTTACTCATTTCTCTTAAAAACCAATCTCGCTTTGCTTTTTACTTCATTTCGGCTGCCATTCAAAAACTCCCGAACTGCCGTAAACGACACTACTTTATCTTTAAAATAAGCAATCGCCGCTACTATTTCTTTTTCGCTCGCTTCCATGTGATTCAGAATATTCATCAAGTGCATTTTCATGTGTCCTTTCTGAATACCAGTAGTGACCAAGGATTTCACTGCTGCAAAATTTTGAGCCAAGCCTACGGCTGCTACTACTTTCATCAATTCTTCCGCTGTTGGGTTTTCGAGCATTTCCAAAGAGCGTTTTGCCAAAGGGTGCAAAGAAGTCAAACCGCCCACTGTCCCAATTGCCATCGGAACATCTAACCAGAATTTAAACACACCGTTTTCAATGCTGCATTGCGAAAGACTTCGATACTGCCCGTCTTGCGCTGCGTAAGTATGACCACAGGCTTCTACCGCACGAAAATCATTCCCCGTAGCCAGTATCACCGCATCTATACCATTATATATACCTTTATTGTGTGTCGTCGCCCGATTTACGTCTATTCTCGCTATTCTAACTGCCTTGTAGAATTTTTCGGCAAACGTAGCTGCGGTCATTTTACCTCCGTCAAACGTTCCAAGTTCTTCAATTTTGCATTCAGCAGTTGCCCTTACAAGACATTCGGGCGTGTAGTTAGAAAGTATCGCCATGATAATATCCACCTCTCGCTCATTGTCTTCCATAGCAGGATGCGTCACTATGAATTGGTCGAGAATTTTACCAAACTCCTCCAAAACAGAATTAATAAAGTTTGCGCCCATCGAGTCACAAGTTTCAAATTCTACTTTGAGTTGATAATAATTAGGCTCAAGATGCGTCATATCCAATAAGTCAATATTGAGGATGCCACCGCCTCTACTGCGCATATTTTTGGTAATATGATTGGTGTCTTCTCGAAGCAATCGCTCTAAGTCTGGAAAAATCGTTTTTAGCTTTCGGCTATCGCCTTTCCAAGTAAAATGAACTTGCCCAACCTTAGTCGTACCAATCACTTCTGACTTGAAACCGCCTCGATTCGACCAAAATTTTGCTGCACTCGAAGCCGCTGCTACTACCGAACTTTCCTCTATTACCATCGGTACGCAATACTCCTTTCCGTTGATTTTGAAATTAGGCGCTACACTGAAAGGCATATAATAATTGCTCAATGTATTTTCACTAAAGTCATCAAAGACCTTTTGCTTTTGGTCATCATCGTGCCAAAAACTCATTAATTCTCGTGTTACGTATTCTGGGTCTTTGAAAAAATTTTCAACCACCCAGCGCAATTTGCCTGTCTTCGATAGCTTCGAGAAGCCAGAAATGGACTTCTTCATAATTTTATATTTTTATCCGTAAATGAGCAACTTTTCAATGAACCGTTAGCGGTTGTTAATATTTTTTCTTACGGTTTAGCTAAATACAGTAGCCCCGCATAGGGCTTATTACCGTTTTAATCTTTGTTCTTGGCTGACTTTATTCTTTTATTTGCTGTATTTCAAAAACAAAATATCAGCTTTGCAATTATATGTTTGTTGGTCTTTATGCCAATAAAACTCCGTTTCGAGGTTTGACTTATGCTTTGACAAATCATCTAAATGCTCATTGATTTTTTCTCTTAAAAACCAATATTTCGCTTTAATTTCCAACTATTTGACATATCTGTTTCGTCCGTCAAAACTAAAAAAAATCGATTAGACGCATCAAATCTTGCTTCTCCCTGATTTTCATAAAACCACTTTTTTAATTCCGTAGGATTATCTTCTGCTTTTTGAATAATTATTCTTTTTTGCTCTTTGAGTTCAACAATAAATTCTTTTGCTTCGGCTCTTTGGTCTTCCGCTATTTTATTGTGAAGGTGTAATTTGAGAGCTTTATCTTTAAGGTCAGAGGGAATAAAGATTTTTAATTCTCGGCAAATTTTCTTCAATTTAGTCAGTTCATTCCCATAACCATTATCCTTTAGTTTATCTTTTAAAAGTTGTTCTGGAAAATAAGTAACCTTTTTTAAATCGAAAGGAACATCATTAATAAAAAAATCAATTTTTTTGACTAAACCGACCGTAGGCAATACAGTTTCCTAGTCTTTAAATAAATCTTCAATGATTATAGGTGTCCAATGATTGTACCATGAGTTTAATGTATAGCCTCTTAAACTACTCAAAAGACTACCTTCAACTTCTTCATTTATTCGCTCGAATGACTGAATTTTCTTTACATAATTATTAACTATATTTTTTTCCAAGCTATTACCAAAAGAACCTCCCCAATCAAAGTATTGAAGTCTGTTCAATTGATCAACTAAATAATCTTGATATGTTAATCTATCGACTCTTTCTTTTTGATACTTTTGATTAATAAAATCATTAATCATTTCGTATGTTATGTTCTCATTCTCAAACATAAGAGAAAAGTAATTTTTTGAGTTGGCTTCTCCGATGTTAATATGATGACATTCGCAAAACTCTTCCATAGTAGCTTTACGGGACATACTTCTTAGTTTTAAAAATCGTATTCCTCTGCTATCATTTTCTATTTTTGGAAAATCATTAATTCTAAATGCTTTATCAAGTTCTTTAAACGATAAGTTCGTCATATACTACCCATTTTTGCGACTCAGAAAGTTCAAAGTTTTCAATTAATAGTTTTAACAAATCAACTTTCCCGATTAGTATTTTCTCGGAAAAGACCATTTTCATTATTCGGAGAAAAATTTCATTGGTGTCCAATGCTTCCTGTTCTAACCAATCTCTAATGGAAGCGATAAAAATATTTGAAATTTCTTTATCCGATTTGACTATTAATTCCGTCGGCAAATCAGCTTTTTGGAAAGTAGCTAAAACATCACCTTTAATACTTTTCAACCGGTTGAGTTGTCTTGGCGTAAAAGTTTTTTGAACCAACCATTCAAAATCAACCAAATCAAAGCCATTTTTTATACAAGCATTTGTAATCGCTTTCCATTCTAATCCTGAAAGTGAGTGATAAGTCAAAGAAAAGTATTTATTAAATTTCAAAACTCTTCTTATTTCAGAGAAAGCGGCATTAATATCTTCTTCAAAAGTAGTATTATCTTTTTGACGTTCCTTACTATCCGAAATTACAATTTCATCAATATAATTTGGAGAAAACTTTAACCAAGAATTCCAGATAACACTTTGTTCAAAATAAGGGACTGCCTCTCCATAAGGAGGATCGGTAAAAACATAATCTATTGTTTCTGAATTGATATTCAATGACTTAGCGTCTTCTTGAGTAATAGTAAAATTGTTATTATAATGAATTGGATTAAAATTTAGCTCATTGCAACTCCCAAATTGATTTAAATAATCTTGTTTTCCTTTTATGACTTTGGAAAGCCTATTTTCAAAATATTGTAAAACATTGTTTTCTAAATATGTTTCCCCAATGTAAAACCCCGTCATCCAAGCCCCTGGAGCCATTTCTCCTCTGCTTTTTATTGGCGGAACAAGTTTCGAACAATTTGCCAAATTAGCGGTAAAAGCTACTTTTAGTAAGTCTTTTTCATTTCCCGTAGAATGTTTGTCAATCAATGCCAATAGCTTTGCATGACAAGCAAGGGTTCTTTTTGTAAATAGGTCAGCTATTGTCATACCTGCTTTTGCTGAAATACGGGAGTTTTGAATTAGCTTATTATTAGGATACCAATCTTTAATTTCAAACTCTTTTTCAAAATTTAGATACCGTTCGACTTTTTCAAGTGATAATTCTATTTCATTAGCCTTTTTATCTCCTTTGTTTTTATATTTTGCTTTTATTGGAGCATCATTTTTATCTCTCAATATTGAAATCAACTGAACAGGTTTGCCTTCTACTTCCCAC
>CALOED010000061.1:0-11676 GCA_942492005.1 uncultured Saprospiraceae bacterium
ACTCGCTTCCGAAGATTTTAATACATTAAACGTAGTAGGGAACAGCAAACTCACATTTTTATCATCTATGAATTTTTCAAACCTATCAAAAAACGCCACATTGAGTTCTTCCTTCATGCGTTCCGCTATAAAGGTAGCCGTAGCGTCTATCAAGCTCGTTTGCAAAGAAGCCGCACTACTTTGCACAATGACGGTTTTGCTCACATCAATGGGCTGTGCCGTTCCTGGCGAGATATATCTATCCGAAAAACTCTTATCGTCGCCCAAGTCATAAAAGTTGTTTTCAGATTTTTTTGTATTGTCAAATTTCTTAATTTCTGCGTCGAGTTGGGTCAAGTCTTGCTTCAAATCCAACACCTCTCTCCTATCCTTTTCGTCCAAACTTCCCCATATTCTTCTATCAATGTCAATGGTTCGGCGATTGAATTTGAGCGTTACGAGGCGACGCTCCAAAGGAGATTTGGACTGGCTTTGAGTAACTTTCCCCAGCAAATTAGACAGCACATTTCCCGAGTTACCTGCCGCTGCTTTGTCGGCATCTACTTTGGCATTTACAATACTTATCACGGTATCCATCTTGGCTTGACGCTGCGTTTGCAACCTTTTGAGTTTTTCGCCACCTTTAGTTTGTATCGCTGCGCCATCATTCAAAAGTGCATACATTCGCTCTACTTCCCGAAGCAAATATTCGTTATTATCTTTTCTATAATCATTGAGAATGTCAATCGGTTTTACGTTTTCTTCAAACGTATATTGGCGTTTTAAAACATTAAAAAAGTTTTGAGCATCCTGTTTGGTAAGTGTTAATGTATCTCCAACAATGCCGTTTTTTTTATACATTTTCATCAATTCCTTCGCATTTGCAAAGGTATTTTGAGCGTAAAAAGGAGTTGCCACGAATACAAAGGCAAGGAAAAGTAGTATTTTTTTCATGTTTGGATAAATTACTTTTGTAATAAAACAAGGGAAATATCAGCAATTCCCCATAAGGAATATTTAACTTTTTGCTTCTTTTTAGCTGGAAAAAAAAGTAGCTCTGCGTAACATGATTAAGTAGCGGTATTCAACATATTAAAATTAAAAATTATCACAGTTAGTACAGTGTTTCAGAAATAAGTTAATCTTTTCTCCAATGGTGGCTTGCCCCATTGTACTTTGATTTTCAATGTAAACAAGGCAGCAAGCTACCTTGGAGGATATAAATAAACTTTTGAAACAATGTATTAGTGCAGTGTTTCAAAAATAAGTTAATCTTTTCTCCAATGGTGGCTTGCCCCATTGTACTTTGGTTTTCAATGTAAACAAGGCAGCAAGCTATCTTGGAGTATATAAACAAACTTTTGAAACAGTGTATTAGTGCAGTGTTTCAAAAATAAGTTAATCTTTTTTCCAATAGTGGCTTGCCCCATTGTACTTTGATTTTCAATGTAAACAAGGCAGCAAGCTACCTTGGAGTATATAAACAAACTTTTGAAACACGGTAGTTAGTACTTTTTCTTGAAAATTGTCGAAGCCGCCTTTTTGCTTCTTTTTAGCAGGAAAAAGAAGAATCTTAACCCTACCTTATATTTTTGCTATCTTTTTTCCTTATGGGGAATTGCCGGAAAAGATACAGGTATTGTTGGAATTACCAAAATTAAGAATACAGGAAATGAAAAAGGATTGTTGTTCCAAAGGATTGTTGTTCCAAAGGATTGCTTTAGGCGATAGTTAGACTCTACAAAATCTTTTTAAAACCGTACCGCTTTTTGGGCAAACCCAAAAGACGAACAAAGGCCTGGATTGAAACCTGTTTTTAATAAATCTACAAGAAACGGATACTTTTACTTAGAACTGAATTATTAAGGCTCTGTATTGGGTTGGTTGGAATAATGCGATGAAGGAATATTGGCAGGTAATAGTGCTGATAAATAGCCCATTTTTTCAATATTCCAACATTTCATTACTCTTGTTTTTGTTGGCTGACAGATTCCAATCCTACTATGATATGTTTATCAAAATCTTTAAAACACGCAGCTAGAATCAAACCTTTTGCGTCAGCAACATCAAATCATAAATCTCTCCTTCTGCCCAATCTTTAGCAAATTCATCCACTTCAGGATTGACATCCACTCGGTTTTTTTTCACAATTTTCAAGCCTCTATCTCGTATACATTTAAGGGCATCTACTTCTTTGAGCCAATAAATATGGTGGCAAGGAATAGGCGGCGCAATCGGTATAGAAAACAAAAAATAGGCGTTTTCGGATGCTTTTTGCACCAAATTCTCCAAATATTGTTCGGGTATTTTTGAATGCTCAATCGCATCTTGTAGGATATAAGTATCGTATTTGCCTACATCTTCTAGCACATCCAAATCCACTTTTTTGAAATCAATTTTCTCGGTGTAGTTTTTATTATAAAACTTCAAAACGGCTTTGGCTAACTCAAAGGCAGAATCGTATTTATCGGCAAAGGTTAGCGTTCCTTGATACGCTTCGGTAAGAATCCATTCTTTGCAATATTGCGTTGGCGCACCAAACCCTATATCAATAATTCGGTTGGGTTGGCAATATTTTAAATATTCCCACAAGGTGCTTTGCCGCTTTTCATGCCAACTTTTTTCCATCAGATACTCTGCAAACATGGCAATTCTTACGCCCATTTCGCCATAAGCATCATTATTGAGCGTCTCCACTTCGGAGTTGTATTTTATAAAGCCTGCTATCAATTCCGCTTCCGAAAATTGAAGTTCACGAAATATAGAATCAAACAAGTCTTGATTCTGATGAATGATGTGCTGTATCTTTATTTCTAAAGAAGAATGTGCTGTGTTTTCCATGATATATTTTTTTAGTTCTTTGACAATTTTTGCAAAAAGAAAATACTCCCTCGTCAAATGCTAAAAATACAGTTTGTTGAAATTTAGGTTAGGATTCCGACACTTTCAAAGCGTCGAAATCCTTCGTCATCATCGAGTTTTTGTCTAAGAAGCCGCTTGTTCTTTAAGTTCGTTTGCCAAATCTTCGCCCAAAAACCTATCTATAATGCCATGCACCAAATAAATAACTGGCGTAAGAATGATTGCCATGATAAATTTGTAAGCATAACTCACCGTACCGACGGCAAAAAACAAACTCAATTCCCACTGCTGCGGCCCTAAAACAAACGCAATGTACAAAACCACAAAACTATCTACCAATTGAGAAACTAGGGTAGAACCCGTTGCTCGTAGCCATATTTTCTTTTCGCCCGTTACCTTGCGAATGCGATGATAAACGAACACGTCGGTGATTTGTCCGATTAGAAAAGCACAAATAGACCCGACGATTATCCACATTCCTTGCCCAAAAATGTTGGAAAAAGCGGCTTGCATATCGCTTACGCCGTTTCCTTCATTTACCGTCACCCACCAATCTGCTGGCGAAAGTCCGATGGCAAAATAAACCATCAAAAAGGCGTAAGAAATCAATAAAACGGCAAGGTAAGACAAAATCCGAACGCCTTTGCGTCCAAAATATTCATTGATAACGTCCGTCATGACAAAGACTACGGGCCAAAGCAAAACACCTGCGGTAACACTGAGAGAACCTGCGTGTCCGAACAAATTCCAGTTCATCGGCTCAATGCCTAGCGTAGCTTCCAATGCAAATATTTTTACGCCTATAAATTCAGCAATCAGCGCATTTGCAATAAAAAAGCCACCCAAAACAATAAATAAAAGATTAGCTTTATGCGTAATATTAAATTTCATCTTGCTTTTTTGAGCTAAGTTAGTTTATTTTATGAGTTCAATGCCAAAGAATCTATAATAAAAAAAACAAGCAATTATTATCATTATATGGAAGAACTGAAAACAGAAGAATTGCATCATTATTGCCGAAACTGCGATCACCAGATGGCGGAGGATGATAAATACTGTGGTAGTTGTGGACAAAAAAACACAACGGGCAAAATATCCGTCCGCCATTTGATTGGTGATTTTTTGGAGGATAACTTTCATTTGAATGCACAATTGCCCCGCACGCTCTTCGTTTTGTTTTTCAAGCCCGGAAGGCTTACCCTCGACTACTTTCAAGGCAAACACAAAACCTATTTTAAGCCCATTCGTATCTTTGCCGTTACCGCTATTATCTTTTTTGCAGCTATTGCATTCAATATTTCTAAGCAGATGGGCGATTTTAGCCTTTACAATAAAGGACACGATAAAATCATGCAGCTAGAAATGGCGGATAGCATTCATGAAGTGATATTGGATAGTTTAGAAAGTGTAAAATTACAAACCAATTCTCAGCGCATTAACACATTGCTAGATAGTGCTTTTGCGCCATTTACAACCGATTTAGATAGCCTTTTGAATGACACTTCGGAGTTTTCCGTTATTAATTTGAATGGCGCAGCCAATACCAAAATTCGTGTTTCCAAAAGAGATTTATATACGCTAACAGACAAGGAAATAGTAGAAAAATACCATCCTGGAAATTTTTGGGATAGGTTGTTGATGCGCCAAAGTCTCCGCATTTTTAGAGATAGTAAAGCGTTTGGAATGTATTCCATCAAGTACGTTTCGTGGATGTTTTTCCTTATGATTCCTTTCTTTGCCTTGTTTTTGAAGCTCATTTATATTCGACGAAAGATTTATTACGTAGAACATTTGGTCTTCACATTCCATATTCATGCGTTCTTCTTTCTCATAATGACTATGATTATTATTATAGACGAATACCTCGATGAGCCTCTTGAAACCTATATTGACCTTGCTTGGATATTAGGGCTTTTTATTTACATCTTTGTGGCATTGAAACGAGTTTATCAACAAGGTTTTTGGAAGACATTAATTAAATTTTTCTTGCTTTTGGGTAGTTATTTCGTTATCTTTTTAGCGTTTTTAATTGGCGCAGTGTTGATAAGTGCCGCTTTTTTTTAAACTTTAAAATACATTCAACATCTAAAAATATATCCCCTTTCATAGCAAAATCTATTCGCTTATGAAAATACGATTTTTATACTTTTCTTTATTTTTGGCCATGCTATTGGTCGCTTCCTGCACCAAACGAACCATTATCAACGAAACAGAATACGTTGATGTAATCGTAGGTGGCAACGAAGCACCGCCTTATAGCAGCGTCACGACGGTTCAGATTCAAGGCTACGTCAATCGGATGTTTATAGATTTGCTCGGTCGAGAACCTTCTACTAACGAGCGAGACCAAATTACGCTATATTTAAAAGATAATGAACTGAACGGTACTGCTCGTGACTTCGTATTGGGGCAGTTGATGGCAAGTCAAGAATATTACAATCGGTTCTTTACGGTGTATGTTGAAGAATTTTTGGATGGCATCACCGAGCAGCAAGTGGATAATATTTTATTACAATTGAATTTCTTCAAAACCACTGCCCTCAATGCTGGCAATACGCTACTCGCCCAACAAATTCAAATAGAAATCAACCGAACTTCGGCACTCAAAACCGTTTTGACCAATTATAAAAATGGAACGAGTACCATCAATGAGTTTTTTGCCATCTTGATTAATAATACGATTTACGATGATATAAATATGGGAAGCGAAAACTTCGTCAATGCTTGTTTTGAAGGGCTTTTCAAACGCTTACCTACCGATACGGAACTCAACGCTGGCGTAACGATGGTGGATGGTTTTAGTGCGCAATTACTACTCAAAGACGGAAATAATAAAACAGACTTCATTAATATCGTCACTTCCATAGATGAATTTTATCAAGGATTGGTCATAGATATTTATAGTCAATTGATGGCAAGATTGCCCAATTCGCAAGAAATGGGCGAAGGCACTATCGAACTCGCTACTACGCAAAACTATCAATTGCTACAACGAAAAGTCATGAAAACCGATGAATATGCAGGTTTTTAAAAAATCAATGAAATCATAAAATCATGAAAAAAATATATCTATTCATCGCCGTTTTGATATTCTTCTCGGCTTGCAAAAAGCAAACGGAAATCGTCACTACTCAAGTCGTGGACAATGTGATTTATCAAGTTGGCGGCACGGCGGTCTATCAAGATAATTCCGAAAAAAACAAACAAAAAACCAAGACGCAATACATTTCTATATTGCACGCCAACTTATTTCAGGCCAGTATTTCGCCTTCCGACTTGACGGATTTGAGTGAAGTGCGTACCGCTATTGGCGATAAAGCCGTTGCCGACGAATTAATTTTGAATGACTATGTCCATTCGCCAAACGTGCAAATACCGACCAATCAGCAAATGAGAGCCGATATTGACCAGTTTGTAGAAGCCACTTATTTGCGTTTTTTCTTGCGTTTGCCTAATGCTTACGAAAAGCATTTTCTTAAAAACGCCATTCAAAACGATACTCAACTTACACCAGAATTGATTTATACTGCCTTTTCATTATCGAATGAATACAAGTATTATTAAGGGTGAGAATTGAGAAAATGAATAAATGAAAAAAAGATATGAAACGTCGTAAATTTATAAGAAACGCTGCCATCGCCACTGCTGCCACTACGATAGGCGCACCATATATATTGCCAACTGGCAGGCTATTCGCACAAACGGGCAATCGAATTGCGAATCACGTTGTCTTTGTATTATTTGCAGGCGGCATTCGTCAGCAAGAAAGCATTGAACAACAATATCTTGCCAATCAAGGTATGGCAACGCAAGGCAATGTGATGAATAATATGCTCGCAGGTGCTGCGCCTACCAACAATTTGGTGTATCAACCTTGGACACCGATACAAACTACGCCGCTTGCTTCGCAAGGTACGCTTTTCAAAGAAGTCGCTTATCAGCAAGGGCCGACGGGGCATTACAATGGGCATACCGTTGCCATGACGGGCAACTACACCGAAACGGGTTTGAATCTCAATATCAATCCAGAATATCCAACGATTTTTGAATATTATAGAAAACACACCAACCCGAATGCGAGTGCGCTCAATGCGTGGTGGCTCTCGGAAGGTTTAGGGCCTTATCCATCTTTGAATTATAGCCGACATCCGTCTTACGGTGCAGGTTATGGAGCAAATTATCTTGCGCCCAATTCTTTGTTTAATGGAACAGGATACAGTCAATTGAGCAATGCTGCCTTATATCAGCCCGATGATGTGCAGCGAATCAATCACATTAAACAGTTCCTGAATAATAATTTTGATAAAACGACTTCGGATTTGCCCGGCATTCAAAACTCCGAACAAGACCGAGAGTTGATAAAACAATTCATTACCAGCACGATGCAAGACATCGTTAATGGTACAATGGAAGTGCCTACACCGAATAATAATTATAACCAACTTACTGGAGATTTGAGAAATATTGGCGTTGCATGGCAAGTGATGAATACGTTCACACCCGAACTCATGGTGATTAATACCTTTAATTTGGATGTGTGCCACGATAACTTTTCGTTGTATCTTGACTTTCTACATCGAGCAGATTATGGTGTGGGCTGGCTCTGGAACAAAATACAAAGCCATCCAACACTTGCTAATGACACCATTATGATTTGTATGCCTGAACACGGGCGAAATCTTGCTTCTAATAATGTAATGGATGGAAATGGACTAGGAGCTTATGACCATACTGGCGATAATAATTCTCGCAGAACTTTTGCAATGGTCGTCGGGCCTTCGGGCAAAGTCATTCAAGGTCAAGCACTCGGCAGCATGGGTAATCCTGCGGCTACATCGGTGGATATAGTGCCGACGATTGCACACGTTCTTGGTTTTTTGAATGATATTCCGAACTCGCTATTGGCGGGCAGAGCTTTGACTGAGGCTTTTGTGTAAGCTGTTGCTACTTATTTGATAACATCAAAAAACAATAAAATGTATTGGCATAAAAGAGTTTATTCAACTAACCTTGGCAAAGAAAGATTTCAAAAAAAAGTAAAAGAACTAATAGGTTTACAGCGAAAAAATACACTAAAAACGCATTATAGTGAGTATAAAAGTAGTGATAGTCGAGTAAGAGGAGAATGGGATGAAGATAGCTTTATACTTTGGAGAACGAGTGGTATGAGTGGATTATTCTATCCGATTTTTAAAGGACGATATTTTAAGGTGAATGGAGAAAATGTCTTGGAGGTAAAAATAAGGTTTAATTTTTTTGCTGAAATTATAGTAAGTATTCTAGGAAGTTTCTTTTTGTATCTATCTCTAGTAGAAATAATGATAAAATCATCAAAGGATTTACCTTTTTGGTTTTTATTGATTGCTGGAAGTCTATTTTTTTTCATTTTTCAAGCTGTGCCTTTATCAGGTTATTATGATTTGAAAAACCAAACTTTAAAAGACTTCAAAGAATATTTTGAATTAACTAAATTAAAAAAAGGGCATCCAATTAGGAAAAGTCTCAATCAATTAAAAAACTCAAATAACGTCTAAATACTAAAGGTATGTTGAAACTGATATAAAAATGTTTAGCCTAGGAATAGGATCTTTTCAAAAGGTTCGATACCTAATTGCACAATTTTCTAGATATAAATTCGAGTACTTTTATATCAAAATACCCTTTTAATTTTTTAGGAGAAAGCCCTTATTATTGATATTAAAATGCCCGAAACTCAGCATATTAGAGTTTTGAGTTTTGAAGAAGCAAAAGGGTTAAAAATTGTATATACTCCTTATTATTTGCATATTGAATTTTATAGATTGGATAGTTTTATGTTTTTTTAAAATTAGAAAATGAACAATGGATTTCTTTTCCAAACCCTTATAGTGAAACATTAAGTGTAGTGAATATTTCGAAAGCGAAGTTGAAAACTGCTATAAAACCATTAAATAAAAAGTCTAAAGTAAGGTATTGGATGGCTAAATTTTTTGTATAACACAAAAATCAAAAATTATATAAATGAAGGATTTAATTAACCGATTTGACGATTTGCTTGAATGTGGGCAAAGCTATTTTAATCAAGCGACTGAGCATGAAATAAGTACAAAACCTAATCCTGTCAAATGGTCGAAAAAGGAGATATTAGGGCATTTAATTGATTCAGCAATCAATAACCTTCAAAGGTTTACCGAAATTCAATTTGAAAAGAAGCCATATAAAATAAGAAACTATAATCAAGCAGGATTAGTGAATGCCAATGACTATCAAAATTCAGAAATTAAAGAAATCGTTGAATTTTGGATGGCAATTAATAAAAGAATTAAAAACCTAATAAAACAACAAACGGAAGAAACATTGAATTTTAAAATTGAACTGGATAACGGACAAATATCTGATCTGAGGTTTTTGATGGTTGATTATGTTGATCATTTGGAACATCACATAAATCAAATAACTCATAAATAATGGTTTTAAAAACACCAAAAAATTATTATATCAATAGTGATAAATCTAAACTTCAAATAGAAATCATTCATAATTATTTGAGTAAAGAAGCCTATTGGTGTAAAAGGGATTTCTCGCTCAGTAGTGGAACAAAGTATCGAAGGCTCAGTGTGTTTTGGTGTTTATTTTAAAAATGAGCAAGTTGGATTTGCTCGTGTGATTACAGATAAGGCGACTTTTGGATATTTAGCAGATGTTTTTATACTTGAACCACATCGAGGAAAAGGTTTGTCAAAATCATTGATGCAATTTATTATGACACATTCAGCCTTACAAGGATTGAGAAGATGGATGCTGATAACGGGCGATGCGCACGGATTGTATAAAAAATTTGGATTTGAAGTTGCTCAAAATCCAGAACGCATTATGGCAATCACTTTTAAAGATTTTTATTTAAAAAATGGTGAATGAATGCCAACGAAAAAGAACGTTTATGAAAAAGGTTAAACCATATTTATATTTCCTTCTGATTGGAAGTTTCCTTTACGCTTGTGGCGATTCGCTCATCGAAACGACGATAGAACACGACCCCATTTTCAATCCTTACGATACTATCACCTATCCTGATACATTGATGAATAACGAACCATTGGATTCTTCGACATTTTTGGGATTGCACTATTATATTTTTTCAAAACGCTGCAATCAGCCCGCTTGCCACGATGGTACTTTTGAACCAGATTTCCGAACCGTACAAAGTGCGTACAACTCGCTCGTTTTTCATCCTGTATTCAAAAATACGCCCAATGATGATTATCCATACCGAGTCACGCCCAACGACCCATCTCTTTCGATGATGTATAAGCGAATTTCGGAACACGAACCGCCCAATTTTGAGCAAATGCCTTCGAGCGGCATTGCATTACCCAATCGCCAAATAGAACTGATACGCAATTGGATAGCCGACGGCGCAAAAGACATCAACGGCAATCCTGCATCTCAAACCAGTTCTCAGCCCAACTGCTATGGTGTAGCCGCTTATTTGCCAAATTTCAATAATCAACGCATAGATACTTCTCGTGTAAATGGGCAATTTTCGGCATTCGTCGCACCTGCCAACCAAAATATCAATTTTTGGTTCTTGTATGTAGATGTGAATGAAAATGGAATGGAAGTACTCGGAAATGTTTTGACGCACAATACCATTAAGTTTTCTAATGACCCGTATGATTTCTCCAATGCGACAACTATCCAAATGAATATGGGTTTAAAAGCTATCAATAGCGTGTTTAGTCAGCCATTTGGAACGCCAGTACCTTATTATCAAAACCTAACGATGAAACCTTCTGACTATGGCTTCAGTACAGGCGATGTGGTTTATTTTCGTACTTATGTCAAAGATAGTGACCACACTAATAATCCTACTGAAATCCCAAATAGCAGCAGTCAATTTGTAGTACAGGCTTATTTTTCGATGTATCTGCAATAAACACTATTACAAAACATTATCAATAAATTTACCTTAACTTAAAATACAAGCGAAGTAAAATAATTACTTTTGTGCTTGGAAATTACGAGATTAAAAACTAAAAAAATAAGTAAAATGACTTTTACGGAGCAGGACTTACAGCAGTTTAAAAACAAGGGCATTGACCTAAAGGAAATAGCGCAGCAAATCGAAAATTTCAAAACGGGTTTTCCTTTTGCACAAATCGAAAAAGCAGCAACCATCGGAGACGGAATAATGCAAGTCAATGAAGAAGGACAGGCTTTTTACATTGATACTTTCCACGAAGAATCGAAGGATTTAGACGTTTATAAATTTGTGCCAGCATCGGGCGCAGCGAGCCGAATGTTCAAAGCCTTGTTTGCTTTTATGTCAGAATATAAAGGCACACCAGCGCAAGAAGCCGCATTTTTGGCAGACAAAAGCAGCAAATCCATGTTTGCTTTTTTCAACCGTATTAAGGATTTTGCTTTTTATAATGATTTGAAAAATGCAATTGCTAAAAATGGCAACGACATCGAAACACTGCTAAAAAATAAAGAATATCCAACTATTTTAAGGGCTTTATTGACCGAAGAAGGTTTGAATTACGGCAACTTACCCAAAGGGCTTTTGCAATTTCATAATTATGAAAATGGCAGCCGCACGCCTTTGGAAGAGCATCTGGTAGAAGGTGCAAATTACTGCAAAGGCAATGATAAAAAGGTCTTTTTGCATTTTACGGTTTCGCCTGACCACCGAGCTAAATTCTTGGAATTGATAGACGAAATCAAAGCAGAATATGAGGCTACTTACGATGCAGAATTTATTATTTCTCTTTCCGAACAGCATCCTGCAACGGATACAATAGCCGTCAATTTGGACAATTCGCCTTTCCGATTGGAAGATGGAAGCATCCTATT
>CALOED010000062.1:0-4684 GCA_942492005.1 uncultured Saprospiraceae bacterium
ATATTGCGATGGATACTCTCAAAGCACCTCGCAACAGCCCATTACTTTTTCAATCAACGAAGATAACTTTTCTATAGAAATTACTTCCGCTTATGGGCGCAATTCGTCGTTGCTAGTTGCAAAATAGTCTTATTGATAGACTGCGAAAGGGTAGAAGCAGGCACTACAATAGTATCTACATCATCGGGTTCTGGTATCTTAGGGAAGTCACACTTTCGCCAGCCAGCTTATAGCGACCATAAGCGGAAGTAATTTCTTATAGAAAAGCTATTCGTTGATTGAAAAGTAATGGGCTGTTGCGGAAGTAAGCGGAGAGTATCCATCAATATTTTAGCGGGTATTGCAATACTTGCATCACCGCTTGATTGTACTTCTAATGAGGTAGTAATGGATGTTTCTAGGTCAGTAGCAGCTATATTTAGCGCATTGCCTCTATGGCAATAAAAAAATCTTCCAAAATAGGAAGCACAGGATTTGAGCCAATAGCACCATTTACTATTTGCAATTGTTTCAATAAATCGCTGGAGGATAGCACTGAATTTGATAAATAGTTATATTTAATATTACATTATTTTGTAACATAGCAAATATAAAAGTTAATATTCAGACTTACCCATAAACTAACAATTTGTGGAAAAGTTTTTTTTTAAACCTTCATAAACTAAGAAAAATTAAATGGGAAATAGATAATACAAAGGAGGTTTGGAAACTGGTAACTCAAATGCATAGCGGGCAAGATTATGGCGGCAATCAGCCCAATGAGAAAATTGATTATATCAACTACATTGGGAGTGTGGTTTTTGCACTAGTAAGTGCATTGAGGTATCACAACGATATTGACGAAGACCTAGCGGTAAAATGTGCGATGCTGCATGACGCTATCGAAGATACGGATTTTACTTACGAAGATGCTAAAGAACGATTTGGCCAGCGTGTGGCTGATGGAGTATTGGCATTGACCAAAAATGAAAGCCTGGGCGATAAGAAAACGCAAATGCTCGATAGCCTAGAGCGTATAAAAAAGCAACCCAAAGCGGTCTGGATGGTAAAAATTGCAGATAGAATTACAAATTTGTACGCTCCGCCACACTATTGGAATGACATGAAAAAAGCGAAATACAGAGAAGAAGCGATGTTGATACATCAAGAACTAAAAGACGGAAGTGAATATTTGGCTAACCGACTATGGGAAAAAATAGAGAATTACAAAAAATTTATAGCTATAAAAGGAGAGTGAAGTAGCCTCCAAAGGCGAATTTTAGAATTAGGATAGGCTTAATAAAAAAGGATTTACAGGTTTTAAAACCTTGTAAATCCTTTTCAAAATCGAAATCATTGTTTTTCTAATCTTGCATCGAAATCAATTGATTGTTATGCGTTAATTGATATTCGTTATACAATTTTGCCATTTTCATAATATGCTTATGACCAAAACCTCTTGAACCCACTTTAGCCTTCAATTCAGGATAGTCAGCCACCATTTCTGTTAAGATTTGCTTATAATTTTCTTTAGTGACTTTTGTAAAATTCGGGTTGTTTTCTTTTTCTACATAGAAAAAATGCTCCAAATTACTGCCGATTTTCCCATCAAGCTCAATGTATTGATTATAAACATTGATTGAACCTTTCACGCTTCTCTGAATAAGAATATCTTTAGTTCCAAAACGAACAGGCGCATCTTCTACTTCCTTACGAATGTAAGTAATAGTCACGTCTTCGTAGCTTTTAGTGGTTTGGTTGTATTTTTGCATCACAAAGCCATACTCCTGAAGTTGTTTAGCTTTATAAGTATGTTTTTTATTGGAAGTATTAACGAATTTTACCTTTAACTCATTAGAAGTGAGGCTTTTCAAATAGACTTTGCCTTCTATTTTTTCGCCTTGATTGGTGACGATGTATCCGGTATAAATTCTTTCAGCGGATAGTTGTTGTCCCACAAATAAAAATGCTATAATAAGTATTGTAATGTTAGTTTTCATATTTAGTAGCTATTAAAAAACGGTATTCAATTAGTGTTGCTTAATTATTTGAAACAAATATGCACTTTGAAACGGCTATTTTAAAACTACAAAACCGCACTTGTGTGACTTCTGGTTTTTTATGATTTAAAATCAAATCACTAAAATGGTGCAATATTGATGATTTGATAAATATTTGAGATAATTAAAGCAAATATTTAAGTCACAATTATTTATATTTTTTTCATATAGTAAATTTTCATATTTGATTTTCTGTGCATTTTTGTAAAATGAGTGTTGTGACATTGCAAAAATCGGATTTAAACATTAAAATGACAATTCTTTAAAATTATTCCTTCCTTGTGTTTTGCTTTTTCGTACTTGTGACAATTATCTGAAAAAATAAGTATCATTTCAATGTCATAATCATTTTTTTTTGTCTCAAAAAAAGAAAAAATAACATTTTGTACGCTTCTTTTTATGTTCCTAAAAAGATTAAATTGCAATGAAAATCTATTCAAACTACAATTTATGAGAATTATACCTATACTTTTAGGCTTTATATGGCTACTCGGTAGCTGCCTGACGGAAACTAAGACAGAAGAGAAATGGATTCCGCTTTTTAATGGAAAAGACCTCACAGGCTGGACACCAAAGATAGCTGGACATGAACTGGGTGACAACTATAAAAATACTTTTCGAGTAGAAAATGGCGTTTTGAAAGTTTCTTATGATGGTTACGATGCTTTTGACGGGCGTTTTGGGCATTTATTTTACAAAAAACCCTACTCTCATTACAAAATAAGGGTAGAATATCGTTTTTTAGGCGAACAAGCATTTGAAGTAGGAAGTTGGGCGTATCGCAATAATGGCGTGATGTTGCATTGTCAATCGCCCGAAAGTATGGGACTCCAACAAGAATTTCCTGTCAGCCTCGAAGGGCAGCTTTTAGGCGGAAATGGTACTGATGACCGTCCTACGGGCAATCTTTGTACGCCAGGAATGAACGTAGTGATGGGCGATACGCTGGTGACAGCACATTGCATCAATTCGAGTTCTAAAACTTATCATGGCAACGATTGGGTGACAGCAGAATTCATAGTATTAGGCAATAGCGTGATGCACCATATTGTAGAAGGCGATACCGTAATGACGTATTACAAGCCAGAAATTGGCGGAAGTTTTTTGCCTGAAAACTATCCCGATTCCGTCGGAACGCCTGTGAGTAAGGGCTATATCTCATTGCAAAGCGAAACGCATCCCATTGAGTTTAGAAAAGTAGAACTGATGGAATTGAAGAAAAATTGATTTTTTCAACTCGCCATTTAAATGGTGGGCTGTTTCACAAAACAAAAAATTATCAATGAAACAAACGCTTATACTATTACTCAGCGTCCTTTTATGCTATAATTGTGGCGACAATAACAGCACCTCCAAACGCAACCGGGCGGCAACTCAACCCATCGGAGCTGACAAAAAGGAAGAAAAACCCAAAGCCGAAAAAACACTTTCGTTTGAGAATTTTCATGCTTTTACCGTCGGCAATGGCGTGAGAGTAAGGGCAGAAGACAACGCCAAATCGGAAAAAGTTACGGAACTCAAAAATGGAACTTTACTGACCATCGTAGGCGAAACCGAGCGCAGAACCCTCAGCACCAAAACCGAATGCGACAGGAATGGTTATTCGTGGTTCAATGTAGTGACATCGGGCGGGCATAAAGGGTGGATTTTTGGCAAATACGTTTATAAAATAGAAAAACGAGGCAAATCGGGTATAAGTAGCTACGTGGGCGCAACGTATAAATTCAATGACGAACCGTATATTTTTGGCGTAGGCAAAGACCAATCCATGCCGATGACTGACGAAGTTGGGCTGACGGGCTGCGATGATTATTTATTGCCGTTTTTTTATAAAGAAGGCGAAGCCACCATTACGGCTATCAACGCAAAAGACCACGAAAAAACGACTTATCAGCTTGCAAAAAATGCCAACAACTATTGGGAACTGACGGCAAGCGATGGGCGAGTAGATAAAATCAATAGTATCTTGCAGATTCTGTATGGCGTGAGGTTAAATTTTTCAGTAGATTATCAGGAAGGCAGCGGAAGCGGAGAGATTGACGTGATTATGAGGAACAATCGTTTCTATGCTAAAATTAAAAGCTATAAAGAAGCAAATCCAATACAATAATTGTATAGTTTGAATGTGTAATTTTGGAAAATATAAATATATCCCAAAATTCCAGCGTTTGAAATATTCAATTTAAAAGAGAAAATTATCACCAAATTTTTAACATTTTTATTAAGATTTAAAATATGAAAAAAATACTATCCTTATTTACAGTGTTGATTTTTTTAGCTACTTCAGTGATAGCGCAAGAAGCATATATCAATATAAAAGGCGGTGTAAACGGGATTTACAACGTAGGTCAAGCAGATTGGGCAGCATTAGCCGAAAATCCGGGTTATCAAGTTGGAGCAGAGTTCGGCTTCAAGTTCTTTAAGCTATTGGGTTTTAGAGGAGAAGCAAACTACGTAAACAATAAGTTTACTATCGAAACGGATAGAACTTCGGGCAAACTACCCGATGGAACTTCGGGAACATTTTCTATCACGGAGACCATGAATGTAGTGAACAACGGATTGCAAATCCCCACTTCGCTTACATTGGATTTAGGAATGTTCGACTTTAATGTTGGATCCAATTTTCAGTTTTTGCTCTCATC
>CALOED010000063.1:0-5400 GCA_942492005.1 uncultured Saprospiraceae bacterium
GCAATCAGGCAATCAAACCTGTCTGCCGACAGGCGAACAATCAAACAATCAAACCTGTACGTTGGTTTGCGGCGGGGATCCCAACAATCCAACCTGTCTGCCGACGGGGCGGGCAATCCCAACAATCAAACAATCACAAAAACGCCAACCCAATCAACTTCGCCGTCAATGCCCTGTCCATTGAGGTAAGGGTCGTGAGCGAGTTCGATGGTTTTGCCTACGATGCGCCCGACTATGACGTGTTTGAAATTTCCTCGTGGCGATTTTCCAGCCGCTAAAACCAGTGGAGCATGAGATGTTTCAAAATCCAATTCTCCATTATTTAATTTTATTTTTAAAAAGTCAAACCAAAATGCTGCTGCACGAAGTCAGCAATGGCATTTGCATAGCTCGGAGCGGTAATAAAATTCGGAACTTGTTCCATTTCTAAATCAAAAATACTAGCAACACAGGCTTGAAGGGCATTACCTTTTCCTGCTTCAAATACTGTTTGGTGTCTTTTTATCATCGTTTTTTATTTTTTTAAAAATAGAACAATCAGCCATCAATTGGGTTTCATTTTGAAAAACAACTTAACAAAAATAAGAAACCATTACAAAACATGGAATACAATAAGCTAGGAAGTAGCAGCTTGCAAATCTCTAGAGTGTGTTTGAAGAGCACGTGATGCAAGTCCAGAATACGCAAGCAGACGCAGACGAACAGTTGGATTATGTAGTGGCGCAAGGCGTAAATTTTATAGATACGGCTGAAATGTACGCTGTTCCGCCATCTGCCAAAACTTACGGCAAAACGGAAATAATTATTGGCGATTGGCTCAAAAGAAACCCGTCGAAGCGAGCGGAAATTATCTTGATGACCAAGATAGCCGGCAAAGGATTGAAATATATCAGAAATGGCAAAAAATACACCGCAAAAGATATTATGCCTTCGGTAGATGCTTCTTTGCAGCGTTTGCAGACGGATTATATTGATGTGTATCAATTGCATTGGCCCAATCGTCCGCATACCAATTTTGGGCGACACTGGTTTGATGTGGTTGATTTTTCGGGCGTTGATAAAGCACAACAAGAGGAAGAGATGCTGGGAATATTGCGAGCATTGGATGAATGTATTCAGGCTGGGAAAATTCGTTATTGTGGCTTGTCAAATGAGTCAGCGTGGGGAATTGATAAGTATTTGGAGTTGGCAAAAGCACACGATTTGCCGCAAATGGTTTCTACTCAAAACGAATTTAGCTTGCTGCAAAGCAAGGATTGGCCCTATGTGATAGAATCTTGCGTATTGAATGAAGTGGCTTATTTGCCGTGGTCGCCATTGGGCGGTGGCGTTTTGTCGGGCAAGTATAGGAATAATCAACTGCCTGCCAACACGAGGTGGTCTTTTACCAATAGGCACGGCAATTTTAGAGACCAAAAAAACGTGCATCAAGCCGTAGAGGGCTATATCGAAGTAGCGAAAAAGTATGATATGACTCCGAGCCAATTGAGTTTGGCATGGTGCAATCATTTCAAGTGGATAACTTCTACGATTATTGGCGCAACTACAATGCCGCAGCTCCAAGAGAATATTGCGGCGTTTGATATAAAATTGAGCGATGAAGCGGTGGCGGATATTCATGCGATTACGCAAGATTTTCCTATTCCGTTTTAAAAAAAAATGTATAGTATGAATTAAAATATTGGATATCGAGCCGCAGGAAGTTTTGCGGCTCGGCGTTTTTATACATCACCTTGCCACATAATCCCTATTTTCCTTTATCAACCACCGTTCTCTAAAATCATCATAGACCAAATCATAAATCTCTGTGATGTCGTTTTCTTTGATGACTTTCCCATTTTTTAAATTAAAAGTCATGGAATATTTCAAAACGATTTTAGCCGCATTGTTTATGATTTCGGTATTTTCAATTGAATAATAATCCACCGAAACGGATTCCAACCGATTGAAAAGAGATGTTCTTTTCGCTTTGATTTGGGCTAATGTCTGCGATTTGTCACCAATATATTTGACGGCATTTGGCGACCAAACGCTTAAATATTGCTCCAAATCAAGGCTTTCCCAAGCATTGAATAAAGTTTTGACAGTAGCTTGCGCTTCTTTTTCTTTTGGGTTTTGGGGCTGGTTTTGGCTGCTAGGTGTAGCGTTGGAAGATTTGCTATTTTCGTATTCTAAAACCGAACCTTTTGTTTTTTTAGGTTCATTGCTGTTGCACGCAAAAGTAAAACCGACTAAAAAAAATAGGAATAGAAAAAATGAAAATGAGTGGTTTGTTTTCATGGTTGATGATTTTAATCGTTCGGATTTTTAAACATAAAATAACGGGTTAATAAAGTTAAGCAAAATACTCTAAAAAGCTATCATTATAAAAGTATTGGAACTTTTTGGCGCAAACTTCTCTTATTCTTTTTACAAAAAAAAATAAAGAACCATGAACGAAAAACAACTCAAAAGAACCAGTAAGTTTCTAAGCCTTGTACTCAGGCATCGCCCGAAAAAATCAACCTTCAACTCGACGAAAAAGGCTGGACAGACGTAAAAGAATTGATTCAAAAAGTCAATGATTTTGGTATTCATCTCGACCAAAGCACACTCGAAGAGGTAGTTGCCAACAACAATAAAAAACGCTTTGCTTTTAGCGAAGATGGCAGCAGAATACGAGCAAATCAAGGGCATTCCATCCAAATAAAACTTGGCTACGAAGCCGTTGAGCCACCTAATTTCTTATACCATGGTACAGCTACCCGCTTTTTAGAAAGTATTGAAGAAGGCGGTTTGAAGAAAATGAAACGCCATCATGTGCATTTGTCTCAACAAAAAGATACGGCTACCAGCGTCGGGCAGCGACACGGAAAAGTAGTGGTGCTGGTTGTAAAAGCTAAAGAAATGCACGAAGCAGGACACGAGTTTTTTGTTTCTGAAAATGGCGTGTGGCTCACTGATAACGTTCCTGTGGCGTTTATTGAGTTTGGATAAATTCGTAATCGCATTTTTTAATTTGGTATAAGAAAATCCATTGAAAAGATTCTCTTTTGTATTTTAGGTGAAACGCCTGATAGGTAAGATTTTTAGATTTGATTTGAAAAATCTTACTTGTCAGCGAATTTAGAATAATTTCTTATTCTCCATCTAAAATACATCAATTATGAATCGTAGAAACTGGTTACGAAAAAGCATATTGGCATCTTCGGCTGTCGTTCTTGCGGGACAATCTTCTCTTTTAGCTTCTGACTGCGCCCCTTCGGAGGTGATGCAAGACGAGTATCTATTACTCAATTCCAACGAAAATCCCTATGGGCCATCGCCCGAAGCCCTCAAAGCCATTCAAGATGCTTTGGTTGCGGCTAATCGTTACCCTTTCCCTCAACTCGGTGTACTCAAAGAAAAAATTGCGACTAAAGAAAATTTAACTGCCGACAATATATTAATAACGGCAGGTTCTACCGAAATTCTGAGCCTGATGGGGCAGTATGCAGGATTAGAAAAAGGAGCAATTTTAACTCCTGACTTATCTTTTCCTACTATTACTCGATTTGGAGCAGCTCATGGCGCAAGCATTCAACCTGTTGGAATGAATGGTTATGATATTGATTTGAATCGATTGTTAGAAAACATTACAGATAAAACGAAAGTGGTTTATGTGTGTAATCCGAATAATCCTACTGGCACGGAGGTAAATGTAAATGACTTGAAAGCATTTTGTAGAAAAGTGCCTAGCCATCTGATAATCTGCGTAGATGAAGCGTATTTGGAATATACCAAATTGGGCAGAAAAAGCAGCGTAGTTGATTTGATAGCGGATTTGCCGAACCTTGTGGTATGCCGTACTTTCTCAAAGGCTTATGGCTTGGCAGGTTTGAGAATTGGTTATGCTTTGGGAGATGAAGAGCTGATTAACACATTAAGCCGCCGACATTTGGGCTGGCAATTTTCTACAAGTATTGCTTCTTTAGCTGGCGCAACGGCAACCTTGAACGACGATGATTTTATACAAAAATGCGTAAATAAAAACGAGGAAGGCAGACAAATTGTATATGAAGCCTTCGATGAATGGGACGTGAAATATGCGCCATCGGCTACGAATTTCGTGTATGCGAGCAAGGCTCAATTTCAAGAAGATATTCGAGGATTATTAAGAGAAAAGAAGGTATTGGTTTCCGAATGGGGAAGCATGGAAGGGCATTTTAGAATTAGTATTAGCAAGCCCGATGAAATGAGGAAGTTTGTTGAAATTGCTAAGGGAATGTTGAAATAATAGAAAATGGAATGATGGTTGGTTTTATCCAAATTTCCATCATTCCATTTTCTGCCTATCGGCAGGCAAGTTCTAAAGTTCCAAACCCTTATCTTCCCGATTTATCAATGACTTTGCTGGATGCTTGCTGAGTAGCATACATCAAAATATCTTGTACATTGACATGAGGCGGTCGAGTAGCTGCAAAAACAACGGCTTCTGCTACGTCTTTGGCGGTTAGCGGTTGGAAGTCGTTGTAGATTTTCGATTTTTCAGCATCGCCATCGAAGCGCACCAAAGCAAATTCTGTTTCTACATGACCCGGATGCACCGTTGTGACTTTGATTCCGTGCTTATGCAAATCCAAACGCATTCCTTTTGCAAGGGCATCTACTGCAAATTTGGTAGCGCAGTAAACGTTGCCATTCGGATATACTTCCTTGCCGGCACTTGAACCAATGTTGATAATGTGACCTTTGCCACGAGCTACCATTCCAGGAGAAACCAATCGAGTGATATACAATAATCCTTTGAGATTAGTGTCTATCATGGTTTCCCAATGGTCAAGCGAGCCTTTATGGATAGGAGCAAATCCTTTTGCCAAACCTGCATTATTAATCAATATATCAATGTTTTGCCATTCTTCCGATAAGCTATTGTATGCTGCTTCTGCTGCTGATTTTCACGCACATCAAATTCCAATATCTCTGGTGCATTGCCATAAACTTGTTGGAAATGATGTTGAGTAGCTCTCAGTCTTTCGCCTCGTCGTCCTGTAAGGATAACTTTGTGACCTTGTGCAGCAAAAACTTCTGCAATAGCCAAACCAATGCCCGACGTTGCGCCTGTCACCATTACGGTTTTTACATCAGAAGGAGGCATAGGAGGAGCAGCTTGTGGCTCTGCGGCTTCTGCTTCGTCGCTTACTCGCTCTACTTCAAATAAGGCATCGTATTTAGCCGTAGCTAAAGAGTCGTTCAGTTCGGTTGCCTTCAAATAGTATTTGCGTGCTTTTTTCTTTTTATCTAAATGATTGAGATATAAATTAGCCAACGACAAATAAGCTGCGCTATCATCTTCATCCAAATCAACGGCTTCTAATAATTGTTTGCGAGCTTTTTTGTATTCTCCTTTTTTGGTAAGGAAGTTGGCGTAGTCGTGTCGTC
>CALOED010000064.1:0-8233 GCA_942492005.1 uncultured Saprospiraceae bacterium
GATGAAGAGGTGGTAATTTTTGTAGTCGAAAGAGGATGCGGCCAGTTCCACCATTTTGTGAATAACCGCCCACTCCTGCCAAGCCGGAACCATGATAGCGATGGGCTTCTCGGGCAAGGCCATGATTTCGGTTTTGCGCTTCTTGTCCAAGCGGGTATGGGGGCGGTGCCCGGTGAGCCTTCGAATCCAGTAGATAAGATCCACCATGGCATCGTCCGTTCCGGAAATCAGGATCAGAATTGCCGTTGCGTAAAGCAGAAGTTTAACAATAACCAGTATACTGCAGCCGCTTCTATCCACACAGTTAACCTCCGAATTCGCCGTATTTTCCCGTCAGCACCTTTTGGCCTTTAAGATAGCGCTCAATGGCGTGTACGATTCGCTGACTGGCCAGCCCGTCTCCAAAAGGGTTGTTGCGTCTTGAGGCGTTTTGGTACAATTCCCTGTCATCCAGAAATTGCTGGCAGCAATCCACAATGGTGTTTACGTCAGTCCCGACAACCTTTGCCATACCGGCGTTAACGGCCTCGGGCCGCTCGGTTACCGTGCGAAGTACCAGAACCGGTACCCCGTAGGAAGGGGCTTCTTCCTGGATGCCTCCTGAATCGGTCATGACCAGATAACTCGCCGGCCAGGGTTTCCTGCAATTTCAGATAATCAAGGGGCTCGGTGAGTCGGATGTGTGGATGATGATCCAATACGGCGTGAACCTGTTCAGACACGATGGGATTTCTGTGGACCGGAAGGGTTAGTTGAACGTCCGGGTTTTTTTCTACGATCCTGAGCAGCGCCTCGCAAATGTGGTGAATCTCCGTTGACCAGCTTTCACGGCGATGGGTGGTGACCAGAATGTGTCGTTTTCCATCAGTATTTACTTTCGGCACTTTCTCTTTGAGCGTTTCCAGAGCATCTACCACGGTGTTTCCGGTGGTCACCATTGTATTTTCGGGGACGCGTTCCTGAAGAAGATTCGCTTTCGCCACTGCGGGCGGGAAATCGAGGCTGGCGTAGGTACTTACGATTTTGCGGAAGTTGACCTCTTCGGGAAACGGGCTGTAGTTGTCAAAGGAGCGGAGCCCGGCTTCCACGTTGTTCAGCAAAAACTTGATCAGTTAAATCAACCCAATCAAGAACTTTGACGATCACTGGTTTGTGGTGTTCATTCAAGTGGGATTATATGCTGAAACTTTTTTAATCAACATTGTACCCGACTTTTTTAGCGGTTAATTTTTCAAAACTAATAAACCCATAGCAAGAAGTGATTGATGCAGCTAAAAAGCGAAATATCAAAGTTTATGCTTGGTTTGAGTTTGGATTTTCATCATCCTATCAAGCACCCGATGGCGGATTTATTATTAAACAAAAGCCACATTGGGCAGCCAAAGACACAGCAGGTAATCTAGTTTCTAAAAATGGTTTTCAATGGATGAATGCTTTTGATGGAGAAGCACAAAATTTTATCCTTTCATTGCTCAGAGAAGTGGCAGAAAACTATGAAGTCGAAGGCATTCAAGGCGATGATAGATTACCTGCTTTGCCTTCTTTAGCAGGTTATGACAGCTTGACTATTTCAAAATATCAAAATGAAAACAACGGTAATTTACCGCCAAATAATATCTTCGATACCGATTGGGTGACATGGCGAGCTAATATTTTGAATGATTTTATGAAACGAATGCACGACGAATTGAAAGCGGTACGACCAGATATTCAAATTTCTGTCTCGCCGAGCATTTATCCGTGGAGCAAAGAGCAGTATTTACAAGATTGGGTAACTTGGGTTGAAAATGGCTGGGTCGATATGGTTTGCCCTCAAATTTATCGCTACGATTTGGAGAAGTATCAACTAGAATTAGAGAAAATCGTGAATGAGCAAGTTTCAAAGGAAAATCATCATAAACTCTTTCCAGGCATTTTAGCTAGAGTAGGAGATTACTACGCTTCTGATACATTGCTTCGTGATTTTGTGAATAAAAATCGCAAATATGGCATTGAAGGCGAAGTGTTTTTTTATTATGAAGCCTTGAAGAAATATCCTGAGTTTTATAAGAAATTGTATGAAGATTAACTAAAAATATCATTTACACTAAGCTCAAAGCCAGTTATAATCTGATTGGCAGAGCAAATTTCATTTCCTTTTTTTACTTCCATTTTTCGACCATTGTAAACATGGACTTGCTCTACTTTAGGTAAAACATGCCAAACCACATCAACTTCGGCAGCATAGTAATCTTCCATTTTTTGGTGGACAAGTTGCATTTGGTCATTAGAAGAAATCACCTCAATCACAAATTTAGGGACTACATTTTGTCCAGTTCTAGCTATTTGGATTTGCTCTAATGTATAAAAAGCAATATCTGGTCTTCTATGGTTATTATCAAAAAAGGCATCACCTTCCGCTATTAGCTGCCAGTTATTATCAGCATCTTCCGCTTTTAAACTATACAAAAGCTCAATTAGAATATTTTGGATAAAAAACTGTTTACTGTGCATATCTCGCTTGATTTGCAATACTTCACCATTCACCCATTCATATTTGAATTGGTCTTCTCGACTCAAATATCGTTCTTGGAATTCTTCCCATGAAATTTTATTATCAGATTGTTGTTCAGAGTGAACCTTAATTGCTTTAGTTTCTACCATTTATTAATTTAATGTTTATTCAAATTTACGATTTTTTTTTAAAATTACCAATAGTGATATAGACAACTTTATTACTGGAATAGTGTGAACGATTTTTTCATTCTTTTTTTATTCCAAAAAAATCTTACATTTAAACCCATCATTCGACCAAATCAAAACCAAATAACCAATTATGAATCTCCATTGGATAGATATTTTTATCATCTTCTTGTATGTTGTTGCTATTATTTATATCGGCTTTCGAGTATCAAAACTAGCCTCTTCTAGCCTTGAAGCCTATTTTTTGGGCGAAAACAAACTCAAATGGTATATGCTCGGCTTATCGAATGCTTCGGGGATGTTTGACATCTCTGGCGTGATGTGGAGCGTTACTATTTTGTTTGTTTATGGCTTGAAAAGTGCTTGGATTCCGTGGCTTTGGCCCGTTTGGAATCAAGTCTTTGTTATGGTGTTTCTAGCGATTTGGCTGAGGCGTTCCAAAGTCATGACAGGCGCAGAATGGATAAATTTTAGATTTGGAGAAGGCACAGGCGCACGGCTTTCACATATTATAGTGACTGTATTTGCTATCATTTCAGCTATTGGATTTATTGCTTATTTCTTTGTTGGAATCGGCAAGTTCGCTACCATATTTTTTCCGTATGATTTGAGTTTCGGAATGGGCGGTTTAGTGATTACATCCGAACAATCTTATGCTTTAATCATCATAGGCATTACGACTTTATACGCCATTAAGGGCGGAATGTATAGCGTCGTTTTCACAGAAATATTACAGTTTATCATCATGACGATTTCGTGTTTGGTGATTGGTTATATCGCTTTGACACAAACCTCCGCTGACCAAATTGCCAATGCTGTACCCGAAGGTTGGGGAAGTTTAGCGGTTGGTTGGGAACTGAATTTAGATTGGAGCAATTACATGGTTTCCGTCAATGATAAAATTGACCAAGACGGTTTTGAACTTTTTGGATATTTATTGATGATAATGATTTTCAAAGGCATTTTTGCGAGTCTAGCTGGTCCAGTTCCAAGCTATGATATGCAGCGAGTACTTTCTACCAAATCACCTACCGAAGCCGCTAAAATGTCTGGTCTCACGATTTTAGTTCTATTTTTTCCACGCTATTTGATGATTGCAGGATTTGCGGTTTTGGCATTGGTGCATTTATCACCAGAGTTGGCAGCGATGGGAACAAGTATTGATTTTGAAGTGATTTTGCCGATGACGATAGAAAGATATGTGCCGATTGGTTTCAAAGGTTTGCTGTTGGCGGGATTGTTAGCTGCTTTTATGGGAACATTTGCGGCATTTGTAAACGCTGCACCTGCTTATGTGGTCAATGATTTGTATAAAAAATACATTCGCCCCGATGATAGCCAAAAGAATTTTGTGCGATTGAGTTATATCGCTTCGGTGACTTTGGTCTTGATTGGAATTTTCATGGGCTTCTTTGCAGAATCCATCAATTCACTCACACTTTGGATAACTTCGGCTTTGTACGGTGGTTATGCCGCAGCTAATGTTTTAAAATGGATTTGGTGGCGATTTAATGGATTTGGTTATTTCTTTGGAATGCTCATGGGATTAATTGCTTCGACCGTTGTACCGATGCTTTTTCCTGATGTCATTGCGATTTATTTGTTCCCCATTATTTTAGGTGCATCGTTTTTGGGTTGTATTTTTGGAACATTCTTAACGCCAGCCGAGTCGAATGAGATTACCGATAATTTTTACAAAAAGACTCGCCCGTGGGGATTTTGGAAGCCTTCTATTCAGCGATTAAAAACTGAAAATGCCGATTTCCAACCGAATACTAATTTTAAAATTGACTTTTTTAATGTCATCGTCGGAATGGTCTGGCAAATGACTTTGGTCGTCATGCCGATTTATTTGGTCATTCGAGATTGGCAAAATTTCTTTATTTCGTTGGTGATTTGTCTCGTGATGAGTTTTTTATTGAAAAAATATTGGTATGATAGATTAGAAACGGTATCGGATACCTTCGAGGTAACTGGTACTTAAAAGGACAAAACCATGAAAATAACAGGAACATTTTTAGATGAAATTTCGCATGATATTCCGCATCAAAACTGGGGAGAAAAGGAATGGGCGAAGGATTTTGATTATATGAAATCCGTTGGGATTGATACAGTGATTTTGATTCGATGCGGTTATAAGCGTTGGATGACTTTTGAGAGCCAATACTTGAAACGAAAAGAGCAAGTCTATTCGCCTTCTGTGGATTTAGTAGATATGTTTTTGAGATTGGCGGAAGAGCGAGAAATGGCTTTTTACTTTGGATTGTATGATTCAGGAAAATACTGGTGGGAACATCAAGATTTTAAAACTGAAACAGAACTCAATCTCGGTTTGATAGATGAAGTATGGTCAAAATACGGACACCGAAAAGCCTTTCAAGGTTGGTATTTGAGTCAAGAAGTGAGCCGACGTTCCAAAGGTGCGATTGACTTGTATGTAAAATTAGGTCATCATTGTAAATCCATTTCAAACGGTTTGCCGACTATGATTTCGCCTTATATTGATGGCAAAAAAGCCATATTAGCCAGTCAAAGCGATTTACAAAAATCAAACGGCACCAATTTGCGGCAGCACGAAGAAGAATGGAATGATATTTTTGATGGAATCAAAGATGTGGTTGATATTGTCGCTTTTCAAGATGGGCACGTCGAATTTCACGAATTATCGGATTATTTATCTTTAAATAAACAACTAGCTGATAAATATGGCATGCAAAGTTGGTCGAATTTGGAAAGTTTTGACCGAGATATGCCGATTAAGTTTCTGCCCATTAAATGGGAAAAAATGCTGATGAAACTTCGTGAAGCTGAAAAAGCGCAAGTTGATAAAATTATCACCTTCGAGTTTTCGCATTTTATGAGTCCGCAAAGTGCGTATTTGCAAGCAGGACATTTGTTTAATCGATATCGGGAGTATCTTGAATTAGGAATTGAGAATTGAGAATTAGGAATTGAGAATTAGGAATTGAAAATTAGGAATTGAGAATTAAGAATTGAGAATTAGGAATTAAGAATTAAGAATGAATTTTAAAGAACTACATACATTTTACAGCAATCAACTGAGCGATAATATTCTTCCATTTTGGATGAATAATTCCATTGATGAGGTGGAAGGCGGTTTTTTTACTTGCTTATTGCGAGATGGAAGCGTATTTGATACCGATAAATTTGTTTGGTTACAGGCTCGACAAGTTTGGATGTTTTCAAAATTATATAATGAATGGAAGCAAAATCCTAAGTATTTAGAGATTGCTGAACATGGCGCAGCATTTCTAAACAAACATGGAAGAGATGAAAACGGACATTGGTATTTTTCATTAAATCAAGAAGGCGAGCCGCTAGTCGTAGCTTATAATATTTTCTCAGATTGCTTTGCTTGCATGGCGTTTGGGCAATTATACAAGTCCACTCAAAATGAAGAATACGCTAAAATTGCGTTGACGACTTTCAATAATATTCTAGCTAGAAAAGACAATCCAAAAGGGCAATACAATAAAAATATAGGTTCGACTAGATCTTTAAAAAATTTCGCTTTGCCCATGATACTCTGCAACTTAACGCTAGAGATTGAATCTTTACTTGAGCCAAAATTAGTAGAATCGACCATTTCAACTTGCATCCATGAAGTGATGGAAGTATTCTATCAAGAGGATTTAGGCATTATCATCGAAAATGTAAAACCCGATGGCAGTCGTTCTGATACGATGGACGGACGCTTAGTCAATCCTGGTCATGCGATAGAGGCGATGTGGTTTATTATGGATTTGGGGCAGCGAGCCAATAATCAGGCGTTGATTGAAAAAGCGACTGAGATTATGCTTTCGATGTTGGAGTACGGCTGGGACGAAAAGCACGGTGGTATTTTGTATTTTATGGATGTTAAAAATCATCCAACTCAACAGCTAGAATGGGACCAAAAACTCTGGTGGGTGCATTTAGAGTCATTGATAGCTTGCTTGAAAGGTTATCAATTAACTAAAAATGAGGCTTGTTTAAAATGGTTTGAGCGATTACATGAATACAGTTGGTCGCATTTTCATGATGCAGAACACGGTGAATGGTTTGGTTATTTGAAACGAGATGGAAGTCGTTTGTATGATTTGAAAGGCGGAAAATGGAAAGGTTGTTTTCATGTGCCGAGAGGAATTTTTCAATGCGCTAAGGTATTGGAAGGTTTATCGAAAAATAATTAAGGTCATTTGTTTTTTTGCAAAAAGCCTCACATCCAACTATTCTTTTTTCAAAAATTTAACAATTCCATCATCTCCCATTTCTAATTTAAAATAGGCGTTTTTGCGTTTTTGGGGATTAATAATTTTATCAAATTCAGGAATATCTTTAAAGGATTTATTTCTAATGAGCGTATTAAATTCTTTAAAAACGCCATTTTGATAATTATTGATTGGGTATTCAGGAATCCAATTTTTTCCAATATATAAACTCAAATTGCCTGTAAGCGAATTAAACTGCAAACCGATTGAATCATTCGCTGGCAAGTAGCCAAGCAGTAATCTGTTATTGTAATAATACATCAATATGACTTCGTAATCGGTATGATTATGAATATGCTGATAATAGCCCACAGGCATTTTATTCCTGATATTTGAGAGCATAAAACTTGAGATATCATCTATTCCTTGATATGGACTTTCTCCTTTTTCGAGATAAAATCCAGCGACATATCCTGAAAAATCGGGATTGATATTTCGAGTGTGAAACATATCTATATTACTCACCAACTCTTTGTTATTTATTATCCGAAAGATATCTTTCGTATTTATTCTTTCTCTAAATGGTTCTCTTGGCTCATCATTACAATTTCCAATAAACCTAAAAAAAGCAAAAACAACAATAAACAAAGCCCACCTCGACCATCGAATGACGCTCACAGGAAGAAACATTCTCCCGTTCGGATTACCGTAGCCCCACTTACTTTCGGGGTAATGATTAAATTGGTCTAAGACGTATTGCAATCGGTAACGAGTGTTTTCGTTGGTCTTGAGTTTCAATCCTTGCTGTAAGATGTGCTTTGCGAAACTTACTTTTTCGTAATTATTATTCATCGTCAACGCAAGCTCTTCGAGGTATTCGCCAAAGTGAATGCGAATTTCTAAGAAGTAAACTGGCATTGCATTGAGCAACTTGATTAGTTTTTTTGAAATAAACGGCTTTATCATTTCAGTATTCAAATAGCGTCGCTCCGTGAGTTCTTCCAACTCCTTTATTTTGCTCATCAAATAGCGATAGCTACCCTTAAAACTGCCGCCTTCGTACCCCAAAGGCAACATTTCAATTGTTGGTCGTAACATTTGAACGATATCCAAATGATTATTTTTAACGGCATAGGTGAATGCGCCATCAAACTGCTCCGAGAAATAGGGCTGAATAAATTGCGTAAAACCATTGTCTTTTTCAAAAAAATCGGAAGGCAAACCATCTTCATTAAACAGCCTCAAGTCGCCCGATTCGAGGAAGGATTGTAAAAGCGGAAAGTTAAAAATTCTTAAATGATAATTGGCTATGGTTTCGTTTTCGAGTTGGTCAAATATTT
>CALOED010000065.1:0-8662 GCA_942492005.1 uncultured Saprospiraceae bacterium
ACCCATTGAATAATACGAAATTGAAAACAATTCATCAACTATTTTTTTCATTAATATGCTGTTTGTTATCCTTCCAGGTATCGGCAGTCAATAGACTCGACTCTTTAGCTGATATAGCTGGGCGGATGGATAACACTGTCGAAAAAGTAAATATTTTTTTGGAATTAGCTGAAAAAGCTGTCAGTACGCAACAACTCAAAGCGGTCAAATTTGCGCAGAAAGCAGAGTATATTGCCGAAAAAATTAGCTATGCAGAAGGTAATGCCAATGCTCAATATCAATTATTGGTGGCTTATTACTATATGGGCAATTCTGAAAACGCCCTCAAAAAAAGCGAACTTGCCATAGCCAAATACCAAGCTATCAATAATAACTTAGGGCTTGCCAAAACTTATCACATCATAGGAAAAGTCTATTCATTTGCAGGAGAGATGGATTTGGCACACGAATACACCTATAAAGGCTTAAAATTATTTCAAACGCTCAAAGCTGACAGATGGATTGCCGATAGCTATTCGGCATTGGGGATGTTTAGTTTTCAGGTCAATGCGTTCAAAGATGGTATTCCCTATATTCAAAAAGCAATTCCATTCTATCAGAATGACTCGCTAGTAAATGCTAAAAGTTTAATTAGGGCTTACATCCTGTTGGGTATCGCTTATCATGGTTTGCAATCCTATCAAGAGTGCTTGATTTATAATAAACTAGCACTAAGACTAGCCAAAGATACGGATGACAGTTACAATATTACGGTAAGTAAGACCAATCTAGGCTGGACGTATTACCTGATTGACGAATATCAAAATGCAGCTCGTTATTGCTCGGATGCGTTGGCGGATGCTGAACAACAAAATGATAAATACTCCATTGCCCATAATTATAAATGTTTGGGGGCTGTTTATACGCAACTCGAAAAATTTGCAGAAGCAAAGGGATATTTGGACAACGCATTAGGGCTTATCAAGAATTTAAATACGCTTTCGGAAGAAGCAGAAATCAATCTGTTATATTCAAAATATTACGAAAAACAAGGCAAACTACAAGAAGCCTTAACTTATTATCAGCAATATCACGCCTTTAGCGATACGATTAATAATCAAATCAAAAACGAACAACTCCAACAACTGACGAAACGCTTTGAGACTACTCATCAAGAAAAAACCGTCAATCTCCAAAGCCTGAACGACACTCAACGTCGCAATTTCAACATCGCTTTGGTGGCTGCTTTGATATTGGCTAGCATGATAATTGCCTTGTTGTATCGCTCTCGCCTCCAAAGAAAACGCTACACCAAGCACCTGCAATCGGAAGTAGAACGCAATGAAAAAGCACTCAAACGCCTCAATCAAGAGATGCAAAAATTTAACTACATTGCCTCGAATGACCTCAAACAGCCGATGCGAAATGTAATGAGTTTTGCTGGCTTACTCCACAAAAAACTACAAGAAAAAGAAGAAAATAAACCATTGGCAGATTATTCCAAATTTGTGCTGAATGGAGCGAAACAGATGTATGATGTGATTGTCGGTATTTTAGAATTTTCGAGTATCGACCACACCGTAACGCACCTAAAGCCGCTTCAAACCAAAGCCGTTATCCAAAGCGCAGAACAGTCATTGAGCGACTTAATCGCACGTCAAAATACTTCTATTCGTATTAGTCCGAATATTCCGACGGAAATCATTTCTAACGAAACGCACTTGCGCTTAATCTTTAAGCACCTTATTCAGAATGGAATTATGTATAATCAATCGGAAAATCCTGTGATTGAGATTGATTATGAAGATAGTGAAACGCATCACACCTTCAAGGTAAGTGATAATGGTATCGGCATCGAAGAGGATTCGTATGATTATATTTTTGAAATGTTTAAAAAAGTAAAATCAGATGCGTCCTATCAAGGCTCTGGAATGGGTTTGTCATTTACAAAAAAACTCGTAGAAGCACTTGATGGCTATATTCAGATAAAATCTAAAGTTGGCGAAGGTTCTACCTTTTTGGTTTCGTTGCCTAAATAATACGCTTTTTTAATCTCCTCTATTCATACTCCTATTTCACGGATAAGACTATATTCCATAAAGTAGATTTACCACTTTATGGAATATAGTCTTTCTTATTTTTATCCTTTCGTCGTTTATTTTTCTGCTTTTTGTCGTCAAAAATATAAATTTAATACAGAACTTGGTATGAAAGGAGTACCTTGTATTGCAAGGTACTGTAAAAAGTTATATATTTGTAGTGTAAGATTTAACAATATGAATGTAGAAAACACAAAAAAGCAGATGAGAAAGGGCGTATTGGAGCTATGTATCCTTGCCATTATATCAGAAGAAGAGACGTATTCTACGGATATTATAAAAAAACTTCAAACGACGGAATTAATAGTCAAAGAAGGTACTTTATATCCGTTGCTCTCCCGATTGAAAACAGCAGGATTGCTTCATTACAACTGGCGTGAATCCACGGATAGCCCGCCACGCAAATACTACTATGTTACGGAAAAAGGCGCAAATTTTCTTAACGAACTTTGGGGAACTTGGCAAGATTTGGTGAGTTCTGTGAATTTGACTACTCAGCGATATAGAGAGACGGATGAGCTACAAAATGAGTGAACGGGTAAATGAATGAATGAATTTCATTAGCCAATTATTTATCGAATTAGGTTTATTTTATAAAAATTAAAAAAAGACAGATTGGATTTTAGATTTGAAAAAAAAGCAAACGTTTTAATCAAACCATCTTCAATCACACAATCATACAATCATAACAATGAATAAAGTATTTAATATCAATCTTGGTGGTTATCCTTTTACTATTGACGAAAATGCATATCATCATCTCAAACAATATTTGGGAGCAATAGATAGCCACTTCAAAAACTCGGAAGGTTTTGATGACATTACTACCGACATCGAAACTCGATTGGCAGAGATTTTTCGTGAAAAATTGCAAGGTCGTCAAATTGTGACTTTAAGTTACGTGACCGAAGCGATTAACATCATGGGAACGCCCGAAGATTTTGGCGCAGAGTCTAATTACACTGGCGTGCCAAAGGAAGAAGCTAAGAGAACGGACAACAAAAACACTCACACTAAGGCGAAAGGTCAAAAATTTGGGAAACGACTATATCGAAACCCCGATGAGACTATCGTAGGTGGTGTGGCTTCTGGTATCAGTGCTTATTTTGGCATCGAAGACCCGATTTGGATACGTATTCTGTTGGCGATTATTATTTTCAGTGGTGGTATCGGAGTGCCGTTATATATCATACTATGGATAGCTTTGCCAGAAGCCAAAACGGCTAAACAAAAGCTCGAAATGCGAGGAGAAAAAATAGATGTGAACAACATCGCTAAGACTATCGAAGAGGAATTGTTGCACGTAAAAGACAAAATCAATGAGATAGGCGATGAGTTCAAAAAAGGCAGCGATAAAAAAAAAAGAGGTGGTAAAGAAACCGAAGACCAAGCGTCGTCTTATGGAAATTCCAACACATTCGATGACGGAATAGCATTCGTTAGACAAATTTCAGGGGCGATTGAGCAGTTTGTACGTGCCGTATATAAGCCCCTGTTTTATATTATTGGTTGGTTTTTCATTATCATATTGGCTATCGTTTGGGCTGCCTTGATTATCGGTTCGATAGTCGGACATGAGTATTTTCAATTCTTAGTAGGTGCTGCTCACGCTCCTTTTGTATCAGCTATTTTGTTCTTAGCCATTGGTATTCCTTTGATTTCCATTGCATTGAGTGTGATGCGTACTTTTTTTAGAATGAAAATTCATAAAGGCTGGACGATTGGCTTGGTGGTAGCTGGTGTTTTGAGTGTTTCAGGATTTTTTGCCTTTGCCTCTATTCATGCAGGCGATTTCAAAATACAGGAAAAAGTCAGTCAAGCAGTAGATATTTCAGCTATAAACGGCGATGTGCTTGAACTGGATGGCGTTGTATTTGAGAATGAAAATTCATTTTTCAAAGTTGGACGCACCAAAATAGTGGACAACGAATTACAATATCAGTGCGTGGATTTAAATATTCAGAAATCAAAAAATGATGCTTTTCGCATGATGGTGACGAAAGAAGCGAGCGGCGAAAATACAACGATTGCCAAAAAACGAGCTGCTGCTATTGCTTTTCGGCCTTCCGTTAGTAATGGAAAAGTTACCATTCCTTCGTTTTTGAAATTAAAAAATGAAAAATGGAGACACCAGACGGCTAGCGTGACGTTGGAAATTCCCGTTGGTAAATCAGTAAAAATCAACGAAGGGGCTGCGGATGCTTTCTATTTTAGTGTAAATGCGGCAAAAGGTGGCGTTTATTATCATTGGCAATTGAAAGGCAAAACCATCAAAATGACAGAAGACGGCGTAGAATGTTTGGATTGTGAAACAGAACCGCATGGCGTTAGTCAAAATACCTTGAATTTTGAAAATTTCTCAAAATTGCACCTCATGGGTAATATGAAAGTTCATTTACACTATGGCGATACTTATAAAATTAGCATCAATAAAGATGCACATCATTATAACGAAACGCTCTTGACAGAACAAACGGACAACCTTTTGAGTATCAATTATACGGGCAATGAAGATTTGAGAATCAATATTACCGTGCCGAATTTGGAGTATTTGGAAATCAATAATGTAGAAGATACTTGGTTGTATAACTTCGATGTTGGCTTTTTGAAAATGAAAGTACTCGGCAAATCAGACGTTCATGTGAATAGTCTCAAAGCCAACAGGCTAGAACTAGAAGCGTTTGATGATGCAGATATTACGCTCAAAGGCAGCGGTGCACACCTTGTGGCAATGTTTACAGGCAATGCTCGCCTCGATGCCGACCGATACGAAGTGAAAGTAGCGGACATCAAAGGTTATCAGGATAGCGATATGAAAATCAATGTGTTAGATACACTCACCAAATTGATAGTGGACGATGCGGACTTGGATTATGACGGAGAACCTGTGATGATTCAGACGGTGAAAGAGTAAGGGATTTTGTTTTGTTTATTGTTAGAAGCCTTTCGCAACCTTAATGATGGCGAAAGGCTTTTTTGTTTTTAGTAATTGCTAAAATCTGTTCTACCTGCCTAAAATGAATGAATTTTTTTAGGTTCAATTCCCAAATATTCTCGATATATCCTGTCTTTATAGTGTTCTCCAAGTTTATTCACTTCATCAATAAACAATTCATAAGTTCCTTTTCCGCCAATAAAATCCCAAAATTCATCACCAATTAAAACAACGGGCGAATCTTGCATATCAAACCAACGCTTAGGAAAAGTCCAACGGTAATCTGATTTTTTGCCACACTCCTCCGAATGGCGTTACAAACCTTCGTTCAAAATGGCTTCCTTTAAAGATTTCATCAGGCACTAATGCCGCATATAATGGCTTTTGAGCCAAATGTCGCTCTTTGTTGAATGGGTCTTTATAGAGAACTTTTTCTATAATCCGCTCCATCAATTCTGTGATTATCGAACTAATCGCTTTTCTTAATTCTAGCTCTTTTGCATCCATATTTCTTTTTTCAGTGGTTCATCAATCACATTTTCAAAAACACCCGTATTGATAATACTCTCTACCAAAGAGCTAATTACGGGTATTGCAACGCTATTTCCTATCAGCTTCATCCACTTTGCCCTAGATGTTGGCAATTTAAAATCTCTAGGAAAACCCTGCAAAACACAAGCCTCTTCCTTTGTAATTTTTCTAAAAGAATGCGTATTGTAAATTTTTTCAACAAACTCTTTTCGGTATTCCTCTATCGTTTGGCTGTTGATGTTTTTAGTCGCTATAAAATCGCTCGTATCGCTGGCTACCAGCGTTGGTATATGTCAGAAGTAGGCAAATAAACCCTATTTACGCCAAAAATTCCAGAGCTGATTTTAGTAAATTTAAACTCATAACGCTTTTGAATACATGAAATCTTTCCCTGCTCTTCCAAATCCGCAAGCATTACTTTCGGATTAATTTTTTTCAGGCTCAGGCTTCTTGCTTTTTTCACTACATCCAATCGGATAATGCCTTTTTTAGCAAAATCAATAATTGCTTGCTCTTTTTCAGTAAAAGAAACTCCTTTTTTTATTTCAAAAATATAATTGACCTCTTTGAAAATTCCTTTACCTACAAGTGTTTGTAGTTCCTGCTCCGATATTGATTGGTCTAAGTTGTTCAAATGTTTAAAAGATAAAGGATTTCCATCCAAACCGCCATACTGCTTCTTTCTTCTATTTTTCAAAAGAAGCAAACAAATATACTTTTCACGTTCGGTAGTTTCTAAAATATCCCACGAGTGAATAGTCGAATGCCCATTTCTAATATCACTCAAAACAAAAAAATCATTCAACCCGTCTGACTTTTGAAGTCTCGTTTGATTCAGCGGGATAAAGTTGCCAAAAAGGTCTTTGGGAATTAGTTTATCATGCTTATTCGTCGGTTTTTCTAAACCATCTAATACTTCATACAGTTTTTTTCGACTCGGAGTAGGGTTGGCAATTTTAAATTTCAAATAGTGTTCTTCTTTTCTAAATCCTATAATATACACTCGAACTCTCGCTTGCAAAACTCCAAAATCATAAGAATTTAATAAATAGTAATTCGCAAAATAACCCGCTTTTTTTATCCTATCCATGATATAATCAAGCGAATTTTTATTTCGAGGGTCTGTTAATCCTTTTACATTTTCAAAAATAAAGGCTTTCGGTTTTGCTTGATTGAGTAAATAAATCGTGTCATTCCACAATTGCCCTCTATCATCTTTAAACCCCAAATTCTTTCCAGCAATAGACCAGCTTTGGCAAGGAACACCACCAACTAAAATATCATGCTGAGGTAACTTGTCAATCTTCGTAATATTTCCAAGGTTTTTACTCTCCGAAATATTGTAATTTTCACAATAAGCATGTAATCGCATCTTTACTTATCTCGCTAAAAAGCCAAACACTCGCCGCCCAAAGCCGATAAAGCATGATGAAATCCGCCTATTCCAGAAAATAAATCAATAAAAGTAAAATCCTTTGATACAGACATTTATAATTAAGTTTTCAACAATATAACTTTTTTAAAAAGAAAAAACGCCCCTCAAATCCACCTTTTCCGCTTAAAATAAATCAACAATATCAAGAATATACTAACCATCACGCCCCACAAGGCATAATAACTATACTGCCAATGCAGTTCTGGAATATTATCAAAATTCATCCCGTATAAGCCAGTCAAGAAAGTCAGTGGAATAAAAATAGTAGAAATCAGCGTGAGGAAGTGCATGATTTTATTCATTTTCATGCTCACTTCCGAAAGGAAAAGGTCTTGCAACCCATGCAACAAATCCGAAAATTGTCCACCATATCCGTAATTTGAATAATATGGTCATACAAATCTCGAATAAAAATAGCCGTACTGTCTGCTATTGTTCCATTTTCTGTTTTTGAAAATTGGCTAATCGCTTCCCTCAACGGAGTAGCTGCTTTGCGAATGATGAGCAGTTGTTTTTTCAAATCATGGATTTTCGATTTGTGTTTTTCTTCGTGACTTTCCAAAATCAAATCCTCAAGCGTTTCTATTTCGTCCTCTATTTTTTCCAATACAATAAAGTAATTATCTACCACCGCATCAATCATCGAATATGCCAAATAATCCGCTTTGCCTAAGCGGATGCGCCCTTTGCTAAACTCAATCCTATTCCGAACAGACATAAACAAATCCGTCCCTTCTTCATGAAAAGTAATCACTAAACCCTTTCTGAAAAAAACAGCTACTTGCTCTACGGCTACTTTTTTGGCCTTATCATCAAAATGCAATGCCTTGATAATCATAAAATTTTCTGTGCCGTAATCTTCAAACTTCGGTCGCTGATTCACATCCGAAACATCTTCCAATATCAATGGATGGATTTTAAAAGCTTTGCCTACTTCTTGCATAAACTCCGTATCGTGAATACCCCTGAAGTCATACCATTCGATTTTTTCCTCATCGTTTGGGTGCAATACTATTTCATCCACCGACTTAGCAATAGCCATTTCAAATGTCTCACTGTCGTATTTCAAATAATGCAATCCAATCTCCTCCACCCTTTTATCTCCTGTAAAAATGATAGAACCCGGTGGCAACCCTGCTTGTTTCGTTGTATTGTTCACAGATACTTTTGTTTAAATAATTTTCAGTTGTACTATTTTGCCTGCCCGTTTGCTAATATCTCAATAGCTTAAAGCCAATCGTCAATTCTATGGCAATATTTACCACTTTTTGCTCTTGAAGCGTCACCAAGACCGTCGTTCCATTATAATTGGCATAATAACTACCTGGGAAAACATACGCCTGCTGCGAAAAATCGGGGCTGATTTGAAGCTCCAAGAACATTCGTCCTTTGTCGTTCAAATCAAACTCTAACCCGCCGCCCACAGTCACGCCGTAAGTGAAAGTATTGATATATTGAGAAAAATTAGCCACCGATTGTACGCTATCCGAAACGTTCACATCCACCCTTGCCGCCAAGAGATAATACAAGTCTGCACCCGAAAAATTGACATCCAAAACGCTTTTTGCGCCAGCCAGCAAAGAAATATTATTGAATTTATCTCGTGCAGTAAATCGGTGCAAATTGCCTTGCAAGTCATAATAATTAGAGCGAATTGCGTTACCTTTTACATGATAGCCCAAT
>CALOED010000066.1:0-5201 GCA_942492005.1 uncultured Saprospiraceae bacterium
GCGTATTTGCCAACAAAATCACGGTAAGTCCAGCTAATGGACCATTGATAAAACGCTTGATGCCGCCAAATTTAGTAACGCCATACTTTCTCGCTTGATGCACCACTACCTTCTCTCCTATCTTTTTGAAACCCGCATGACTTGCCAATACGGGGATGTATCGGTGCATTTCGCCATATATTTCTATACTTTTGACTACCGTGTTTCGGTATGCTTTCAGTCCGCAGTTGAAATCGTTGAGGTGAATGCCCGTCATCGCACGAGTTACCGCATTGTATAGTTTGGTCGGAATAGTCTTATTAATGGGGTCGTGTCGTACTTTTTTCCAACCCGAAACCAAATCATATTTCTCTTCCATTATCATTCGATGCAATTCTGGTACTTCTTCGGGACTGTCCTGCAAGTCGGCATCCATCGTAATCACGACATCGCCTTTAGCCAGTTGAAAGCCTTCGTTCAAAGCGGCTGATTTGCCATAATTGCGTCGAAACTTAATGCCTTTTATATTCGGGTTTGCAGCAGCAAGATTTTCTACTATACTCCAAGAAGTATCTGTACTCCCATCATCCACCATTACTATTTCGTAGCTGAACTGATTGGCTTCCATCACTTTTCTTATCCACGCTTCTAGCTCCTTCAAGGATTCTTCCTCATTGTATAAAGGCACTACTATTGATATATCCATTAATTATTTTTTTTCTAAAAAAAACAGGTTCTTTGACAATTTTTGCATTTTCGTCCAATGTGGTTTTAACCCATTGTCTTAATTAATTGGTAAACAATGGGTTAAAACTACATTGGATTGAAGTTTCAATCTTTTGGCAAAAATTGTCAAAGAGCCAAAAAACAAAGCAATCTAGCATTTTTCACGAATTGTATTACTAAAAAACGAAAATGCTAGTTTTTAGCGTAAATCCCAAATTTTTGAAAATCTAATTATCTCACAACCTAGCTATCCAACGCTTTGGCAGCCGTTTCTTTTTGGATTTTAAATTACTTGTCCAACGGTGGCTTGCCCCGTTGTTTTTGCAAAGAAGAACATTTTAATAAAACCCATGATTTTGAACAGCCTATGTACAATAAGCCTATAACTTCCCCTTTGTATCAATTCCTTGCCATTTCTTCATTGAGCGTCTCATTGGTCAAGTACAGCAAGACGGTTCGACAAAATTCTGCGCCCAACAAGCCTATAATAAAACCAATTAACATTCCGCCTATCACATCCATAGGATAATGAACGCCCACATATATTTGACCATAGCCGACCGAGAATGCCCAAAAGAACAAAGGTAATCGTATCCATTTCCAAAAATTTCCCAATATAAAAATGAGAAAAAAGGCAATGGCGGTATGATTAGTCGCATGAGAAGACGTAAAACTATATCCGCTTCCACAGCGCACCAATTGCCGAACGTTTTCATAAATGCCTGCATCGTTGCACGGGCGCACCCGATGCACTAGCGGTTTTACCACTTTGCTACTCACCGCATCTGCTACTACTATCGTCAGCCCTAAACATAAAACGATTATCCAGCCTTTTTTTGCAAAATTTATCACTAAAAAGGCCAACAAAAATATATAAAAAGGTATCCAAAATAGCTTATTGCGCCAAACGGGAATCAAGGCATCCAAAAAACCATTGTGCCACTCTTGATTAATCAACTGAAAAAGATAATAATCTAATTGTAGTATGTCCATTTCTTATTATTTCACACGCTTTCAAAATTCCAACTCTAGCCTTTGCCCGTCTTCTAAGCTCAACCATGCTGCCCACAATTTCTCAAACTTGAGCCTGATGGCATCCAAATCTTCTATCGTAATATCGGATGGAAATAACCAGCCTTTTTCTTCGCAAGCTAGTTCTAAAGTAATTAAAAAATCTTCTTTGGGTGTTTTTTGCACCCATTCCGTTTGCAATAATCCAACTACCATTTCCGTCCAAAGTGCTTCCTGGTGCAAGTTTTTCGGGACAAGCGCAGTAGGTCTTTCTGCTCGTGGCAATCCAAAATCTTGAATATCGTAGCCTTCATTTATCAGCCCATAAAAGGCTTTGGTATAGCCCAAAGTCGTTTCAAGGGCATAGTGCATGAGGTCATGTTGCGCCTCAAAAGGGAGTTTGTATTTCGTCCAAGTCTCCGTTTGGTCAGTTCTCACTATTTTTAATAGCGAAGATTTATGCTCGTTTTTTGTAAAAATAATTTGCATGATATAAAAGATAGGTTCTTTTTTGTTTTTATTAAAACCTGTCTGCCGACAGCAGGTTTTAATATGTTTTTTCGTTTTGTATGGTTTTAAAACATCAAAGTAACTCCTTCTTCATTATAAAAATTCAAAGCTATGTTTTTTTATTTATAATATTGAATGGAAGTAATTTCATTGACACTCATAAAACCTAAAGTCATCATTACTAAGAGTAGGAAATATACTTGAAGATGCCTATTTTCGCAGCGTTAGAAAAACATAAAAATCAGAAATTCAACGAATGAATTATTACAACTATAAAATCAGTTGCGACTCGCATCTTTCGGATATTTTAATTGCATTTTTGGGCGAATTGCCTTTTGAGGCATTTGAAGAAACTGAAAATGGTCTAGAGGCATTTATTCCCGAAAAAGAGGATAATCCAATGGTCGAAAATGCTGTTCAGGACCTTCGAGCGCGTTTTGAGTTTCAATATCAACGGGAGTTTGTACCGTATAAAAATTGGAACAAAGAATGGGAAAGTAACTTTGACCCTGTGGTTGTAGATGATTTTTGCGCCATTCGTGCCGATTTTCATGCGCCTTACCCGATTTAGCTTTTGATTTAATCATCAATCCTAAAATGGCATTCGGCACAGGACATCACGAAACCACTTTTATGATGGTGCAATTGATGCAAACCTTAGATTTTGAACAAAAAAAGGTATTGGATTTTGGTTGTGGCACTGGCGTTCTTGCCATTTTAGCCTCCAAGCTAAAGGCAGCTACGCCCATTGATGCCGTTGATATTGAAGAGCAATCTTATCTGAATACTATTGAAAATGCGGAGAATAACGGTGTTGCTAACATTAATACTTTTCAAGGCTCATTAGAAATCATAAAGTCGTCGGATTACGATATTATTTTAGCAAATATCAATCGCAATGTCATTTTGCAATATTTACCCGATTTATACCAAAAATTAAACCCTAATGGCTTGATTGCCTTTTCTGGTTTTTTGAAACAAGATGAAGCATTGCTGGTTGAAAATGCGCAAAAAGCGGGTTTTGAATTGCAAAAAACCAAAGAAAGGGGCAAATGGATTTGTCAATTGTACCAAAAGAAGGGATAAGCTCCGAAGGCTAGAGAAATAAAACTTGAGGTTGTTATTAATCTCATCTATCCTTTTTTCCAATATTCCATCCTTCAAATATTCCTTTCTTTAGTTAGTTTTTTATATTTTTGCGCCCAACTAAAGCATTGAAATAAAATCTATTTGGTTCTAAGGTTTTGAATAGCCTTTTTATTATCAAATAATCAAACAATCATAATAGCTTTCTAGTATGAATTTACATGAATATCAAGGCAAGGAATTGTTAGCATCTTATGGTGTAACTATTCAAAGAGGTATTGTTGCAAACACACCTGAAGAAGCAGTAGCTGCGGCTAAAAAATTAACCGAAGATACGGGAACAGGCTGGCACGTTGTCAAAGCACAAATTCACGCAGGTGGGCGTGGTAAAGGTGGCGGTGTAAAATTGGCTAAAAATCTTGACGAGGTAAAAGAACACGCATCGAACATTCTAGGAATGCACTTGATAACGCCTCAAACGTCTGCCGAAGGTAAATTGGTGCGCAAGATATTGATTACCGAAGATGTTTATTATCCGGGTGATAGTGAGCGTCTGGAGTTTTATATGAGTGTTTTGATGGATAGAGCCTCGTCAGTGCAACGTGATTGTGTATTCTACGGAAGGTGGAATGAGCATCGAAGACGTAGCACACGATACGCCTGAGAAGATTTTCAAAGAATTTATTGACCCAGAACAAGGTTTGCAGGGTTTTCAAGCTCGCCGCATTGCCTTCAACTTGGGCTTGTCGGGTACAGCTTACAAAAATATGGTGAAGTTTGTATATAAATTATATGCAGCTTTTGTTGGTTCTGATGCTAGTTTATTTGAAATCAACCCATGCTTGAAGGCTTCTGATGATAGAATTATCGCAGCCGATACCAAAGTAACTTTGGACGAAAACGCACTTTTCCGCCACAAAGATTTGGCAGCCATGAGAGATACCGACGAAGAAGACCCGACGGATGTGGAAGCTAAAGAACACGGTTTAAACTTCGTGAACTTGGACGGAAACGTGGGTTGTATGGTAAATGGTGCTGGTTTGGCAATGGCTACGATGGATATTATCAAACTATCGGGTGGCGAACCTGCCAACTTCCTCGATGTAGGTGGTACTGCGGATGCGGCTCGTGTAGAAAAAGCATTTCGTATCATTTTGAGAAATCCGAAAGTAGAAGCTATTTTGATTAATATTTTTGGTGGAATTGTTCGTTGTGACCGTGTAGCGCAAGGCGTTATTGATGCTTACAAAAACATTGAAGGCATCAACGTTCCTATCATTGTTCGCCTTCAGGGTACTAATGCCGTGTTAGCGAAAAAAATGATTGACGAATCGGGCTTAAAAGTTCGTTCGGCTATCTTGTTGAAAGAAGCAGCAGCAGAAGTCAATAAGGTGCTTAGTGCTTAGTAAGTAACCCGTTTGCAATTGCATAAAAATGAAGTGAAAACTTTAATTTGGGCAGGTTGCTCCATTCGCTGATATATTTTTACAAAAGCTCTATTCGATTGGTTTCGGATAGAGCTTTTTTATGGCTCAGGATAAAAGTCTAGGTATCGGACGCTTCGCAAGCGTCCGATACCTAATTTGCAATGTGCCTATTGTGCCTGCCTGCCTGTCGGCAGTTTTTTGTTCGTCTTTTTGGCTTGCCCAAAAAAAACTGTATGATTTTAAAACCAATCCAAATCATATTGAACCTTTTTTATATTTAAAAATATTTTTCGTTACTTTCCAGTGTATTTTTACAAAAATCTAAAACAACAACAAGAATGAAAACAATAAATATTCTTTTTCTTGCTATAAGTATTTTGATATTTGGCTGTCAGGATGCAAGCAAAGAAACAGGCAATAATGATCTTGATAGCCTTTCTAAAGATGAAGCCAAGGCAGATG
>CALOED010000067.1:0-2486 GCA_942492005.1 uncultured Saprospiraceae bacterium
TAAACGGATGCTGCAAATAGGCAGACCAATAGTATGCTAATACTAATTTTCATAGTAGAATTTTTTTAAAAGCCTGTTTATACACAGACACGTAAATAATAATGAAATAGAAATAAACCAAGGGCGATGTTTGAGTATGTGTGTTACAAATTCAAACTACTAAAAAATATAGGTTAGCTAACAAATTGATAATCAGTCATCCATAATGTACAACTCTTTCTGATTGATTACACTTATATAATGGCGAGAAACAAAAAAGATACAGAATAAAGGAAGTTTTTTTTATGATTTTCTGCGGCGTTTTATAACAAAAAAAAACGGATAACCTGACATTCATCAAGTTATCCGTTTTTTTAAAATATTGATTGTACCTCTAGTACGACCACAAGTCATGTTCAAATTCAAAGATAGACTCTTTGATACGTTCAGCTTCTAGCAAAATGTCCATTCCCGTTTTGTAGTCTTGAATACGACGGTCATATACATTTGATTGCTTGAAGATATAACTAGAGAAGTAACGCATTTCAAAAATATCTTCCCAGCTCATGCGAGCAGCGTCATTTTTGATATTAAATGCCGCTTCTTTAGCCAATACTTTACGCAGTTCTGGGTAGTATGCCCAAAACAAAGGTTGCTCATAACGGAAGTTATCATTATCATCATATACTTCTCTCAATGGAGCAATACCTAAAATACGAACTTGCATCGTAGAAGTTTCTTCATCGAAAAACCAAACTTCCTTCAAACGAAAACGCTTAATATCATTTACGTTCAACTCGTTACGAACTACTTTGATTTCTTCTTTGAATGTCTCTGGGTCAAAAGTGATAATGGTATCCACAGATGCACCAATAGAAGCCGCTTCATCAGCCGTTAGAGGGTTTTGGAATTTGTCATCCAATACACTATAAAGGGTAATTTTCTCATCTTCTGCGGCATCCATGATAATTTTCACGAACGGACGCTCAGGATTTACAAATGGCTTATTGATTTTTTCACGGACATCAATCACTCTCCAGATACGCTTTTCCCAAAATACATCCGCTTCACGGATATGATCATACGGCAAAATGCGTTTTTCTTCGATTGTAGTTCTTTCATATACACCATCAAGGGGTGTTTTTGCATCATCAGGGTCACTCGCCTCTGTCTTAGTTGGTTTTGGTGTCCTGCGCAAGCACTATATTTGAAACCAACATACAAGATAGTAGGCTCAAAAACAAAATTCTCAAATTGACCTTCATCAGATTCGGATTTAAGCAGTTTTTATAAAAATCTTATTCAATTAGATTAGAGCCTATTCTTAATAAAAGACTCTGCTACGTTGTGAATTAACAATTAAAAAACGACGTATTTTTTAAGAAAGTATAAAAGTAGTCTATTTTTTTAGAGATTATTCGATTTTCGGCAACCAAATACAAAAAAGGCTAACAGGTGACTTCCTGTTAGCCTTTTTTAGTCATTTTTTAATTTCATATAAACTTAGACCGCTATGGTGTTCGCTTTTTACAAAAATTAGTTGCTGACTGTTTTTTATTTAATCTTAAAGATTAAACCTGGTATTCTACGACCAGCAGCATCACCTGGGCAACGTGCTTTTACATCATCGAAATAGTAAACATCACCTGCTTTTGCCATTCCAACAAATGTAGCTACACGACCTTTATAAGAGCCACCATTATTTGCTTCTGTAATCGGGTCTTGACGAGCTGGAACACGTGTCATATTGAAACTTTGAATATCACATCTCGCCTCGAAGTCGAAGTTTTCTAAGTTTGCATATACCCCTTTTTGAGCTTTGAACTCTCCTGTACCCATCGGACCACCTTGCTTGTTTGGGCCACCACCTATCATTGCAACAGGGTCTGGAATACGCTTCACTCGGTAGTCGAAGCTAGTAGGTGTCAAACCTCCGCCAGATACGGTAATTACTGCTGTTCCTCCTGGTTGAGAAACAGTAACATTGTATTTACCATTTCCGTTAGGAGACATACTACATCCGCCGCCACTACAGCTTACCCTCAATTGATTAGAAGATACACCTGCCGCAGCTACTGATACAGGGTTAGTTACACCAACATAGAATACATTCATTTTATCCGCAGATACCGTTACTGAACGGCGACCTACTTCGTATTTGAATGTTTTAGAGAACTTATCCACTTTATTAGTGAACGGGTTTTGAAGAGAAATATTTACGGTATAACTTTTCTCTCCGCTACCTGTTGTACGAGTAGTATAGGTAGCAACTCCATCTTTAACTGGTAAACTAGAGCCATTTACACTTACAGAATACTTAGCTTGCTTAGATGCTGCACTCAAAAAGATTTCGGCTTTATACTGCTCTCCTGAAATTACATAACCTTTATCAGCAGAAGCTACTGGCTGAAATTGGTCAAATTCAAGAATTGTACCTGCAATCTTAGAAGCTAAGTAATTAATTACTGCTGCTTCGGAGTTTTTTGCATCTGTCTGAAATTTTCTCA